>NZ_JBWZCK010000003.1:0-367747 GCF_059383555.1 Pseudarthrobacter sp. MDT1-56
TGAACCGGTAATACACCGCATCACTCATATCCGGCTTCGTGTACACCTGCACCCGGTACCGGGGCACATTCGCCGACTTCACCCAGGACAAACTCACCGTCGTATCCGTCTGCCCCGTGCTCTTCAACCCCGTCGGCACCGCATAGGTCGGCGCGGACGAAGTAGATGCGGTGACCGCCGCGGAATAGGCCGTCAGGGACACCAGCCCGTCGGCACTGATCCCCCGCACCCGGAACTTGTACTCCGTACTCTTTACCAGGTTGGGAATCACCACCGCCGAATCAGTGAACCGGTAGTACACCGCATCACTCATATCCGGCTTCGTGTACACCTGCACCCGGTACCGCGGAACATTCGCCGACTTCACCCAGGACAAACTCACCGTCGTGTCCGTCTGCCCCGTGCTCTTCAACCCCGTGGGCACCGCATACGTCGGCGCAATGTAGGCGGGCGCGGCCGCAGTGGACGCGGTGACCGCCGCGGAATAGGCCGTCAGGGACACCAGCCCGTCGGCACTGATCCCCCGCACCCGGAACTTGTACTCCGTGCTTTTCACCAGGTCGGGAATCACCACCGCCGAATCAGTGAACCGGTAGTACACCGCATCACTCATATCCGGCTTCGTGTACACCTGCACCCGGTACCGGGGCACATTCGCCGACTTCACCCAGGACAAACTCACTGTCGTGTCCGTCTGCCCCGTGCTCTTCAACTCCGTCGGCACCGCATACGCGGGATCGTAGGCAACCGCTGCGGGAGCAACCGCAAGGCCGGAGAAGAGCAGGAGCGCTGTCAGTCCCGCGACAGCGGACTTCCGAAGCGCTTGGGTCAAGCCTTTGGTCTGCATCTGACACCCTTAAATAGGGATCACCCTCGCCGGAATCCTGTCCCGAAGTGATCCATCGTCCAACTTCTGACGACGTTTCAGGAAGGACCGGGCAGGTCCTTTCCCATCAACCGTCGGCAGGCAGCCAGATGATGCTATCGACCGCGGGCCCAGAGGAGACGCAGGGAAGGCGCAAATTTTGCGCAGGCTAGTGTGAGCGGGGGGTCAGTCGCGTCTGGCGCAACCCAAACCGGCGTCGGCCAGTCGCGGGCGGATCATGCAGCGCCTAGTGTGAGTCCTTTGAAACAGGGACAGGGGCCGCCCACAGCTTTCGTTCTATCGCGTCCCGCATGGCCGTCCCCCACTTCTTGACGACCATCTCGTCGTTGAAGGCGTGGGCTCTGGCCACCGCAGCCCGGCGCATGTTCCGGACATCTTCCCCGCTCATGGTGCTGAGTTGACGTATCCTCTCCGCCAGCGCCGAGATGTCGCCCGCCTTCACGAGGAATCCATTGACGCCATCCTCGATAATGTCAGCAGGCCCGTAGGGAACGTCGTAGGAGATGGGAATACATCCCGCGCTCATGGCCTCAATCAGAACCAGCCCTTGCCCCTCCAGTTTGCTGGTCAGGAGCGTAAATGAAGCACGCTCGAATTCCTGCCGGGCATCAATGGAGTAACCCCGCAAGGCGACGTGGTCCTCCATGCCGATCGAGTCAATCAGCTTCAAGAGTGCGGCCTGATCTGGTCCTTGGCCGTAGATCTCCAACTTGTACCCAACGTCAGAAGATTTTCCTGCCTCTGCTACGGCGCGGATGGCGTGGTCAAGCCTCTTGCGACCGGTCAAGCTGCCCAGGATGATACCGAGTTCCGGCGTGTGGCCGGCTTCCGGATCCGACACCGTGGGAAGAGATCTGCTGTTCGGGATGACGCAGGTGTTCCGGGGATTATCGAAGACCAGATCCACGTCCTTCTTCTGGTTTTCGGTCAGGAAAACCACGGAGTCGAAGGAACCCAAACGCTCGAACACGTACCGCCGGGTCGGGCTGAGCTCCCCGTACGGGGGAAGGGCACCGCTGGCCATGTGCGAATTGTGCACCAAGTGCATAGTCACGACGTTGTCGCGACGGTAGCGGGTCATGAAATTGGCGGTCGACTTGCTGTCAACAATCATGAAGGACTCGCGGCCTTCGACCACGCAGTCAAGCCAGAAGAGGTAGAGCGGCCAGATCTGGTTCCAGGAAGCCACGGGACGGCCGTCGATACCGCACAGGGTTACCAGCCGCCCGCCCTCGACTCCCCTGACGGAGACGTCGCGGCGATCAGAGGCCACAACAGTTCCCTCCGCGCGGAAATAATCCACTTGGAGGACCGTCTTCCCGTCGGAGGCATACCGGACCCGGCGGCGCAGGACCCCGCCGCTCGATTCGTCCGTTGACTCCTCCGCCGTGCCAATCGCCGAAAATTCGCCGACGACGTTCTTGCCGGGTTTCGCCGATGCCAGCTGGCTTTCCGTGAGCTGGCCCAGTTCTTCCCAGAGGTTTCGCAGCCGCAGCCCCGGTATCAATTCACCGGCAGCTTCAAGCTCGCAACGGATATCACCGTAGTCAAGTGACCAGGCAAAGGTCAGGACGTCCACGGGCACACCTGCCTCCTGGATAAACGCCCGCGAACGGTGCAGGAGGGCATTCGTCATTCCGCCGTACTCCGTGGGTATCCCCCAGGTGATGGCACAGTGATACCCCTCGGGCAGGGACGGGTGGCTGCGGGCCCGGTCATCGCGCACGTCCTGCTTATTCATAACGATCTCCGAAAACTTAGACTGCATTGGCTGTGGATGTGGAGGCTGCGGGCTTCAACGGGCGAAGGCTCAGGTTTCCGTGCACCGTTCCATACACGTCCATCGGTGTGGGGACAGCGGCACGAAAGGGCAGCCGCGACGACACGCGGCGGCCCAGAAGGTGGGTCTCAAGGGTGGCATCCACCACGGATTCACCCAGCGCCCGCATCACGTCCGGGGCGAACCGGAAGACGCTCGAGAACACGCCGTCGGCAGTTTGTCCCGTCAGCTCACCCGACGCCCTGAAGAAGGACTCGGTGCCCCGAATTCTGAGTCGGCACAAGAAACGCGGCGTGGAGGCATCGAGGCTGTCGCTCTCAGCGGTCAACCGGGCGGTTACCCGCAGATCGAGTGCCCCATCAGACCATATTCCCCAGGCAGTGTCCGTTACTGCCACGGAAAGTTCCGGGGCGGGGATGGCCTTCATGGCCGCCGCGGAAGCCAACGCGTCGGACCACATGGAGACGACGGGGGCGTCGGAGAAATCGACGGCCCTGGAAATCGCGGCTTCCCGCATTTCGGCCTTTTGTTCGGCCGGCAATGCCAGGAATGCTGCCACACACTCGGCCAGCGCCTTCTCGTTCCCGTATTCAACGATGTAGCCGTTGACGCCGTGCGTGATGATGGACGACGGGCCGTAGTGGATGTCGTAGGCGATGGGCACACAGCCGGCGGACATGCTCTCCAGAATCACCAGGCCAAACGATTCGGACGAACTCGTCAGCAGCGAAAACGAAGACTCACCGAACACCTTGGCCGGCGAATGGGTGTGGCCCTTCAGCTGGACGAGTGAGGAAACGCCCAGCCGCTGGATGAGGCTTTCCAGCCTGGAACCCTCATCCCCCTCGCCGTAAACGCCCAGGGTCGCGGGTGTCTGGAGCCGGTGGTTCACGTCGGTGATTGCCCGGATGGCGTGATCTATCTGCTTGAGGGGCCGCAGTTGCGCCAGCAAGACCCCGGCAGTCGGGTCGCGGTCACCTTCCACGGGCTGGACGGGCACCGCCCGGCTGTTGGGTATGACATGGATGTTGCCGATGTCCCCAACGCGTGCCCTGATGTCCTCTGCCTGCATCCGGGTCAGGATTGCCACCCCGTCGAAGTTGTCGAAGCGAGGGACGACCACCTCGCCGGAACCCGAGAGCGGCGAGGCCGGCCCGTTTACCGCTGTGGCGAGGTGGGAATCATGGACCATCAGAAAGACGGTCGCCGATGGCCGCCGATAGGTCTTCATGAACGTCGCCGCGTGCTTGTTGTCCACGATGAAGTATGAGTCGTTACCGTCCGTCAGGTGATCCAGCCAGGACCGGTACATGTCCCAGGATGAACGCCACTGCTCCACCGGCAGGCCCTGGGCGTTGCAGAGGGTGAGCGACCTGCCCCCGTGCTGGCCCGGGGTGTCAACGTCGTTGCAGTCCGAAAGGAAGAGTGTCCCGTCCTCCCGCAGGTAGTCCGTCTGCAGCAGCGTGGTGCCGTCAGCGGCAAATCTCTGGGTTCGCCCGCTCGGGCCGCCTTCCACCGTGGTGACAGGCTTTCCCGCCTCACCGAGCGGACGGAAGCCCGCCAGGTCCTCCGCCGGGAGGACGGGGACGTCGCCGGCCAGATGGGCCAGGTCTTCCCAGATGTTGCGGAGAGTGACGCCGTCGGTCAGTTTCCCCTGCTCGGTGAGCGTCTTCCGGATGTCAGGGTAATCCCGGAAATTGTCGAACGTAAGAATTTCCACCGGCGCTCCACCTTCGGCGGCAAAAGCCCGGGAACGGTGCAGCATGGAGTTTGTCCTACCGCCGTGCACCACCGGCACGCTCCAGGTGACGGCAAAATGCTTGCCGGCGGGCAGCCGCGCTGATGTGTCACTTCGGTTCTGCATTAGTCTCCCCTGGGCCGGCCGCTGTCAGCGGCCTGGACCCTCATTTTTCGTTTATTTCAAACACCCGCAGCGGTGGGGGCGCCGTCTTCAGCGCCAGAAACCGCGGGTGTCAATGATCTTCTTGCCCTCAAGGCTCGACGGCTCAATCTCACGGAACTTGTCGTGATCGACCAACAGCACCACGACGTCGGCCGCCTCGACCGCTTTGTCCGTATCCATCAACCGGACGTTGGCACACTCAGCCAACGCCTGCGGCAGCTGATTCTTGTGCGGCGCCGCGACAAGAATATCCGCATCGGGCTGCAACGTGGCCACCCGCCGGACGATCTCCACTGCCGGAGACTCCCGGACGTCGTCGATGTTGGCTTTGAAGGCCAAGCCCAGGCAGGCAATCACCGGACGGCTGAGACCGCTGGCAGCCTTCCGGACCTGTTCCACGACATGACCAGGCTTGCGGTCATTGACTTCGCGGGCAGTGCGGATCAAGTCGGAATTCTCCGGATCCGCGGCCACAATGAACCAGGGGTCCACAGCAATGCAGTGGCCGCCCACGCCGGGGCCGGGTTGAAGGATGTTGACCCGGGGATGATGATTGGCCAGGCGAATGAGCTCCCAGACGTCAATGTCGAGGTTTTCGCTGATGACCGACAGTTCATTCGCAAACGCAATGTTCACATCGCGGTAGGCGTTCTCCACCAGTTTGGACATCTCAGCCGTTGCAGCGTCCGTGAGGTGGATTTCGCCCTGGCAGAACACTCCGTACAGCGCAGCCGCGGCTTCGGCAGCCTCTGCCGTGAGGCCACCCACCACACGGTCGTTCGTCACCAGCTCGATCATGATCCTGCCCGGCAGCACCCGTTCGGGACAGTGCGCCACTAAAAGGGCAGGCTTGCCGTCCAGGCCGTCAAGGCTCAGATCGGGGCGGATCCCCAGAATGAGTTCGGCGAGCCGGCGGGTGCTCCCGGGCGGTGACGTCGATTCCAGGATCACCAGCTCACCACCGCTCAGCTGGGGCGCGATGGCCCGGGCGGCGGCGGCAATGTAGGACATGTCCGCGGACTTGTCGGCATTGAACGGCGTCGGCACGGCCACGATGTAGGCATCCGCGGCGGGAGTCTCGAGTTGGGCTCTAAGCCTTCCCCTGCTGACCGCACCCGCGACGTGGATGCCCAGGTCAGGCTCCACAAACGGCACGTCCCCGTTGTTCACGGCGTCCACGGTGCTCTGGTTTAGATCAACCCCGATGACCTCCAGACCGTTGGTGGCCAGGATAGCCGCTGTGGGAAGCCCGATGTAGCCCAGCCCGACGACGGCGACCGTCCTGATCGTCGCGCCCGTCTCGGCACTTCTAGATGTCAACATGTCCATGTAGCTTTCCGTAGAATTTTATGTCGCCCGAAGCCAGCAGTTCGGCATCTTCTACCTGCCAAGTGTGTCCATCACCGGTGCGTACCTGGAAGTAGTTGAAGCGGTCCGACGAATAGATGACCTTACCGGCGGCATGGACAGAGCGAAGAAATCCGGTGTCCTCGCCGACCGTGACAGGCTGGAACGGGTGGTCCGTGAAGACGTCCCGGCGGGCCATGATGGTCGGTCCCATGACGAAGTCCGTGAACCGGTGCTCCCTGGCCGCAAACCTCAGGATGGCTGCGTTGGACGTCTCAAGGTGCATGTAGTGCGCCTGCTTCCCGACAACGTCCGCCCCCGAATAAGACAAAGCATGAAGCTGGTCGCTCAGGTAGTGCGGGCCGTAGTGGTCGTCGTCGTCCATCTTGGTGAGGACCTGGCCGCTGGAGGCGGCGACACACCTGTTCAGGCACTCCCCCAACGAAACCTCCCGCGGCGCCTCCAGGAGCACCACGTTCCGCAGCCCGGAACGCTCGGAGAGCTCCGCCAGTCGTTCGGTGGATAGCCGGAAGCCGTGGGTGAGCAGCACCAGTTCCAGCTCCACGCCGTGCTGTCCCGCAAGGGTCCGGAAGACATGCTCAAGGTTCTGGGGCCTGATAGTTGGCAACAGCACCGAGAGCGACGGCCGCCGCACACCGGCGTTTAGGCCCGGGAGGGCGTACTGCAGGACGGTCTCCGCCCGGTGGGCGTACGTGTGGCCCGCCCAGATGGCGCGCTGGGCCAGGTGGGCCGTGCGGTCATTCAGCTCCGGATTGGACACCAGCGCGCGGGTAAGGTGTTCGGCTTCCTTGCGGGTGGCGGCAACCGGAACCGCTGCGGGAGGAAAGAACTGCTCCATGGCCAGGCTGGGCGCCGTCACGACCGGAGTTCCGGATGCCGTGATTTCAAAGATGCGCCGGGCACACATGCTGGGCGAGTCAACGACGGAATTGACGTTGAGGAAGACCTTGTATGCCTTGTAGGCGGACAGCGTCTGAGGGTAGCTCAGCGAACCGACGACCCGTGAATCCAGCGGTGCCGGGAACTGGTACTCGGCGTTCCCGCCGAGCTGGCGCGAGAAGATTTCCAAACCCGTTCGCATCCTGGTGGACGCGTCCAGCGCCCCGCCGAGGAGGTAGTCCATCTGTGCCCGGCGCTCGGGATACTTGTGGGCAAAGTACATTCCCGCGAAGGCCACGTCCCTGCTGTGCCGGCCGTGTCCCGGCCTGACGGGGTTGTGGATGGCGGGCTGGGCGGCGAACGGAAGGGACCTGACCCGTTCGTGGCCGAGATCCACCCTGTACTGGGGAATACGGCCGGAATCGGAGGTGAAGACCTGGTCAAAGAGCCGTGCGGCGGGGAGGAAATCGTCATAGTGGGGCGGGTCCTCCTTGTTCCAGAAGACGGTGGCGATGCCCTGCTCCCGGCACCAGCTGACGAGTTCGCGGAACTCGGCACTGGGACCCTTCGGGCCGGCCAGTTTGCCGCGCCACAGTCCCCCGTTTCCCGCCCACGCCGATTCCACGAACAACAGGTCAATAGCGCCGGTTGCCAGGTCACTGCGCCACGTGTGCGGATGGACCGGGATGGTGGACCATTCGTAGCCGAAAGCCAGCGCCGAAAAGTCATCCAGGATCACAGCGGCACGCACATCCGGCCGGGTTGGCTGCTGCTGCGGCAGGTTCGCCGGCAGGAGCGAGAGCCGCCGCTTGTGTCCGCGGCCGGTCCAGGCCGCTTCGACGCCCTGGACGTTGCGCGGCGCGGCGAAGCCCCGTTCAATCCGCTGGCGGGACCGCCAGGACTTGAACTGGGCCGGGCCGCCCCTTCGCAGATGCCACAATCCTGTCCGGATCTCCCGGAGACCCGCCATCAGCCCCGGCTCCGGCGTGAGGACCGCCCGCGGACCTCGGTGGCCACGAGGTTCGCTTTGGCGTCGTCGAGGATCCTGGTGGCCGAAATATTGTTGCCCTTGGAGAGGTGGCGGGTGAACTCCTGGTACGCCTTGATGGCGACCTCCGGCTCACCGTCCATGATCAGGTCGCCCTTGTCCAGCCAGATCACCCGGGTGCACATGTCCTTGATGGTGTCCAGGCTGTGGCTGACCAGGAACACGCAGCCCGCCTGTTCACGGAGTTCATCCATCCGCAGTTTGCTGCGGTCCGCGAACTGGGCGTCACCGGTGTTGAGCGCCTCATCCACCAGGAGGATCTCGGGGTCGACGCTCGCTGCGATGGCAAAGCGGAGGCGCGACGCCATACCGGATGAGTAGGACTTCATCGGCAGGTGGATGGACTTTTCAAGTCCGGACAGTTCCACGATGCTGTTGAACTTTCTGTCCACCTCGGCCCGGCTCATGCCCATGGCGAGGCATCCGAGGATCACGTTCTGGTCGCCGGACAGGTCCTGCACGAGCGCCGCATTCACGCCGAGCATGATGGGGGTGCTGGAGGCATACACGGCACCCTTGGAGGGTCTGGTCTGCCCGCTGATGATCTTCATCAGCGTGCTCTTGCCCGAACCGTTACGGCCGATGATGCCCACGGACTCGCCGCGTTCAACCACGAGCGACAGCCGGTTCAGGGCGTGCACGGTAACCATGTTGGGTTTGCTGACGGCGCGGCGGAAGAGGCGGGGTGTGGCCTCGTCGGCGTCCGTGTCAGAAGCCGCGCTGGATGCCACGCGGTACCGCATTTCCACGCTGTCTACCACCACGCAGGGGTGACCCTCGATGTAAAGCTCCTGGTCATCCGCGTCCATAGGATTCCTCCCCCTTCCAGAAGTAAACCAGGCCCACGCCCAGCGCCCCGAGGGCCCAGGCGGTGAGAATGGCCCAAGACTGCCACTGGGGCACCGTGGCATAGAGAACACAGTCCCGGACGATGTCGATCACGTTGAACAAGGGATTGAGCTTGATGACGGCGAGGATTTCGGGATGGGTGACGAACCGGTCATAGGAGAAGAAGATGGCGGAGCCGTACATCCACGCCCGGAGTGCGAAGGGCAGCAGGTGCGTGACGTCGTGGACTCGGGAGATGATGCGGGCCAGGATGAGTCCCACGCCCAGGTTGAAGAGCGCCTGCAGCATGATGGCCGGTAACACCAGAATCCAGAGCCAGGTGATTTCCTCCCCGGGAGGCAGCACCACCACGATCAGCAGCATAGCGAGGATGAGGGGAACCGCCCGGAGCAGCTCCCGCACGTTGGCGCCGATGGGAAGCGCTGCCCGTGGGAAATTGAATGCCTGAACCACGGATTTGTTGTTCCGGATGGAGCGCGCGCCGGACGTGATGGCACCTGAACTGAACTGGAACACAAAGATGCCCACCACAAGGTAGCCCACGAAGTTCTCGATACCGCGGCTGGTGTTCAACAGCAGCCCGAAGATCAGGAAGTACGTCAGGCCGTTGAAGACGGGGTTCAGCAGCAGCCAGGCGCTGCCCAGGCGGTCGCGGCGCGTTCCGCTTTGAATGCGGGCGCGGGCGTCGTAGAACATGAACTCGCGGAAGTCCCAGAGCCGGACGAGATAATCCAGGAAGGATGGCCGCGAACCGACACGGGTCAGCCGCCGCATGTCCACGGAGAGCGGCTGAACTGCCACCGGCTCCGGGTCTATTGCACTATCTGCGGACACTACTCGTTCTCCTCATGGTCATGGTGCAGCCCAGCGTAGCGGGTGGTCAGGGTCGTGGCGTTGGCCGCCCAGGTCCTCCCGGCCAGCACCGCAGCGCGGCCCGCCTGTCCCAACGCCGCCCGGTAGCCGGCGTCGGAGAGCAGTGTGGAGATCGCCTGGGCGAGCTCACCGGGGTCTTCGGCGGGGGTCAGTAGCCCGGTACCGCCGTCGTCTATTATCTCCCGAAGTGCGGGCAGGTCGCTCCCGACCACTGGCCGGGCACTCGCCAGGGCCTCGACTGGCTTGAGCGGAGTGACCGCACGGGTCACGTCCAGGTCCTTGCGCGGGACCACGAAGACGTCGAGAGCCTGGTGGTACAGGGGGGCGAGGTCCCGCGGTACCCGCCCCGTGAATATTGCCCGGTCCGAGAGTCCCAGGGCGCCGATCTGTTCCTCCAGGGCGGGCCTGGAGACGCCGTCACCGACGATCAGCAGGCGCAGCTGGGGGTGTTCCGGCGCAAGGAGCGCGAAGGCCCTCACGAGGTCATCCAAGCCTTCATAGGCCACAAGACTGCTGACGGTGCCAATGTAGAGTCCGTCCTCCGGCAGTCCCAGCTCGCGGCGGGCGCCGGCCGGATCCAGCGGCGTCTCGAGGAAGGCCCCGCCCACTGCGTTGGGGGCGATGAGGACCTTCTCCTCGGGGATTCCTGCCGCGACAATATTGGCCTTCATGGCATGGCCCAGCGTCACGACGAGATCGGCGTCGCGCATAACGTCGCTTTCCCGTTCCCGGAACAAGCGGTACTTCTGGCTGGCCCGGGCCTGGGGTCCGTGCGTGGCTGCCCACGTGTCCGCCAGCTGCCCGCGGACCTCGTAGACCCAGGGAATCCCCAGGGCCTCAGCCACCGCCCGGACCACAAGACCGTTGACGAAGTGCGTGGTGGTGTGGAGGATGCCGGGCTTGAAGTCCAGCACCACTTTCAGCAATTCCTCGGCCTGTTGCTGCAGGCGCGCGTCCATGGTCGACGCCAGCCCCGACGGGAGCAGGCGTCGGTATTCAACCCCGTCCACGACGTCTCTGCCGTGGGCCAGGAGCTTTCCGACCTGCACGGGGTAGGCGAGGCGGGTGACGGCCAGCACGTCCCAGCCCGCCTCCTGCTGGGCCGCCATGACCGAGTGGGACCGCTGGGCGTAGCCGCTGGCGGTGTGGGGCAGGGAATTGGTCAACAGATGCAGGACCCGGCCGGGTACCGGGGTGAACGCCTGCCGGCTCAAGGAGGGTCCGGCGCCGGTATACACGGCTGCCTCGCCGGCAAGCCGTGCCTGCTGCTGGCGCCCGGCCCGGTTGGACCCATCGAGGACGGCGACGGCGCCGCTGAGGTCCCCGGCATACCAGAGCCTGCGTGCCTGCGCCGACTTGAGGCCCGGCGCATTTCCTGCACCGGCCAGCAGGAGGTCCGAGAGCTCCGGCTGATGGGCTACGAGCGCGATGTCCGCCAGCTTCCTGGCTTTCTCACCGGCGACGTGGCGGTCCGCGGCGAGCCGCAGACGCCGCGAGACGTCGTCGTCGTCGCCGCGCATGAGGGATGCGAGCACCACGGGTACGGCAACGGAACCCCGGGGGGCCGCCAGAACGGCGAGTCGGGCCAGAGGACGAACCACCGGGGACGGCACGCGCCGCGATATTTGGAGGAGAAGCAGCATCGGATCGTCCGTTAGGTGCTGTCCTGCCGTGTGTGCGGCGAGCCGCAAGTTTCTGAGGACCTGGATCATCGGGTGTCTACGGATGCCTTGCCCAGGAGTTCAGCGATGATGTCCACGTACCGGCTGGCCAGCAGCCCATACTCGGCGTGGGTTTTGACCCACTGCCGGCTGTCACCGTTGCGGACAAGCCGCCCCCGGTCGGCGGCCAGTTCACGCCACAAAGCTGCCAGGACCTCCGGGTCGCTGGCCACGATATCGCCGGCATCCGCGTCGGCGATGACACGCGCCGCCTCGCCGCGCACCATGGCGGTCACGTGGCGGCCAACGGCCAGGACTTCATAGGTCTTGGATGGAACGGTGGTTTCGAAGGACTTCCAGTCGTCGCGGAGGGAAACGAGGCAGGTGTCCGCAGACGCGTAGCGTTCCATCATGGCGTCGCCGTGAAGCGGCGCGTGAAAGGTCACCGGGGCTTTCAAGTCCCGGGCGAGCTTCTCCAGGGCCCGGCGCCGCGTCCCGTGTCCGACCATGTGCAGGTGCATCGAGTCGCCCACCAAAGCGCTGGCCCGGATCGCCACCTCCAGCCGCTGGCTCTCGCCGTGGTTCCCGAGGTACAGGGCTTCAAAAACCGGACGCTCCAGGTCCGGTGCATCGAGGACCGGGATGGCGTCCAGATGTAGGCCGTTGCTGATGGTGGCCACCCTGCGGACTCCGCGTGCACGAAGGGTTTCAGCGAAACCCTCGGTCACCGTGACCACGAGGTCTGCCCGGTGCTGGACGAAATCGACGACGTGCTCAACGACGCTTTTGACGCTTCCCTGGACGAGGCGGGCATCGCGCGCAAGGTCGGGCCACGCATCCCGCATTTCGACAATGAGCGGTACTCCACGCAGTTTCGCGAGAGCGTATCCGGCGAGCAGGGACGGCAGCGCCGGCGCGGTGACTATGACGACGTCGGGCTTCCGGAGAAGCAGCCCGGCGGGCACTGAGAGCGCTGCCGAAAAGCACTGGTCCACCAGACGGGCGGCGCGGGAGTTGCCGTGACGAAGATACGGCACCCGGAGGATTTTCTCGGTGAATTGTCCATCCTGCAGCCGGAAGGGCCTGCCCGCCAACCGCCGGGGCAACGCCCGCCGTCCGAAGGGGTAGTGCGCTACGGGCGCCACTACGTCGACGTCCCAGCCGGAGCGCGAGAATTCCTTGATCATGGCGGTCCAGCGTCGCTGGGGCGGGCTGTGCTCCGGCCAGTATGAGTGCGTCAGCAGCGTGATTCGGACCGGGGAGGTTTGTGGTTCAGTGCGGGCAGAGTTGGGCCGGGCGTGTTTTTGCATCCGGGTTCTTACTCTCCGGCCTTCGGGGCGAAGCTGGCGCTCTTCCCGCTGAGGAACCTGTTGTACGCGAACCCGGCGGCGAGCAGAATCAGGACAGTCAGCACCTGGACCGCCAGCGGGCTGCCGGTGGCGACGGCCACGGCGGCCTGGATTTGTGCCTGCATAACGGCCGGAGGCTGAGCGGGCTGGGCAGCGACGGCGGGTGCCGTTGACTGCGCGGGCGCGGGAGTGGGCGACGGCGACTCCGTCGCCTCGGCTGGGGCCTTGTCTGTTTCTGTGATCCCCGGCGCGGGGGGCGGGGTGATCCGGGGAGCGTCCCGCGGAGCGACGACGGCGCCCGGCACCGGGGCCGGTGCGGGTGGGGGCGTCTCTGCGGCCGGCGGCGCGGGGACGGCCGGGGGCTCCGCCGTCACGGGGTCGGAAGGCTGCTCCACTGGATCTGCCGTCTCGGAGGGAGCCGGTGACGGCACGGGCTCCGCCGTCGGCGGCGCCAAAGTGGGCAACACGATTTCCGGCACCGGGCCTGGTGAAGGCTCATCCTGAGCCTGCGCGGCAGGGACCGCCGCCGACAGGGCGAGGGCTACCAGCAGTGCTGTGAGTCCGGTGCGTGCGATGTTGAATTTCAGGCTGCGCGACGTGATGGCCGTCCCTCCCCCAGATACATGAGCTAAACGAGTGTGCGTGGTTCTGGCCAGATAGGACGTCATTGCCGGCAGCGCCCCAGAGTTGCACGATTTTCCCAGTCTACTCGACTGCCGACTCGGGCCGTTCATCTTACGTTCATCCGGCATGCCAGTGAGCGCACCGCCATGCCGCAACGCCGGGCGGGCCGGGATAGGCTTAATCAATGCACCAGTACCGTTTCCAGGCTTCCGCACGTCCACTCCGCCTGCTGGCCACGGCGGCGGCCGCAGGGATCGTGCTGGGCGCCTGCTCTCCGGTGGTCGACGTCCCGCCCGCCACGGACGCGGCGAACGCGGCCTGTGCCCCCATGATGGTGGCGTTGCCGGATGCGATCGGCGAAGCCAAACTCCGAAAGACCAACAGCCAGGGAACCGCGGCCTGGGGCGACCCGTCTCTGGTCATCCTGCGCTGCGGGGTAAATGTTCCGGGGCCGACGACGGACCGCTGCGTCAGCGTGAATGGCGTCGACTGGGTCATCAAGGAGGGCGACCCGGTGTGGACCCTGACCACATTCGGGCGCGAACCCGCCACTGAGATCCTGATGGACCCGGACAAGATCAGTTCCGCCACGGTGCTCGCAGACCTCGCCGCCGCCGCCGCGAAGGTACCGGCGGCGCGGAACTGCGTAGGCCAGGCGGACCTGCAGAACCTGCCGCCGAGCCAGTAGGCCCTAGCGCAGGCCGGTCTTGCGGTGCAGCGCCAGGTAGATCAGTTCGTCGATCAGCTCCGCGTAGCCCAGCCCCGAGGCCTTCCACATCTGCGGGTACATGCTCTTCGGCGTGAACCCGGGCATGGTGTTGATCTCGTTGATGATCAGCTCACCCTCAGGGGTGTAGAAGAAATCGACCCGGCTCAGGCCCTCGGCTCCGACGGCGTCGAATGCGACGGCGGCCAGCTCGCGGACCCGGGCGGTGGCTTCGTCCGGGAGGTCGGCCGGGCAGCTGAGGGCCGCCGCGTCGTCCACGTACTTGGCGTTGAAGTCGTAGAACTCGTGCCCGCCGCCTGCGACGGAAATCTCGCCGGGCATGGACGTCCGGGGAGCGTCGGTCCCCCGGCCTTCCAGCACGGCGCATTCGATCTCGCGGCCGACGATGCCGGCCTCGATGACGAGTTTCGGATCATGCTCGCGGGCGGCCTCGACCGCGGCGTCCAGGCCTTCGAGCGAGTCCACCTTGGAAATGCCCATGGACGAACCTGCCCGCGCGGGCTTGACGAAAACCGGGAAGCCGAGCTGGTCCACGCGCTTGCGCACCGTCTCGGGGTCGTTGCGCCACTGCCGGTCCGTCACGGCGATGTAGGGACCCACGCGGAGCCCGGCGGATTCGAACACCACCTTCATGAAGTGCTTGTCCATGCCCACAGCCGACGCCAGCACACCGGCACCCACGTAACGGGTGTCGGAGAGTTCCAGGAAGCCCTGGACGGTGCCGTCCTCGCCGAACGGACCGTGCAGCAGCGGGAACACCACGTCCACGGCGCCCAGTTCCTGCGGGACCTCGTTCGGGGAGGCCACGATCAGCTGGTGCTCGCCGCCGATTTCGGTCAGCGCCACGGTCCGGGCCGAGGACGCGACCTCGGGCAGGGATGAAGCCGAGAGCGACCAGTCATGGGTGTCCCCGGAGGCCAACACCCACTGGCCGGTCTTGGCGATCCCGATCGGAATGACCTCGTACTTCGTCTGGTCGATCGCGCCAAGGACCCCGGCAGCCGTCACGCAGCTGACGGCGTGTTCGCTGGAGCGGCCGCCAAACAGCACCGCCACCCGGGGCCGTACCTGGCCGGATCGGCCCGCTGTGCTCACGTTTTCTTCAGACACGCTTAGTAATCGCCTTCAGGTTTCAGGTCCCGGGACAGGAGGAGCGGCCCCAGTTGGTCGACGGACAGTTTTCCCGCCAGCACGGCTACGACCGCTGCGGTGATGGGCATCTCGACGCCGAGCTTACCGGCCAGCTCCTGCACGGCCTGGGCGGACTTGATCCCCTCGGCCGTCTGCGTCATTTCGGCGGCGACCTCGTCCAGGGTCAGACCCTTGCCCAGCAGCCGCCCGGCCGTGTGGTTCCGGGACAACGGCGAGGAACAGGTCGCCACGAGGTCGCCGAGGCCGGCGAGCCCGGCCATCGTCTGTGCCTCGCCGCCCAGGGCGAGCGACAGCCGGGAGGTCTCTGCGAGGCCACGCGTGATGACCGAGGCCTTGGTGTTGTCCCCCATCTGCTTGCCTTCGCAAATGCCGACGGCCAGGGCGATGATGTTCTTGACGATCCCGCCGATTTCGACGCCGACGACGTCGCCCGTGGTGTAGGGGCGGAAGTACGGGGCGGTGCAGCTGCGGGCGATCCAGCCGGCCGCAATCGGGTCGGAACAGGCCACGACGGAGGCGGTGGGTTCTTCCCGGGCGATCTCCATGGCCAGGTTGGGTCCGGATACCACCGCGATCCTGTTGGCGGGAATGCCGAGCTCCTCGGAGATGACTTCGCTCATCCGGGCGTCGGAGTGCAGTTCGAGTCCCTTCATGAGGGAAACCACCAATGCGCCGGGCGCCAGGAGGTTCTTCCACTGGCGCAGTTGCGGCCGCAGGGTCTGGGCCGGAACTGCAAGGACAACAAGCTCAGCGCCGGCGAGGACCTCGGCGACGTCCGTGGAAGCGGTGATGCTGGGCGGAAGGGCAATGTCCTTGAGGTATTGCTCGTTCCGGTGCTTCAGGTTGATCTGTTCAACGACTTCTTCACGACGGCCCCAGAGCCGGATGTCGCGTTCGATGCCGGAAGCAGTCGCAGCGTCAGCGAGGATCTTCGCAAACGTGGTCCCCCAGGATCCGGCGCCGAGTACAGCAACTCTCGTGGCCGACAGTCCTCGCGTTTGATCGAATGTCATTCGTCGCTATCCCCAAGTTTCTTTTCTGGTGTTGCAGAACCGCCAGTTTTGCCGCCTCGCTCAATGAAGCGGCCGTGGGTGGACTGGTTGTGGGCCGAAGGGTCCCAGCGGACCAGCGGCGGCTGTCCCCCGCGGAGGGTGGCCAGCAGTTCGGTGATGGCCGCCATGATCACGCTGGTGGCCTCGGCGAGGGTGGCCTTGTCCAGTGGCCGCCCGGCGAAGGCGCTGAGGTCCACCGGATCGCCGACCACCAGCCGCGAGGTCTTCCGCGGGAAGAGGTGGAGCCGTTTGGCATAGCGCGGCAACACCTCGTGGGCGCCCCAGTGAGCCATCGGCACCACCGGGATTCCACTTTCGAGCGCCATCCGCGCGGCACCGGTGTGGCCTTTCATCGGCCACAGCTCGGGGTCCCTGGTCAGCGTGCCCTCGGGGTAGATGATGATGGCTCCGCCCTCGTCCACCACTTCCTTGGCGATCTGCAGCGAGCGGTTGGCGCCCGCCGTCGAGCGCTCCACCGGGATCTGTTTGGTGGCGCGCAGCACGAATCCCAGCACGGGCACCTTGAAGAGTCCAGCCTTGGCCAGGAAGCGCGGCATCCGCTGCTGGTTGTAAAGCATGTGCGCCACAACCAGGGGATCGATTTCGGTGCAGTGATTGGGTGCTGCGATGAAGCCGCCGGCGGGCAGCTTCTCCAGGCCGATCCATTCCTTCCGCATCAGGAGGTTCATGACCGGACGGACAATCGCGGCCACAACAACAAAAGTGATGTGGCTCTTGGCCGACTCATTCACGTGGTACCCGCTACTCGGCCGAGGTGATGTCGAAATCGGCGCCCAGGCCCGCGAGCTTCTCCGTGAAGCGCTCGTAACCGCGGTTGATGATGTCGATGCCGGTGACCCGGGAGGTGCCGTTGGCCGCCAGTGCCGCGATCAGGTGGCTGAATCCGCCGCGCAGATCCGGCACGTCAATGTCGGTGCCGGTCAACTGGGTGGGGCCGGAAATCACGGCTGAATGCAGGAAGTTGCGCTGGCCGAACCGGCAAGGGACACTGCCGAGGCATTCGCGGTGGACCTGGATGTTGGCGCCCATCCGGATCAGCGCCTCGGTGAAGCCAAAGCGGTTCTCGTACACGGTTTCGTGGACAATCGACACACCCTCCGCCTGTGTCAGGGCCACGATGAGCGGCTGCTGCCAGTCCGTCATGAAGCCTGGGTGCACGTCCGTTTCGAGGACCAGCGGGTTGAGCTTGCCGCCCTTGTGGTAGAAGCGGATGCCGTCGTCGCCGATGTCCATCCCGCCGCCGACCTTGCGGTAGGTGTTGAGGAAGGTCATCATGTCGCGCTGGGTGGCGCCCTCGACGAAGATGTCGCCGCGGGTGACCAGCGCCGCGGACGCCCACGAGGCCGACTCGTTGCGGTCCGAAAGGGCGCGGTGGTTGTAGCCGCCGAGGTCCGGGACACCCTCGATCCGAATTGTGCGGTCCGTCTGGACACTGATGATCGCGCCCATCTTCTGCAGCACTGCGATCAGGTCGACGATCTCCGGCTCCGTGGCCGCTCCGGAGAGCTCGGTGATGCCCTCGGCCCTCGTTGCGCTCAGCAGCACCTGCTCGGTGGCGCCGACCGACGGGTACGGCAGAGAGATCTTGGCGCCCTTGAGGCCGCCGGGCGCGGAGATGTGGATGCCGCCGGGGCGCTTCTCCACCACGGCACCGAACTGCCGCAGCACGTTCAGGTGGTAGTCGATCGGGCGGTCACCGATCTTGCAGCCGCCCAGGTCCGGGATGAACGCCTCGCCGATCGCGTGGATCAAGGGACCGCACAGCAGGATCGGAATGCGGGAATCGCCGGCGTGCGCGTCGATCGCCGTGTGGGAGGCGGTCTTGGCGTTGGTCGGATCGAGGGTCAGATCCCCGGTGATGGGGTCCTTCTCGACGGTGACGCCGTGGAGCTGGAGCAGGCTGGTGACAACCTCGACGTCCTTGATCTCAGGGACGTTGCGCAGCACGGATGGCTCGTTGCCCAGCAGGGCGGCCACCATGGCCTTTGGGACCAGATTTTTGGCCCCCCGCACGGTGACGCGGCCAGTCAGCGGGACGCCTCCGCGGATTGTCAGAACACTACTCATATACCGGTTTCCTCACGACTACTCGCCCCCAAATCCTTAGAAAGGCTCCTGCTAAGCATAGGAGCTTGCGTTACCGATCTGAAATACGGGGCGCGCCGGGTCGTCGTCACCGCCGCAGTTCCTGTCGTCGCAAACCATGCGGCGCCAGTCCGCCGCTACCTGCTTTTCTTTGCCCCGAGGCCGAGTAGCCGGCGCCAAAAGACGGGTGCTCGTGCGGACTAATCGGGTATCCCACCTCATGGTGTGAGGTGCCACACGGCCACCATCCTCGACAGTAAGGGCTCGTCAAAGAGCCGGCGGCAACGGGCAGTGCGGTTGTCACCAAAAGCAACTGCGTGACGACCAGTGAGGGTGAGTCAAATGGCATTTCACCGGCCTCGAAGAGGATCCCTGGTCCTGCTTGCGTTCGCGGTAGTGGCCGCGCTCACCGGAAGCATGGCGACCGCACCCGATGCCAACGCTGCTGCCGGGTGCCCTGCGGGAACTGCAATGAACATCGTTGCCCACCAGGATGATGACCTGATATTCCAGAGCCCTTGGCTCCTCTCGGCCATCCGCGACGGGCTGTGCGTGCGCACCGTCTATCTCACGGCCGGCGACGCCAATGACGACGCGGACTACTGGAGCGCGCGCGAGGACGGGGTGAAAGCCGCCTACGCCCACCTCGCCGGGACCGCCGACTCCTGGACCACAGCGGATGCCGGGATCGCCGGCCACCCGATTCCGGTGGCCACCCTGAACGGGGCATCGCAACTCTCGCTGGCCTTCATGCGGCTGCCCGACGGGCACCGCGATGGAAGAGGCGGATCCAACTACGGTTACGAAAGTCTCCAGAAGCTCTACAGCGGAGCGATCAGCACCATCACTGCCGTCAACGACTCATCCTCGTATTCCCTCCTGGCGCTTCAGAACACCCTGCTGGCGTTGATGAACAGCTACCAGCCGGACCAGATTTCCACCCTGGACTTTGCCGGTACCTACGGCGACGGTGACCACAGCGACCACCACTCCGTCGGCTACCTCGTACACGCCGCCCAGCAGCAGTACGCCCTCGCCCACACGATCACCGGCTACCAGGGCTACGGCACCTCCCAACGCCCGTCCAATGTGGTCGATCCCGACCTGACAGCCAAGACCGATGCGTTCCTGGTCTATGCCCAGCATGATTCCAAGACCTGCACCACAGCCCTTGATTGCTCCAACAACTCGATCGGCAAATGGCTTTCCCGCTCCTACACCGTCTCCCCGACCGCAGCGGTGCCGGCTGCCGGCCCCGACCCCGCCAATGTCGCGGCCTCAGCGTCGGTCACCGCCAGCTCCCAGAACACGGCCGCGGGCCAGACCGCCGTGAAAGCCGTCGACGGCGTCATCGCCGGGCACCCCATCGACGCCACCCGGGAATGGGCCACCGTCGGCGGCAAAGCCGGCAGCTACCTCAACCTCGTCTTCCCCGCCGCCGTCACCCTGAACCGGGTCGTGCTCTATGACCGCCCCAACAGCAACGACCAGATCACCGGCGGCACCCTGACCTTCTCCAACGGAACCACCGTCCCGGTACCAGCCCTGGACAACGCCGGCCAGGCAACCAGCATCAGCTTCCCCGACCGCGCCACCACCAGCCTGCGCCTGACCGTCACCACCGTCAGCGGCACCACCAGAAACGTCGGACTTGCCGAACTCCAGGCCTACCCAGGCACCGCGGCCCCCGCCCCCACCGCCAGCAACGTTGCGGCATCGGCGTCGGTCACCGCCAGCTCCCAGAACGACGCGGCGGGACAGACCGCAGTGAAAGCCGTCGACGGCGTCATCGCCGGCCACCCCATCGACGCCACCCGTGAATGGGCCACCGTCGGGGGCAAAGCCGGCAGCTACCTCAACCTCGTCTTCCCCGCCGCCGTTACCCTGAACCGGGTCGTGCTCTACGACCGGCCCAACAGCAACGACCAGATCATCGGCGGCACCCTGACCTTCTCCGACGGCACCACCGTCCCGGTACCCGCTCTGGACAACGCCGGCCAGGCTACCAGCATCAGCTTCCCCGACCGCGCCACCTCCAGCCTGCGCCTCACCGTCACCACCGTCAGCGGCACCACCAAAAACGTGGGGCTCGCCGAACTCCAGGCCTACCCCGGCACGGCAGCCCCCGCGGCGGCCCCAGCCCCCACTGCCAGCAACGTTGCGGCCTCGGCGTCGGTTACCGCCAGTTCCGAGAACACGAGCTCGGGCCAGACCGCCCTGAAGGCTGTTGACGGCGTCATCGCCGGCTATCCGGTCGACGCCACCCGGGAATGGGCCACCGTCGGCGGCAAAGCCGGGAGCTACCTCAATCTCGCATTTGGCACCGCCGTCACCTTGAGCCGGGTGGTGCTCTATGACCGGCCCAACAGCAACGACCAGATCACCGGCGGCACCCTGACCTTCTCCGACGGAACCACCGTCCCGGTACAAGCCCTGGACAACGCCGGCAAGGCCACCAGCATCAGTTTCCCCGTTCGCGCCAGCTCCAGCCTGCGGCTGACCGTCACCACCGTCAGCGGCACCACCAGAAACGTCGGGCTCGCAGAACTCCAGGCCTACGCGAACTGAGGCCCCTCGCCGTCGAGCTGGGCTTGGTGTAAATCGCAGTCTCCGCAGTTGAAAACAAAGCAGTTCAAAACAAAGCAGCTCATAACAAAGCAACGCGGCGTCTCCTGCGGCATGTCCCACTGGGGACGCGCCATAGGAGACCCCGCGTTGCAGTGGGGCGTGCCGGTCAGGACAGCTTGGCCGGAAGAGTCTTGGGCATAAACGCCGGCCGGGTGGCCTCGAAGGCGGTGATGTCTTCCTCGTGTTTGAGGGTCAGTCCAATGTCGTCCAGGCCCTCAAGCAGGCGCCAGCGGGTGTAGTCGTCGATCTCAAACGGCGCAACGATGTTGCCGCACTGGACCGTCTTGGAGAGGAGGTCCACGGTGACCGCGATGCCCGGGGCGTTCTCCAGTTCCTTCCAGATGAGTTCGATGTCATCCTGGGCCAGTTCCGCGGCGAGCAGACCCTGTTTACCGGAGTTTCCTCGGAAGATATCGGCGAAGCGTGAGGACAGCACGGTCTTGAAGCCGTAGTCCTTGAGCGCCCAGACGGCGTGCTCTCGGGAGGACCCGGTGCCGAAGTCAGGCCCGGCCACCAGGACGGAGCCCGCGTTGAACGGCTCCTGGTTCAGGATGAATGCCGGGTCCTTGCGCCAGGCCGCAAAGAGCGCGTCCTCGAAGCCGGTGCGCGTGATGCGCTTGAGGTAGACGGCCGGGATGATCTGGTCGGTGTCGACGTTGCTTTGGCGCAGCGGGACGCCGATGCCGGTGTGGGTGGTGAACTTTTCCATGGCGGATCCTTCTAGGCTGTGTGGATCTGAACAGTGTGGATCTGGGCAGGGCCCACTAGGCTGCGTCGGAACGGACCGCGGCGGACCCGGGCGCGGGGTCCAGGTCCGACGGCGAGCTCAGGGTGCCGCGCACCGCCGTCGCCGCTGCCACCACCGGGGAGACCAGGTGGGTGCGCCCGCCCTTGCCCTGGCGGCCCTCGAAGTTGCGGTTCGAGGTGGAGGCGCACCGCTCCCCCGGTTCCAGCTGGTCCGGGTTCATGCCCAGGCACATGGAGCAGCCGGCGAAGCGCCATTCGGCCCCGAAGTCCTTGAAGACCTTGTCCAGGCCCTCGGCCTCGGCCTCGAGGCGCACGCGGGCGGAGCCGGGAACCACGAGCATCCGGATGTTGGGGTCCTTGGTGCGGCCGCGGATGATGTCCGCGGCGGCGCGGAGGTCCTCCATCCGGGAGTTGGTGCAGGAGCCCAGGAAGACCGTGTCCACCCGGATGTCCTTCATCGGCGTGCCGGCTTCCAGCCCCATGTACTGCAGCGCGCGTTCCGCCGCGGCCTTGGCGTTCTCATCGCCGAAGTCCTCGGGCGAGGGCACCTTGGCGGACAGCGACACGCCCTGGCCGGGGTTGGTCCCCCAGGTCACGAACGGTTCCAGCGTGTCAGCGTCGAGGTCCACCTCGACGTCGAACGTCGCGTCGTCCGCGGAGCGCAGTGTGTTCCAATACTCGACGGCGGCATCCCACTCGGCGCCCTGCGGCGCGTGCGGGCGGCCGAACATGTAGTCGTAGGTGGTCTGGTCCGGTGCGACGAGCCCGGCGCGGGCGCCGGCTTCGATGGACATGTTGCAGATGGTCATCCGGGCTTCCATGGACAGCGCCCGGATCGCGGAGCCGCGGTACTCGAGCACGTAGCCCTGGCCTCCGCCGGTGCCGATCTTGGCGATGACGGCCAGGATGATGTCCTTGGCGGAGACACCGGGGCGCAGGGTGCCCTCGACATTGATGGCCATGGTCTTGAAGGGCTTCAGGGACAGCGTCTGGGTGGCCATCACGTGCTCCACCTCGGAGGTGCCGATGCCCATCGCCAGGGCGCCGAACGCCCCGTGGGTGGAGGTGTGCGAATCGCCGCAGACCACGGTCATGCCGGGCTGGGTGAGGCCCAGCTGCGGGCCCACGACGTGGACAATCCCCTGTTCGGCGTCGCCGAGCGAGTGCAGGCGGACACCAAATTCCTGGCAGTTATTGCGGAGGGTCTGGATCTGCGTGCGGCTGGTCAGATCGGCAATTGGCTTGTCGATGTCCAGCGTGGGAGTGTTGTGGTCCTCAGTGGCGATGGTGAGGTCGGGCCGGCGCAACGGGCGCCCGGCAAGCCGGAGGCCTTCAAAGGCCTGCGGCGAGGTCACCTCATGCACCAGGTGGAGGTCGATGAAGAGAAGGTCTGGCTGCGCGTTGGCTCCTTCGCCGTCGCCTTTGCGCACCACGTGCGCGTCCCAGACTTTCTCGGCCAGTGTCTTTGCCACGGCCATCTCCCTTCACTGCGGTGTTCGTACTTGCCGGCTTGTTCTCTCCACTGAATCAGCACTCCCGCGTAATGCGCCAGCGAGTTGACTTGCATCTCAGATAATGAGACGGCAATATCATTACATGGACAATTCTAGTGGAGTCGGTGTCATCGATAAAGCGGCCCATGTGCTTGACGCACTTGAGGCTGGCCCTACCACTCTGGCGCAGCTTGTCGCAGCCACGGGACTGGCGAGGCCCACCGTGCACCGGCTGGCGCTGGCGCTGGTCCATCACCGGCTGGTCAGCCGCGATATCCAGGGCCGCTTTGTCCTGGGCAGCCGCCTCGTGGAGCTTGCCTCCGCGGCCGGCGAGGACCGCCTGATCGCGTCCGCCGGACCTGTCCTGATGCAGCTGCGCGACGCCACGGGCGAAAGCGCCCAGATCTTCCGCCGGCAGGGTGACTGGCGCGTCTGCGTAGCGTCCGCCGAACGGCCTATCGGCCTGCGCGACACCATTCCGGTAGGCACCCAGTTGTCCATGAAGGCCGGCTCCGCCGCCCAGGTGCTGCTCGCCTGGGAGGACCACGACCGGCTCCTGGAAGGCCTGCAGGCCGCCCGCTTCACCCCCACCGTCCTGGCCGGAGTGCGACGCCGGGGCTGGGGCCAGAGCCTGGGCGAACGTGAGCCGGGGGTCGCCTCCGTGTCGGCGCCCGTGCGCGGTCCGTCCGGCCGGGTGATCGCCGCGGTGTCGATCTCCGGGCCGATCGAACGCCTGACCCGCCAGCCGGGCCGGCTGCACGCCGAAGTGGTCTGCAACGCGGCCCGGGTGCTGACCGAGGCGCTGCGCAAGACCAACGACTAAACCCGTCTCCGGTCGCCATCGGACCGCACCAGGGCTCGGACCCGCGGATCTTCCAGCACATCTTTGACGGCTGGCCCTCCGGTCGCTGGTCGTGATGAAACGGCACGCAACTGGTGGATCAGGCACATTGGATTTGGACGTCCAGGTCCACGTCTTCGTCCGTGCGCAGGAGATGTCCCGACCAGTCGGGTGGATCCCAGTCCTGCTGTTCGCTGGGGTAGTGCCGTCCTGTCGGTGAGGTCCAGCCCGGCGGGCTGTGTTCGCTTGCCCCGGATGGTGTCCAGGCCGTGCCGTGCTTCAGGCGGTGGTGCTTGGGGCAGGGCTGGCCGAGGTTGGTGATCCCGGTGGTGCCGCCGTCGGCCCAGGCCAGGAGATGGTCCGCCTCATTGTCCAGGGAGTGGTTGTTGCAGCCGGGGAACGGACACCTGCCGTCGCGGAGCCGGAGCCAGTGGCGCTGAGCTGTCGTGAGGCGGTAGCTGGTCCGGCCGATTTCCAGCGGAGCCCCGTCCCGCGGATCCGTCAGGACCCGGTAAAAGGAACCCGCACCGTCGGCGACCAGGCGGCGGGCCATCGACGGCGGGATCGGCCCATACCCGTCCAGGACGGCCGGTTCCTCCCCGGCACCGAGGAGGGACAGGACCGGGACGGTGACCAGGACCTGCGCCCGCGGGACCGGCACACCCCCACCCAGGCCGCTGACATCCGTGCCGGTGCCGGTGCCGCCAGCCAGACCGTGTCCTCCCTCGCTTATGCCGCCGATGGTCCCGGTGCCGCCTTCGGCCAGTCCAGTGCTGAGGAGCCAGGTGGCGGCGACGTCGGCGCGGAGCTGGGTCAGAGTGCGGGCCTCCTCCGGGCCCTGCAGGGCGCGGGCGGCGGCGGTGGTCCGCTCCCAGATCCCCGCGGCGGTGTCGGCCGGGAGGTACGCGGAGAGCCAGGCCATCCCGTCCCGGTCCGGGCAGTACTCGACCCGCCGGTCCGCAGCACACTTGGTGTGGCGTTCCTCGATGCTGACCGGGTGGTGGCGTTCCCGCCAAACACGGGCCTTGGCCCGGAACCGTCCCGGGACGAGATCCCCGGCCGGGCACCCCCTGGCCGGGTTCGGCGCGTCCGGGTCCAGGAAGTGCGCCTCCAATGCCGCCGCCCCGGCCGGATCCAGATTGCTGGTCTCGTCCACCATGATCCGGGCATGGGCCCACGAGATTGTCCCGGCCTCCAGGGCCGCCAGGGTCAGCGGCAGCGAAGTCGTCAGGGCCTGGCACTCGGACAAGAAGGCGCCGGCGGCGTGTTCGCTGACCCTCAATGCACACGCGACCTCGGCCACCAACGCCATCTCCCGGACGGCGCGGTCCTGCGGGGACGCCGCCGGCGGCGCCAGCGCCCGGGTCGCCTGCACGTAGTCCGCGGCGAACCTGACCTTCAACGCCGCCGTCCGTGCCTCCCGGCGGGCCACCCCGGCCATCCCCTCCAGGCACGCATCCGCCAGATCCCGCAACGGATCAGCCCACAGCGGATCAGACTCGGCATCGCGGACTGAACCACTGCCCGAAGGATCAGCGTCCCGCAGCCCACCGCTGCCGGGGGCATCAGGACAGTCCGCGCCGGCGCCCGTGAAGGCACCAAGCGCAGCAACGGACGCGGCGACGGCCTCCCAGGCCTGCCTGCTCTCCGGACTCCACGCTGTCCTGCTATCCACACTTTCAGGATCTCAGGAGCCACCGACAAAATTGGAAGATCTCCTGCGTTGCGGCCCGACACCGGAGCTGACCGACAACCGGAGTGGGGTCACGGCATAGGCTGTCCGCATGAGCAGTTATGCGGTGTTCCTGCGCGGGGTCAACGTCGGCGGCATCACCATCAAGATGGCCGAGCTGAAGGCCGCCTTGACGTCACGTCCATTTTCGGGCGTGAAGACGCTTCTGGCCAGTGGAAATGTGGTGCTCTCGAGCGAATTGTCCCCCGCCGGCGTGAAGAAGGAATTTGAGGCGTGCCTCCGCGAGGCCTTCGGCTATGACGCCTGGGTGGTGGTTCTGCCGGCAGACCGGGTGGGCGAACTGGTGGCGGCGTGTCCCTATCCTGCGGACGACGCCTCCACGCACACCTACCTCACGCTCGGCTCGGACGCCGCGGTGCTTGCTCAGTTGTATGAGGCCGGCAGCGCCCTGGACGGTGCGCAGGTGACCGCGCTGGGGCCGGAGGCCCTGGCGTGGCTGGCGCCCGCCGGCGGCACGCTGGACAGCCCGTTCAGCAAGCTGTCCGCGAGGCCGAAGTACAAGTCCGTAACCACCACCCGAAACCTGCGCACCATGATCAAGGTCCGCGACGCCGCTGCGACGGCGTAGGCGCAGCCCGGCTGCAGACGCTGCACTGCTGCAGCCGCGGCACGGTTGCGCGTAGCAGCCCGGTACGGGTCAGCGCGCCGCTGCCTGCAGGGCCTTGTTGAAGGACGCCAGACGGCTGACCTCGAGCGCCACGGGCTCCACCACAAAATCTTCCGCCACGGCCGCGACAGACGCCTTGAGCCGCTTCCGGGCCGCCGCGCCCCGGGCCCGGGCAGCGGCTCCCGCGATGAGCTTCGCCAGGATGGCCAGGACGATCCCGAGCAGCGCGCCGCCGGCGATCAGGACAGTCGGCACGGGCCAGCCCTGCACCAGCGGGACCTCCGGCACGGGAAGCTGCAAATAGCCCAGCGCGGCAAGCACCCCGAGCCAGGCGAATCCACAGAGGGCCGCCAGCAGTGCCAGCCACTGCACAACGTTGAACGGCGTCCACCACCAGGCCTTGCCCGCGGCCTTCAAATCTGTGGACGCGATGGCCTGGTCCAGTGCATCCGGCAACTGCTCGCGGCCCTCACGGGCGGCGCCGCGGATAACGGCCCGCCAGGGCCCGGGGGCGCCGTCGGATGCTGCATCGGCAAATTCCCGGACAGCGGCATCGGTGCGGGCCCGCTCCGGGGCACCGGCAGGCGGCAGCGAGGTGCGGTTCAGTTCGGGCCGGGATCCCTCCCTGCGCAGGTTGAGCCGCCTCAGCGGGTCAGGCCGGAAGCGGACCAGCCAGCGCGTGACGGGCCACCCGGTGCGGCGGGTCGATTCCAGCTGGAATGACCGGACAACGGCTTCCACCACGAGCGGGACGTTGGCCGCACTCGCCAGTTCCTCGGCCAGCCGGCCTTTAGAGGCCGCTTTGACCCCGGCCGCCGCGCCGGCTCCGGAAGCCTCGGCGAGCCGGGCGGAGGCCTGCGTGACGTCGGCCCCGAGGCGCTGCGATTGGGCCTGCCGCTGCGTTGCCACCTGGCGGATGGCGGCCCGGACCTTGTCCACGCAGGTGCCCACGAGGGCGGAGGCGCCAATGACCTGCACTTTGCCCAGCCCGTCCCGCGCCAGGATGCCTTTCAGCGACTCCAGCACCGGGGGAATGTCCCGGTCCGGGAGCCGGTCGATCTGGTTGAGCACCACCAGGGTGACAGCGCCATGGGAGGCGAGTGGGGTGAGGAAATCGTTGTGCACCGCGGCGTCGGCATACTTCTGCGGATCGAGCACCCACACCAGGACATCAACGAGTCCCACCATCCGCTCCACGATCTCGCGGTTGGCGGCATGGGTGGAGTCGAAGTCGGGAAGATCCAGGAGGATCAGGCCGGTGCCGTCGTCGGCGAAACCGGGCACCGGGCTGGCGTGGTGCCGGTTGCGGACTTCCAGCCAGTCCAGCAGCTGCTCGCTGCCCTCGGCGCCCCAGACGCCGGCGAGCGGCTCAGAGGTCGTCGGCCGGCGGGCAGCTGCCGTCGCGATTTCCGCTCCGCTGACAGCATTGAACAGGGACGACTTTCCACTGCCCGTGGCCCCGAAGAATCCGACGACGGTGTGGTCAGCCGAGAGGGAGCGCCGGGAACTGGCCCGGTCCAGCACCTGGAGAACGCCGTCCAGGACGTCGTCCGGGAGCGCCCCTTCGGCCAGTTCCCGGGCCTCGTTCAGGGCCTCAAGGCGGCGGTCCAGCCGGGTGGCCTCGGCGGCGGCACCATGGCGGCTCACGAGGTGGCCGCCAGCCGGTGCAGCGCCGCGGCATGGCCGGAGAGCACCGCCGGGGTGACCCCGCCGGAAATCTCGAGCCGGGCCAGGAATCGCTGCTGTTCAGCCTCAAGCAGCTTCTGGCAGCGGGCATGGAGATCCTCGCGGGCCGTCTTGGCGAGCCGGCGCACTGCGTCCTCGCCGAACACCGCTTCCAGCAGCCGCTGCCCGGCGACGGCAGTGCCCCCGGCGACGCCGACCTCCAACCCGGTGAGTCCGGCTGTCATGGAGAACACCACGATCATCAGGGCGGCGCCGAGGCCGTTGATGCCAAAGGACAGCCAGCGGGCCTGGGTGCGCTTGCCCTGGCCCTCGGTCCGGATCAGCTCCATAAGGCTCCCCTGCCAGGCCCGGATCTCGGCAGCAGCCTTCTCGGCGAAGCCGTCGGAGGTTCCGGAAAGGTCGTCGCTGCCCAGCAGTTGGCGGCCGGCCGGATCGGAGCGCCAGCGACCGTCCGTATCTTCGGCCGCGTTGGCGGCCTCATCGATAATGACGGCCTGCAGGCCGGTTTCGATCGCCGTCTCCACCCGCACCGCCGGTGCCGGTTCGCCCCGGAAGAAGGCACCGACCCGGTCTCGGAAGCGGCCAATGTTCTGCTCCATGGCCCGGAAGAACTCGCCGGTGCCTACGAAGTCCTGCCAGCGGGCAAGGACCTCGCCCCGCAGCAGGGCGCCATCCCGAGTAGCCTCCAGGATCCTGGCCACGGCGTCCCGGTAAGCGTCCCGGGCATCCCCGGCCAGGACGTCGGCGGCGTGTTCCTGGTCTCCGGCGGCCTTCGCCACCACCTCGACGCGGCTCCCGAGGGCCTTGACAGTCCCGTTGAGCGTCCGGCGGGCGATGTCCGCGCGACCGGCGGCGTCCGCGGCGAGCTCCTGCAGCCAGAACCGCAACGGTTCCACGGCGGCGGGAGGAAGCATCCCCATCCCATCCAGTGCCACCTCCGGGACGACGAAAAGGCGGGCTTCACCCAGGCCCTCCCTGCCGAGCATCGACTGCAGGTCGGCACTGACCTCGGCCTCGGCGGCGGCGGGCACCCGGTCCAGGACCACGGCCACCATGATGTCCCGGGAGGCCGCGTCCAGCAGCAGGCGCCACGGAACGGCGTCGGCATAGCGGTTGGCGGTGGTGACGAACACCCACAAGTCGGCGGCAGCCAGCAACTGCCCGGCGAGCTTGCGGTTGTCGGCGGAAATCGAGTCGACGTCGGGAGCGTCCAGCAGCGCGATTCCCTGCGGCACGGCTGGATCGCCGACCAGTACCAGGGACGTGATCGCGCTAGGGTCAGGCGTGGGACCGGCCTGGCTGGCGGGCAGCGGCTCGCGGTTCACCGTGCCGCGGATCCGGCTCAGGCTCGGCAGGACCCGCTGGTCCTCGAACCAGCGCCCGTCGGCGGGATGGTGCAGCAGGATGGGCTGGCGCGTGGTGGGCCGGATGGCACCGGCCCGGGTGACAGCGTGCCCGACGAGTCCGTTCACGAGGGTCGATTTTCCGGCGCCGGTGGAACCGCCCACTACGGCCAGCAGGGGCGCGTCCAGGCTCCGGTAGCGCGGCAGGATGTAATCCTCGAGCTGGGCAAGGGCGTTGCGGATGTCCCGCCGGGCGTCGTCCGAGCCGGGCAGGGCCAGGGGCAGTGCGGTGGCAGCCAGGTCGCGGTGGACGGCTTCCAGCAGTTCAACGGCCTGGCCGGTGGTTTCGTCGGAGCTCACCGCAACATCATGCCAGTTCCGGGCCGTGCCGGTTCAGCGGCGCGGGGTGCGGACAACGAAAAACGGCCCCGGGCTGATGCCCGGGACCGTTTCATTGGTGACCCCAGCGGGATTCGAACCCGCGTTACCGCCGTGAGAGGGCAGCGTACTAGGCCGCTATACGATGGGGCCGCGTACTCTCCAGAACAGCATTTCTGCCATTCACGCTAAGCGATTATTTCATACACTCAGCAAGTGTTTCAAATCGGCGAACCGGTCTGAAACCCCTGATCAGCCGCGTAAATACGCGGATTTTTCAGAGCTGGGATACCAGGACTCGAACCTAGAATGACGGTACCAGAAACCGTAGTGTTGCCAATTACACCATATCCCAATGGAACTTTCGGGCCGGATTCGTGGGTCTAAACCCGCGCTCCCGGCGCCTCAGCACGAGTAATTACTTTACCCGAGAGTTTTCGTCTGCACAAATCGAGCCGTCCGGCCCTCCGGATGAGTGCACCCCGTCGGCCGCGGCGGGCTCCCATCGTTGCGGGGGGCAGAAAATCCCCGCGGATCCGCCGCCGCGGCCAGGACCGCAACCCGGAACGGGGTGCGCCGACGGTCCTCCGCCATGGCCGAGCCGGCAGTTTGCGTGCCGACTGCCGGCGTTATCTGCATCACAGCCACGGGGTGTGCCCTGGAGTCAGGCCAGCAGCTCCAGCAGGGAACCAATCTCGCGGCCGGCAAAACCCGGGGCCGGCTCCCCGCCGCGGTTGAGCCAGACGCCCAGGAGTCCGGCCGCCGTCGAGCCGTCAGCGTCGAGGAGGCGGTTGTCCCCCACATAGAGCGTTTCGCCGGGGCCGGTGCCAAGGCGTCGGACGCCCTCCAGGTAGATGGCCGGATCCGGCTTGGCCGCACCGACAGTGTCTGTGCCCACCAGCACGCTGATCCGTTCCAGTCCGGCGGCGTCCAGCTTGACCCGCTGGTAGTCGTGGACGTTGTTGCTCACGGCACCGTAGGGGATGCCGGCGGCATCGAGGGCGTCCAGCATCGGGGTGACGTCGTCGAAGGCACGGATGTAGCCGTGCTGCCGGCTGGCGTAGGAGCTGACCCAGTGGTGGGCCACCTCGCCTTCCTCCAGCTCCACGCCGAAGTGCCCCAGGGCGGCCCGGCCGCGGAGCAGGCGCTGTTCATTGAAGCTCAGTTCACCGGCCAGGTATCGGTCGTAGAAGTGCGTGGTCTCGCGGGTGAAGATCCGCCCGAACTTCTCCCACCCGGCCTGGTCCAGGCCGGGCAGGAGGTGTTCGCTGACGTCGCGCAGTGCCGCCGTCATGGCGAACTCGAGGTCCACCAGGGTGTCGTCAATGTCAAACAGCACGCCGCGGATACTGCCCAGGCTGGCGGCCAGGGCGCTGGTCCTGACGTTGTTCTGCGCTGAGGGCGAGCTCATGATCAGCCGCGGAAGGCGCGCAGCCGGGCCAGGGACGAGTCCTTGCCCAGGATCACCATGGATTCGAACAGCGGCGGGGAGATCCGGCGGCCGGAGATGGCCGTGCGGACCGGGCCGAAGGCCAGCCGCGGCTTGACGCCGAGGCCCTCGACGAGGGCTTCCTTGAGCGCGGCCTGGATGCTCTCGGCATTCCAGTCGGCAAGGGGCTCCAGGGCGGCCAGGGCGGCGTCGAGCACCTCCGTGAGATTCTCCGGTAGCCCCTTGCGGGCGTCGTCCGCGACGTCGATCGCGTCGTCGTTCTTGAACAGGAAGGCGAGCATTTCGGGGGCCTCGCCCAGCAGCGAGATGCGCTCCTGGATCAGCGGGGCCGCCTCGGCGAGGATCTCCTCCTGGCGCGCGGTCAGGGTGTCGCCGACAAACCCGGCGGTGCGCAGGTACGGAACCAGGCGGCCGCGGAAGTCCTCGGCGTCGAGCATCCGGATGTGCGTGCCGTTGATGGCCTCGGCCTTCTTGATGTCAAAGCGGGCAGGGTTGGCGAGTACGTCGTTGACGTCGAAGTGCTCGATCAGCTGGTCCACGGTAAAGATGTCCTCATCGGCGGAGAGGCTCCAGCCGAGCAGCGAGAGGTAGTTGAGCAGGCCCTCCGGGATGAAGCCGCGGTCCCGGAGCAGGAACAGGTTGGACTGCGGGTCCCGCTTGGAGAGCTTCTTGTTGCCCTCGCCCATGACGTACGGCAGGTGGCCGAAGACCGGCAGGTAGCTGGCTACGCCGATGTCCATCAGCGCGCGGATCAGCACCACCTGGCGCGGTGTGGAGGAGAGCAGGTCCTCGCCGCGGAGCACGTGGGTGATGCCCATCAGCGCATCGTCGACGGGGTTGACCAGGGTGTACAGCGGGGATCCGTCGGCGCGGACGATCACGTAGTCCGGGATACTGCCGGCCTTGAAGGTGATCTCGCCGCGGACCATGTCGGTGAAGGTGACGTCCTCATCGGGCATCCGCACGCGGAGCACGGGCTGGCGGCCCTCGGCCTTGAAAGCGGCCAGCTGCTCCTCGGAAAGTTCGCGGTCGAAGTTGTCATAGCCCAGCTTGGGGTCGCGGCCCGCCGCTCGGTGGCGCGCCTCCACTTCCTCCGGGGAGGAGTAGCACTCGTAGGCGTAGCCGGCCTCGATCAGCTTGGCGACGACGTCCTTGTACAGGTCGAGGCGCTGCGACTGGCGGTACGGCTCGTGCGGCCCTCCGACCTCCACGCCTTCCTCCCAGGTGATGCCGAGCCATTTGAGGGCCTCGAGAAGCTGCTGGTAGCTCTCCTCCGAGTCCCTTGCCACGTCCGTGTCCTCGATGCGGAACACGAAGGTGCCCTTCGTGTGGCGGGCGTGGGCCCAGTTGAACAGCGCCGTGCGGATCAGGCCGACGTGCGGGGTTCCGGTGGGCGAGGGGCAGAACCGGACACGGACGGGGGTGTCGGCTGTGACTTCGCTGGTCACACTGGGGGCGGAGCTGGAGACGGCGTCGGGCGCTGAAGGAGTAGTCATAGTGACTCCAACTTTACCGCCTGCCGCCAGAGGCTTTACCGCTTGCGGCCGCGCGACGGTTGCGGGCGGGACAGCGCCTTCCACAGGTAAAAGCCTGCCAACACCAGGCCCGCCGCAACGAACGCCAGCGCCAGCCAGAGCGGCCCGTCCAGCCAGTTGACGGCGCGTGCCGCCATCGAGAACGTGCCGATCGAGCCGAGGGCAAAGAGCAGGAAGGAACGGCGGCTCCGGGAACCCTGCAGCGCGCGAATCAACCCACGAAAAATCATCAAGTGCTTCTCCGGTCCCTAGCGGCGGACTACCGGGTTGGAGAGGCGGCCGATGCCCTCGATCTCGACCTCGAAGCGGTCACCGGCCTGGACGAGGCCAACGCCGGCCGGGGTACCGGTCATGATGACATCGCCGGGCAGCAGGGTGAAGGCCTGCGAGACGATGGAGACGAGTTCGCGGACGCCGCGGATCATCTGGCTGGTGCTCCCGTCCTGTCGCAGCTCGCCGTTGAGGCGGCCCTGGATCTGCAGGTCCTCGGTGTTCAGTTCGGTCTCGATCCAGGGGCCCAGGGGCGCGGAGGTGTCAAAGCCCTTGGCCCGGGCCCACTGCAGGTCCGTCTTCTGGACGTCGCGGGCGGTGAGGTCATTGCCGCAGGTGTAGCCGAAGATGACGTCGTCGACGCGCTCCTCGGGGACGTCCTTGCAGATCCGGCCGATCACCACGCACAGTTCGGCTTCGAAGGACACTTCCTCGGAGAACTCCGGCAGGACGATCGGATCGTTGGGCCCGATCACGGAGGTATTGGGCTTGAGGAAGAGCAACGGCTGCTTGGGGACCTCATTGCCGAGTTCCCGGGCGTGTTCCACGAAGTTGCGGCCGACGCCGATGACCTTGCTCCGCGGGATGATCGGGGCCAGCAGGCGCACATCCTCCAGCTTGTGCCGCACGGCGGTTCGTTCCACGCCGTGGAAGAAAGGGTCGCCGTTGATGACAGTGACTTCCTCACTGCCGGGCTCACCTTCAACAATGCCGTAGAGGGGATCAGAATCGACAACAAACCGGGCGATACGCATGGCTCCAAGCGTACCGTCTCCGGCGGGCTAGGACGTGCCGCTGTCCAGGCGCAGGTAGTGCAGCTGGGCGGCCACGGAGAGTTCAGCCGCGGGCCGCACGGCGGGATCGACGGCGGCGTACACGGCGTCGGCCACATCGGCCACCCCGGCCCCGGATCCGAGGGTTTCGAGGGCGGACCGGATTTGCCCGAGGCGGTCCTCGCGGTGGTCCCGGTAGGCGCGGACGATCGTGTCCAGGGCGGGCAGTATGGGTCCGTGGGCCGGGAGGACAGTCGCGGGGCCCAGGCGTTCCAGCCGGTCCAGTGAGGCCAGATAGTCACCCAGGGTGCCGTCCGGATAGTCCAGGACCGTGGTACCGAGGCCCAGAATCGTGTCGCCGGTGAGGACAGAGCCTCCGGCGCCGTCCTGCGGCAGGTGGAAACAGACGGAGTCTGAGGTATGGCCCGGCGTCGCCAGGACGCGGATCTCGGCCCCGGCGGCGTGGATCACTTCGCCGTCCGCGAGGGGGCTTCCCCCGTGGCAGTGCGCCGGGTCCTTGGCGCGCACCGGCGCTCCGGTCAGCTCGGCGAACCTGGCGGCGGCCGCGGTATGGTCCGCATGCCGGTGCGTAATCAGGATGAGCTCGACGGCGCCGGCCTGGGCCAGTTCCTGCAGGTGCGGCTCATCCAGCGGGCCGGGATCCACCACGACGGTGCCGGCCGCTCCGGGGGCCGCAATCACGTAGGAGTTTGTCCCGTGCAGGCTCATCGGCCCCGGGTTGGGGGCCAGCCTGAAGCGGGTCAGCTCTGTGCTGCGCACCATGGCGCGGGGGTCGTCAGGGATCACAGTTCCATCTTCCCACCGAAGCGGCACCCGCACGAGCGGGCGTCACACGAGCAACAGTCCTGCGATGACCGCCGGCAGGAGGGCCTCGGCGAGGGCACTCGCCCACAGCCGCCGCTCCGACAGCACCAGAATGATGCCAAGCAGCACGTGGCCCAGGCTCGTGAACAGCAGCAGCACCCGCCCGGCAGCCGGCTCCGCCCCGGTGAGCATGAGGGCGCCAACGATCGCGCCCACTCCCCAGATCATGTTGTAGAACCCAAGGTTGAACGTCCACATCCGAACGGCGTCCGTGTCCTCCGGTTTGATCAGGAACAGCCGGTGCAAGCGCTGGTCCCGGAAGAAGAACGACTCGAGGATTCCCACGAGGATTAGCACCACCCCGAAAATGACACCCAGAACCTGAATGAGTCCAGTCATGCGCAGTATTGTGCCCCCTGATCCGGGGTGCGGCTAGGGGCTTCCGGCCGGTCGCGCCTGGCCATTTTTGCGTGGCGTCTAAAGACGACGGCGGCCCGCACCGGGAGGTGGGCGCCGCCGTCGAACGCTGACTCGGGCTGAGTCGCTGCCGCCTAGGCCAGGCGGGTCAGCCAGCCGTGGGTGTCCTCGATGGTTCCGGTCTGGATGCCCAGGAGTTGCTCGCGGATGGCCATGGTGGTCTCCCCCGCCGTCGCGTCCTCGGAGCCGATGAATTCGGTGTCGTCCTTGAGCACGCCGATCGGGGTGATCACGGCGGCCGTGCCGCAGGCGAAGACCTCGGCGATCTCGCCGGAGGCCACTCCATCGCGCCACTCAGCCAGGGTGATCTTGCGTTCGGTGACCTCGCGGCCCATGTCCTTGGCAACCTGGATGACGGACATCCTGGTGATGCCCTCCAGGATGGTTCCGCTCAGCGCGGGGGTGACCAGTGAGCCGTCCTTCATCACGAAGAACACGTTCATGCCGCCGAGCTCTTCCACGGCGTTGTCATTGAACTGGTCGAGGAAGAGCACCTGCTTGCAGCCGTGCGCCTCGGCTTCCTGCTGCGCGATCAGGGATGCGGCGTAGTTGCCGCCGCACTTCGCGGCGCCGGTGCCGCCGCGGCCGGCGCGGGCGTATTCGCGGGAGATCCAGATGGAGACCGGCTTGAGCTCGCCGCCGAAGTAATTTCCGGCCGGGGACGCGATGACGCGGAAAGACACTTCGCGGGCGGCGCGGACACCGAGGAAGGCTTCGGTGGCGATCATAAACGGCCGCAGGTACAGGGCCTCGCCGTCGCCGGAGGGGACCCATTCCTTGTCCGCCGCGACGAGTTCGCGGATGGCGCCCAGGAAGTACTCCTCCGGCAGCTCAGGGAGCGCCAGGCGGCGGGCGGATTTGTTCAGGCGGGCGGCGTTGGCCTCGGGGCGGAACGTCCAGATGGAGCCGTCGGCGTGGCGGTAGGCCTTGAGCCCTTCGAAGATTTCCTGACCGTAGTGGAGCACCGCGGCGGAGGGGTCCAGCGAGATGGGACCGTAGGCCTCAACACGGGCATCGTGCCAGCCCCCCTTGCCCTCGGCGTCGACGCTGTAGTCGACGACGGCAGTGTGGTCGGTGAAATAGTTGCCGAAACCCGGGTTCGCCAGGATGGCAGCACGTTCTTCAGCGGACTTCGGGGTTGCCGAAAGATGCTGGGTGAATTCGACGCCATGGGCAGTCTGAGTCATGGTTCCTCCACGGTCGGCTGCCTGGCGTGTGAACGTGGTTCAGCCTCGGACCACGGCAGCATATTGGTGATTCGAAACAAGCTTACGCCCGTTGGCGGAGCCGCCGGCCCCGAGTTGGAGAGGCGCCTACAGTGCGGCGGCGATGGCGTCGCCGATCGCGCTGGTGCTGCGGACCGCGGTGCCGCGGCCCGCGACGTCGGCAACCACGGCCGCTTCGATCTTGCGGGCGGCGCCGCCGTAGCCGAGGTGGTCCAGGAGGAGCGCGGCGGAGAGGATGGTCGCCGTCGGATCCGCCTTCTGCTGGCCGGCGATGTCAGGCGCTGAGCCGTGGACCGGTTCGAACATTGACGGCGCGGTGCGTTCCATGTTGATGTTTCCGGATGCGGCGAGGCCGATGCCTCCGGTGATCGCGGCGGCAAGGTCGGTGATGATGTCGCCGAAGAGGTTGTCCGTGACGATCACGTCGAAGCGCGCCGGATCGGTGACCATAAAGATCGTGGCGGCATCGATGTGCAGGTAGTCGTGGGTAACCTCGGGGAACTCCTGGGCCACAGCCTCCACGGTGCGCTTCCAGAGGTGGCCGGCGAAGACCAGGACGTTGTGCTTGTGCACCAACGTGAGCTTCTTGCGCGGGCGGCCGTTGGCGCGGCGGAAAGCATCCCGGACCACGCGTTCCACGCCGTGGGCCGTGTTGAGCGAGACCTCGGTGGCGACCTCGTGCGGGGTCCCGGCGCGCAGTGTGCCGCCGTTGCCCACGTAGGGGCCCTCGGTGCCTTCGCGGACCACGATGAAGTCGATGTCACCGGGGTTCGCGAGCGGGCTGCTGACACCCGGGTAGAGGCGGGACGGGCGCAGGTTAACGAAGTGGTCCAGGCTGAAGCGCAGCTTGAGCAGCAGTTCACGCTCGATGATGCCGGAGGGGATCCGGGTGTCGCCCGGGGCTGCCCCGACCGCACCGAAGAGGATGGCGTCGCGGGTACGGAGATCGGCGAGGGTTCCCTCCGGCAGGGTCTCCCCCGTTTCGAGCCAGTGCTGCGCGCCGAGCTTGTAGTAGGTCTGCTCCAGCACAATGCCCTCGGCGGCGGCAGCCTTCTCAAGGACCTTCACGGCCTCGGCGGTGACCTCGGGGCCAATGCCGTCGCCGGGAATAACGGCCAGATCAATCGTGGATGCGCTCATGTTTTCAGCGTAGCCAAGAGATCCACATGCTGGTCAAGTTGTCTCATTATTCGAACAGGCGAGTCTCCCCGTTACGGCTCCGAGGTCAGGGCCCCCGGGCCGGCGTGGCAACCACCACGACGTTCTTTCCCCAAGGATCCTCCGTATAGCAGCTGATCAGCACCACGCGGTTCGGGACGGCTTCCCAGACGGGGCTGTCCTTGAGGGTGGACTTTGTGTACGTGGTGACTGACTCCACGGCGTAGCGGATTACGCCCGCCTCCGTGGCCACGGTGAATTCGTCCCCCGGTGCGGCGTCCGAGCTCAAACGGTTGAACGGTGCGTCCAGCCCTTCCCAGCTATGGCCGATGACGTAGGTGGTGTTATCGGAGCCGGCCCCGGGGGTTCCGAAGGGCGTGAGCCAGTATCCGTCCATTGTCTCCGGCGGCACAATGCTCCGGCGTTCAGCGGCGCCGCTCCCCGGCTCCAGGGGGTGAACCACCACGTCCATGCCCGCCGCCGGGAAGGTGATGCGTTGCGGGACGGAAGCCGCGCGACCCTGCGCCGCGGGCTCCGGAACGGCGGGCGCGGGTACTGCAGGCGGGGCGGCGGGGTCCCCGGCCGGAAGCAGCGCCGCACTCCCCTCGGCCGGGGCAGCGGAGGGAGACGTGGCCGACGGCGGCGCGGAGGTTCCGGTCAGGGACGCCGCCTCCGCCGGCTCCAGGCCGTGAGCCGCCGGCGAGTGCCCGGGCCCGGTTGCTGCGTAGAACAGCCAGGCGGCGAGGAGTCCCAGCACACAGGCGGCCAGCAGCAGCCTGTCCCTGGGGCTGAGCGCCAGTCCACGGATACCGCGCGCCCGGCGGCGGACCTGGCGGTGACTGCTCATGGGGCCTCCTGTTGACGTGCCTGCGCTCGGGAATCGGAACATCCGGGCGGGCGCTGCGACCGCAGCACCCGCCCGGTACTGCTTCTTCTTAGCCCTCGCTGTTCCCGGCGCGCCGTCCGCCCTGCCAAAGCACCATGGCCGCCACGGCGGTGAACACGCCGGTCAGCGCCATCAGCCAGACTGGAACGCCGGTGTCCGGAGTACGTCCCACGGCAGTCTGGACGTTGTAGCCGACATTCGTCTTCGGGGCGGCAGCTGCGGATTTAACAGCCGGGACGGCCGCTTTCGGGGCCAGGACGGCGGGTGCCGGTGTGGTGGCCGAGACGGGCGTTGAGTCCGCTCCCGGGGTTTCATCGACCGGATCCGGGGTTTCCTCGACCGGCGAGTCCACCGGAGGATCAACGGGCGGGTCGACCGGCGGGTCAACCGGAGGAACGACGACGGCGACGGCGAGGCAGTTGTTGGCCAGCAGCGCGAGATTGGCGGCAGTCAGGTTTTGGCCATTGGGGTAAATGTCCCCGTCGTTGGCCGGCACGATGTCGAGCGTGTCATCCGCGTGTGCCCGCAGCGCGTTGAGGTTGATCGTCTCCATAACAAACGGGTTCCCTGCCGCGCTTGTTGCATGGCAGATCGTAATCTTCTTCTCCTCGGCGGGAGCCGCGTTGGCAGTGGCCGCGGCAGACATGATCCCCAGCCCCACAACCCCCAGTGTGGCAATTGCTTTTTTCATGTGTCCGTCGCTCCGTCCAGTCAGATGTACAAACTGGCTTGTCCGCGCGGAGTAACCATCATCGAGACCCAGGAACAATCACCATTTGAGACCTCCAACAGCGAATTGATTGGTGACAGTTACTCCCCAGCGGTGTCGTCAGTTCGCTTGCCTTTTCAGGCTAGGCGGGACGCCCCGGCCGGGTCGTGAGTAGGGGGTACCCGTCTAATCGATGGACTAATACCCAGTTTCCGCGTCGGGTACTCAGTCCTGGGGTGATTAACTACCTGCCGGTAGCTTGCGGCCGCGGCCGGGGCGCCCGACGGGACGTTAACCCGGCTTAACTACTTGGAAAAGTCGCCCGACCCCCGCGAGTAGAACGCGAACGCTCCCCCACCCTGTTTCCAGGCTGAGGGAGCGTTGAGCGGAGAGCCGCCGGGTCTGCTGGAGCGTTGGGCAGCGGCGGTCAGGCCTCCGCAGGCTCCTCGTACTTCGGGAAGACGGGCGCGGGGGCGGGCAGCGACGTTCCGGCTGCGATCGGGGTGCCGAGGGCGGCGAACTCGCGTGCGTCCTCTTCCGGCTGGCCCAGCGTGTCCAGGATGGCCGCCGTCGCCGCCGGCATGACCGGCTGGGCGAGGATGGCCACGATCCGCAGCACCTCGAGGGTGACGTACAGGACGGTGTTCATACGTTCGACGTCGGTCTTCCGCAGCACCCAGGGCGCCTGCTCGGCGAAATACGCATTCGTGTCGCCCAGGACGTTCCAGATCGCTTCCAGGGCGCGGCTGAACTCCTGCTTTTCAAACGCGGCGCGGGAAATGCCCAGCAGCCCGTTCGCCTGGCCCAGCAGCGCGGCGTCCTCCGCGGTGAAACCCGCGGGGACGGGGACGGCGCCGCCGCAGTTCTTCGCGACCATGGAGAGCGAACGCTGGGCCAGGTTGCCGAAGTTGTTGGCGAGGTCCGCGTTCATCCGGCCCACCACGGCGTCGTGGCTGTAGGAGCCGTCAGCGCCGAAGGGCACCTCGCGGAGCAGGAAAAAGCGCACCTGGTCCAGGCCGTACTGGGCAACCCAGTCCGCCGGAGCCACCACATTGCCAAGCGACTTGGACATTTTCACGCCCTGGTTGTGCAGGAAGCCGTGGATCATGACGCGCTTGGGCAGTTCCAGCCCGGCCGACATCAGGAAGGCCGGCCAGTAGACGGCGTGGAACCGGGAGATGTCCTTGCCGATCACGTGGACGTCCGCCGGCCAGTACTTCCGGAAGGACTCCGACTCGGTGTCGGGGAAGCCGACGCCGGTCAGGTAGTTGGTCAGTGCATCGACCCAGACGTACATAACGTGGTCCGGGTTCCCCGGGACGGGGACGCCCCAGTCGAAGGAGGTGCGGCTGATCGACAGGTCCTCGAGGCCGCCCTTGACGAAGCTGACCACCTCGTTGAAACGGTTGTGCGGGGCGCCGAAGGACGGGTGGTCCGCGTAGAGGGCCAGCAGCCTGTCCTGGTAGGAAGAGAGCTTGAAGAAGTAGCTCTCCTCTTCGGTCCAGGTCACCTCGGTGCCGGTTTCGGACGCGTAGCGCAGCCCGTCGGCCTGCACCTCGGTTTCGTCCTCAACGAAGTACCGCTCGTCGCGGACCGAATACCAGCCGGCGTACTTGGAGAGGTAGATGTCGCCGTTGGCTTCCATCCGCTGCCAGAGCGCCTTGGCCGCCTCGTAGTGGTCCGGGTCCGTGGTGCGGATGAAGCGGCTCAGGGAGATGCCGAGGTCATCGCTCATCTGGCGGAAGGCGGCGGAGTTGCGGTCGGCGAGCTCCTTGACCGGGATGCCTTCCTTTTCCGCCGTCTGCTGCATCTTGAGGCCGTGCTCATCCGTGCCCGTCATAAAGAAAACGTCGTAGCCGTCCAGGCGCTTGAAGCGCGCCATGGCGTCGGTGGCGATGACCTCGTAGGCGTGGCCGATGTGCGGCACGCCATTGGGGTAACTGATGGCCGTGGTGATGTAGAACGGGGTTTTTTCAGAAGTTGTCACAGCTTTAACCTAAATCAGTTCGGTGAGGGTATCGCTCTGGCGGACAAGTTCGTGGTCATGTGAAGCCACCAGCACGGCGATGCCGTCCGAGGTGGTGTCCTTGAGGATGCTGATGATGCGGTTGGCCGAGGCACGGTCGAGGCTGGCGGTCGGCTCGTCGACGATCAGCACGCGCGTGCCGAGGATCAGGGCCCGGGCGATCGCCACGCGCTGGCGTTCACCGCCGGAGAGCTGGGCCGGGCGGTGGCGCATGCGCCTGCCCAGGCCGACAAGGTCAAGGAGGTCTTTGGCCATATCGCGGCGCTGGTCCACTTCGCCGTCGGGCACGGCGGGCAGCAGCACGTTCTCGAGCGCGCTCATGCCGTCGATCAGGGCACCGCCCTGGTCGACGTAGCCGATCAGGGCACGGCGGCGGTCGGCAATTTCGTCGTCGCCCATGGTCTCGAGCGAATCGCCCTCCCAGAACACCCGGCCCGACGTCGGTAGCGTCAGTCCCGCGCCGACCGTCAGGATGCTGGTCTTGCCCGAGCCACTGCGGCCGGCGACGCAGTGCATCTCCCCGGCGTGGAGCGTCAGGTTGAAATCATCCACCACGTTGACGGCCTCGGCGCCGCCCTTGCCGCCGCCATAGTGGATCGTGATGTTGCTGAGCTCCAGCGGGGTGGCGTGGTCCGTGGCCTTCACGATCGTGTTGGCGCGCGTCTGGTGGGCACCGCGGCGGGTGCTCTCCGTCATCCGCTCGTGAGCCTCACGGTCAAGGTTCAGGTCGTTGTTCATCGGACCACTTTCGTTGCAATTGGAATCCAGCAAAGTACAGCCACGAGCCCGGCGATGGCGGCCCAGAGCGCGGCATAGGGGGCGAGGAGGAGACCGACGCCCAGGGCGCCCAGGACGCCCAGCGGCAGCGCGACCGTCCCCACCATGGCATTTTCGAAGAACCGGACCTGGCCCAGCATGTCCGGGTTCCAGCCCATGGCCTGCAGCGTGCCCAGGTACTGGCGCTTGGCCTGGAGTTCGAACCGGCCGGTGACCATGGTCAGCAGCAGGCCGACGGCCACGCCGGACAGACCAAGAATGATGCTCGGCAGCGCGATGGACGTGGCAGCCAGTCCGCTGAGCGCGCTCGCTCCCGCGGCCCGGGGAATGTCGATCAGCAGGGCTACCATTCCGCCGACCGCGGCGGCGAAGACGCCGACGGCGACGGCCAGGGAAATGGTGTTGAACTTGTTGGTGCTCAGCTGCCGGTTGGCGAAGGTCAGCGGGGAGTCCACGGCGATGAGCCGTTCATCGTGCTGCGGCTCCTGGTCCACCACGTCGCGGTGGCGGAGCTGCTGGGCGGCGAAGAAAGCCGCCCCCGCGTAGAGCGCCAGCACGGCGGCCGAGACGATTGCCGTGGCCGGGTTCCAGCTGAGCAGGCTGAGGACGATTCCGGCGGTGGCCAGCAGCGCCGCGCCGACACCAAACTCGGCAAGCACCCAGGACCGGATCCGGCCTTGGGTCCAGCCCATGGCGCGCAGGGTTCCGGCCTCGCTGCGGCGCTTGCGGACGTAGCTGACAGTGGAGGCGCCGGTGAGCAGGGCGGCCCCGCAAAGCGTCAGGAAGAGCAGGGTCAGGTTGGTGCTGGTGAGGGAACCGGAGACGGCGTCCGCGGCGTCCTGGCGGACCCACGATTGCTGCACGGTGCCGAGCGGGGATTCCTTGCCGGCGTCGTCCTTGGAGTAGCCGGGGACAAAGATGCTGGCGTCCTCGCGGGCCGAGCCGGCCACAACCGTTGCCTGCAGGCCCATGTCCCGGATTTCGTTGGCGAGCTTCTCCACCTCGGGCTGCGCCTCTTTCCAGCTGCCGGGCACCTTGGCCCGGACCCGGACGGCGTCGATCACCGAGGCGTTGTCCTCGTAGCCGCGGGCGGCGGCGAGGCCGTAGTAGTCGGTGATGGCGCCGGCGGACTGGCTGGCCAGCCCCGTGGCGCTCAGCGAGGGCTTGAGCTCGGTGTCTTCGACGTCCTTGCCGGAGGCGTCCTTGGTGAGTGTGAATGGCGTGGGATCATATCCGCCCAGGGGCAGCCGGTTGACGTCGCCGGCCACCTCCTTGACCTGCTCGGCGTCGAACGTTCCGTAGACCATGGCGAGCGGTGTGGCGAGCTTCTTGCCGGTCTCGAGGTCTTCGCGGTAGGCACGCTCGTCCACGGGCTTGCGCTGCGTCTGGTCCACGGGGGCGCCGCTGGCCGATTTCTCCGGGAGGCGGTTCACGGTGACCCATTCGCCGGGGGTGGCGCTCTTGTCCACGGCGCCGTTGCCGGCGGTCTCGCCATCCTGGTACTTCGGGGCGGCGGCGAAGTCGGTGCTCCAGGTCGCGGGGTTGTAGAGGCCCTGGCTGAAGCTTCCGGTGTCACCGAGCAGTTGCGTCAGGTCCTTGGACCCGGGCCAGGCAAGGGCGAACGGGGACTTGGAGACGAACGGAAGGTAGTCCTTGTCCAGCGAGCGGGACACGGTCCCGACGTCTTTGACGACGTTGCCGGAAGCGTCAATTTCCTCGATCTTGACCGAGTATTTAAGGTCAAGGGACGTGCCGGAGCGGACGATCAGCGGGATCGCCTGGGAGTTCTCGGTCAGCTGGCCGTCGCGCTTGGCCTGCTGGTACTGGCTCATCAGCGGGGCCCAGTACTTGAGCTTGACGCCGAGGAAATCGGGGCCTTCCTTGAGTTCGTCCATGCCGATGCCGGTGGTGAAGAGGCTTTCGAAGTGGCGGCCTATCGCGCCGGCGTTGCGGGCGTCGGCGGGCGGTGCCTTCTCCAGCGGGGCGAGGAAGTCGCCGGCGCTGCCCAGCAGGGCACGCTCGGCGATGGGGTCGACGGCGACGACGGATTCCGTCACCTGCGGAGCGAGCGGCAGGGAGACGGAGAGGTTGAATAGATTGTGCTCGGAGCCGCCGGCCGGGGCCGGGAACTTGATGCCGGTCTCCGCCTCCGGGCCCGCGATGCGGACGTTCTTGCCGCCGGCGACCTGCTCTTCAATGAGCTCGGCCTTGCCAAGGGATCCTTCGGCCATGGTGTTGAACAGCGTGTGATCGGACTGGCCGTCGGAGCTGACGGCGCTGGCGGTGAGCCGGTAGTTCTTCGGCGTGTCGGAGAGGACCGATTCCGCGGCCGGCCATTTGCTCGGATCAGTGGCGCTGGGGTCCCCCGCGGTGCCGGCGAGCCCGGCGTTGAAGCCGAGGTAGTCGGTGGCATCCAGGCGCGGGGACTCGAGGTTCTGGGTGACGCGGGAGACGAGGCTGATGGGGGCTGCCACGGAGGTGCCGGCGAGCTTGCGGAGGGCGTCCAGCTGGTCGAAGCTGATCCCGCCCTGGCCGGTGGCGATGTCCGGCTGCATGAGTCCGCCGTTGTCGTCGGCCTTTGCCTGGACAAGAATGTCGTAGAGCCCGCGGGAGTTCTGGTCGACCGTCCGATTCAACGCGGCCTGCGACTGTCCCTGCACGAGGACCGACAGGCACATGGCCGCGATCAAAATGGACGCGGTCAGCAAAAGCACTCGGCTTCTGATGAACCTCTGGACGGCGTTCATTGGGCTCCTGAAAGCTGGATTGCGTGCGCACACCTAAGTTCATTCCATGCGGAAGTGAAGGCGTCCCCTGCCGGGTGTGCAAAAGTAAAGGCCGGGCTGCCGGCCGGATCCGAAATTCGGACGTAGCCATTGTACGCAGACCAGCCATGTGTTCGCGGACACCGGCGGCGGTCAGATCCGCCGCCGGTGTCCGCGGAGAAGACGTCAGTCCTCGAGGTCGACTTCGCGCACCATGTCAGCGCCGATTCCGGCCTTGATGGCGTCCAGGACCTGCTGCGGGACGGAGCTGTCGATGGTCAGCAGGGCGAGCACCTGGCCGCCTTCATCCTGCCGTGCAACCTGCATTCCGGCGATGTTGATGTTGTTCATGCCCAGGATGTGGCCGATGGTGCCGATCACGCCGGGGCGGTCCGAGTAGGCGACCACAACGAGGTGTTCGCTGATCGGGATCTCCACCTCGAAGCCGTTGATCCCGACGAGCTTCTGGACCTGCTTGGGCCCCGTCAGGGTTCCTGCGACGGAGATCTGCGTGCCGTCGCTGAGGGCGCCGCGCAGGGTCAGGACGTTGCGGTAGGACTCGGTCTCCGGGGTCGTGATGAGGCGGACGTTGATGCCGCGCTGCTCGGCGATCACGGGGGCGTTGACGTAGGAGACCTGCTCGGTCACGATGTCGGCGAAGATGCCCTTGAGTGCGGCGAGCTCGAGCACCTTGACGTCGAGGGAGGAGATTTCCCCGGCGACCTCGACGTCGAACTGGGTGAGCGAGGCGTGCGTCATGGCGGTGAAGATGCGGCCCAGCTTCTCCATCAGCGGGATGCCCGGGCGGACGTCCGGGGCGATCACGCCGCCGGCGACGTTGACCGCGTCGGGAACCAGCTCCCCGGCGAGGGCCAGGCGGACGGACTTGGCCACGGAGACCCCGGCCTTTTCCTGCGCTTCGTCGGTGGACGCGCCCAGGTGCGGGGTGACCACCACGTTGTCGAGCTTGAAGAACGGCAGGTCGGTACTGGGTTCCTTGACGAAGACGTCGACGCCGGCGCCGGCAATTTCGCCGGACTCCAGGGCTGTGTACAGCGCCTCCTCGTCGACGAGGCCGCCGCGGGCGACGTTGACGACGTACGCGGTGCTCTTCATCTTCTTGAAGGACTCGGCGCCGAGCATGCCGACGGTCTCCGGCGTCTTGGGCATGTGGATGCTGATGAAGTCCGACTGCGCGAGCAGTTCATCCAGGGTCACCAGCTGCACGCCGAGCTGGGCGGCGCGGGCCGAGGTGATGTAGGGGTCGTAGGCGAGGATCTTGGTGTCGAAGCCCTTCAGGCGGGCGGCGACGAGGGCGCCGATCCGGCCCAGGCCGATGATGCCGATCTTCTTCTCGAAGAGTTCGATGCCGGTGTACTTGGAGCGCTTCCACTCGCCGTCCTTGAGCGCGGCGCTGGCCTGCGGGATGTGGCGGGCGAGGCTCAGGATGTGGCCGACCGTGAGTTCCGCGGCGGAGACGATGTTCGAGGTGGGGGCGTTCACCACCATGACACCGGCCTGCGTGGCGGCCTTGATGTCGACGTTGTCCAGGCCCACGCCGGCGCGGGCGATCACCTTGAGGTTCTTCGCGGCGGCGATGGCTTCGGCGTCCAGCTGGGTGGCGGAGCGGACCAGGATCGCGTCGACGTCGGCGATCGCAGAGAGCAGCTGGGAACGGTCGGCGCCGTCGGTCTGCCGGATTTCAAAGTCCGGGCCAAGGGCCTCGATCGTGGCGGGCGAAAGTTCCTCAGCGAGGAGTACTACAGGTTTGGTGCTTGTCACCGGTGACCTCTTTAGCTCTCTTGTATATCAGGTGGGGATTTTGGTGCAACGGGGTGGCGCGGATGGTGCGGGTGGTGCTCAACAGCAGGGAAGCCGGACCCCAGAAATGGTGTCCGGCTTCCCTGCCGGTCAGTGCCTAGCGGGCTACTGAGCCTTCGGTGTAGTCGTCTTCGTTCTTGATCCAGGAGAACAGCTTGCGCAGTTCGCGGCCGGTGGCCTCGATCGGGTGGTCCTCACCCTTCTTGCGCAGCGCCTTGAACTCGGGGGCTCCGGCGTCCTGGTCGTCAATGAAGCGCTTGGCGAAGGTGCCGTCCTGGATGTCCGCCAGGACAGCCTTCATGTTTTCCTTCACGTCCGGGGTGATCACCCGCGGGCCGGAGACGTAGTCGCCGTATTCAGCGGTGTCGGAGACGCTCCAGCGCTGCTTGGCGATACCGCCCTCCACCATGAGGTCAACGATGAGCTTGAGCTCGTGCAGCACCTCGAAGTAGGCAACCTCGGGCTTGTAGCCGGCTTCGGTGAGGACCTCGAAGCCGTACTGGATCAGCTGGGAGGCGCCGCCGCAGAGGACAGCCTGCTCGCCGAACAGGTCCGTTTCGGTCTCTTCGGTGAAGGTGGTCTCGATGACGCCCGCACGGGTGCCGCCGATGGCCTTGGCGTAGGACAGGGCCAGTTCCTTGGCCTTGCCGGACGGGTTCTGCTCGACGGCGATCAGGTCCGGCACGCCGCGGCCGGCTTCGAACTCGCGGCGGACGATGTGGCCCGGGCCCTTGGGGGCAACGAGGGCGACGTCGACGTCTGCCGGGGGCTTGATGTAGCCGTAGCGGATGTTGAAGCCGTGGCCGAAGAACAGGGCGTCGCCCGGCTGCAGGTTCGGGGCGATGTCCTCTGCGTAGACGTGGCGCTGGACCTGGTCCGGGGTGAGGACCATGATCAGGTCGGCTTCGGCGACGGCGTCCGCGACGTTCAGGACGCGCAGGCCCTCGGCTTCGGCCTTGGCGCGGGACTTGGAGCCTTCCTTGAGGCCGACGCGGACGTCAACACCGGAATCGCGCAGGCTGAGGGCGTGGGCGTGGCCCTGGGAGCCGTAACCGATGACGGCGACGGTGCGGCCCTGGATGATCGACAGGTCGGCGTCGTCGTCGTAAAACATTTCAGTCACTGGGGTGTCTCCTTTTGAGTGGATTCGTAGGTGGTGCTTGTCGGTAAAAATCTGTCTGAAGCTGGTGGTGCTGCGGCAGTGCCTTACGCGCTGCGCAGGGCCCTGTCGCTCATGGAGCGGGATCCCCGCCCAACGGCCAGAGTGCCGGACTGCACGATTTCGCGGATGCCAAAGGGCTCGAGCACTGAGAGCAGTGCGGTGAGCTTTTCGGGGTGGCCCGTTGCCTCAATGACCACGGACTCTGTGGAGACGTCGACCACTGATGCGCGGAACAGGTCTGCAGCCTGGGTGACCTGCAGCCGTGTTGCGGCATCCGCACGTACCTTGACCAGGATGTGGTCGCGCTGTACGGAAGATTCGGAGGTGAGCTCAACGATTTTGATCACGTTCACCAGCTTGTTCAGCTGCTTGGTGATCTGTTCGATCAGCTCACCGTCGGCGTCGACGACGACGGTCATCCGGGACATGCCCGGAACTTCCGTCGGCCCGACTGCCAGGGAGTTGATGTTGAAGGCCCGGCGCGCGAAAAGGCTGGCGACGCGGGTCAGTACACCGGGCTTGTCTTCGACCAGAACAGACAATGTGTGGCGGGTCATGTTCAGTCCTCCTCTTCCCATTCCGGGGTCATGTTGCGGGCAACCTGGATCTGGTCATTGCTGACTCCGGAGGGGACCATCGGCCACACCATGGAGTTGGGGCTCACGACGAAGTCAATGACCACGGGGCGGTCGTTGATCTCCAGGGCCTTCTGGATGGTGGCGTCGATGTCCTCGTCGCGGTCGCAGCGGAACGAGGCGCAGCCGTAGGCGTCCGCCAGCTTGACGAAGTCCGGGATCCGGACGGTGTCGTGGCCTGTGTTGAGGTCAGTGTTCGAGTAGCGGCCCTCGTAGAACAGGGTTTGCCACTGCCGCACCATGCCCAGCGAGGAGTTGTTGATGATGGCAACCTTGATCGGGATCTTGTTGATCGCGCAGGTGGCCAGTTCCTGGTTGGTCATCTGGAAGCAGCCGTCGCCGTCGATGGCCCACACTACGCGGTCCGGGTTGCCCACTTTGGCGCCCATGGCGGCCGGTACGGCGTAGCCCATGGTGCCGGCCCCGCCGGAGTTCAGCCACGCGTGCGGGCGTTCGTACTTGATGAACTGCGAGGCCCACATCTGGTGCTGTCCCACGCCGGCGACGTACACGCCTTCGGGGCCGGTGAGGGCGCCGATGCGTTCGATCACGCGCTGCGGGGCGCTGAGGCCGTCGTCGGGTTCGGTCCAGCCCAGCGGGTAGGTCTCCTTGAGGTTGTTCAGGAAAGCCCACCAGTTGGTGTAGTCCGGGGTGCCGGAGACGGCGAACAGCGCGCGCAGGGCCTCGCTGAGTTCCGGGATGATCTCCTTGACGGAGCCCACGATCGGCACGTCGGCGGTACGGTTCTTGGAGATTTCGGCCGGGTCGATGTCCGCGTGGATGACCTTGGCGTTCGGGGCGAAGGACTTCAGGACTCCGGTCACCCGGTCGTCGAAGCGGGCACCGAGCGTGATCAGCAGGTCCGACTGCTGCAGCGCGGTCACGGCGGAGACCGTGCCGTGCATGCCTGGCATCCCGACATGCTGCGGGTGCGAGTCCGGGAAGACTCCGCGGGCCATCAGGGTGGTGACCACGGGGACCCCGGAGAGTTCAGCGAGCTCCAGCAGTTCCGCCGAGGCGTGCGCCTTGACGACGCCGCCGCCTACGTAGAGCACGGGCTTGCTGGCTGCCGCGATAAGCCGGGCGGCCTCGCGGACCTGCTTGTTGTGGCCCCGGAGCACGGGGTGGTAGCCGGGCAGGTCGATCTTGGGCGGCCAGGAGAAAGTCATCTGACCCTGCTGGGCGTCCTTGGCGACGTCGACCAGGACGGGACCCGGGCGGCCGGTCGAGGCCAGGTGGAACGCCTCGGCCATGACGTGGGGGATGTCGTTGGGGTCGGTTACCAGGAAGGAGTGCTTCGTGATCGGCATGGTGATGCCGACGATGTCCGCTTCCTGGAAGGCATCGGTGCCGATGACTCCACTGGAGACCTGGCCTGTGATGGCCACCATCGGCACGGAGTCCATGTGGGCATCCATGATGGCAGTGACGAGGTTGGTGGCACCCGGACCCGAGGTGGCGATGCAGACGCCGACCCGTCCGGTGACCATGGCGTAGCCTTGCGCGGCGTGGCCGGCTCCCTGTTCGTGACGGACCAGAACGTGGTTCATTCGGGAAGCCATCAAGGGGTCATAGGTGGGCAGGATTGCGCCACCGGGCAAACCAAAAATATCCTCCACGCCGAGTTCTTCGAGTGAGCGGACAATTGCTTGTGAACCGGTCATCACCGTCGGGGGTACGACGTTGTTCGGCCCAAGGACAGGAGAGACGGCAGCAGTGTCCACGCCGGCGTCAGCCGGACGCTCGACGCGTTCCGAAGCCTTGGTGGCTCCAGCGGACTTAGTGGCCATCAGCGAGGGGCTGATCGGCGATCCTTTGCTCATCGGACTCTTCCTTTGTGGATCTTCGGTTGGATCTTCAGTGATCGTGAAACGGCTGGTGCTCAGTGATGCTGGTGTACCGGTGGTGCTGAAATAAAAAAACCCCTCAGCCTGGCGGCTCTTCGAGGGGTTTGCGCGTGACGGTTCGTTACCAGTGGAGGCTATGGAGCCACGCGCTTGGTAAGTACGACGGAGACACCTGCAGTGGCGCCAGCGGTAACGAATGCGATCATGCGTTCAGTTTTCCCTCTTAGTGAGACGCGTGTCAACGAGCCTGCGTCCTGTCTCACTATCTGGACTTCATTGTCCATAATCTGGTCCACAGGAGCGGCTAAGGCCGCCCCTGCGGACCAGGAATCACCCGCAGTAGGCGCCGGTTGAGGCGCTGTGGACGAGCTTGGCGTACTTGGCGAGCACACCCTTGGTGAACTTGGCCGGGATTGGCTCCCAGCCGACCTTGCGGGATTCGAGCTCCGCCTCGTCAACCAGGAGGTCGAAGCTGCGGGCAGCGATGTCCACGCGAATCCGGTCGCCGTCCTGAACGAAGGCGATGGGGCCGCCGTCGACGGCCTCCGGGGCGACGTGGCCGATGCAGAGGCCGGTGGTTCCGCCGGAGAAGCGCCCGTCGGTCAGCAGCAGCACGTCCTTGCCCAGGCCGGCACCCTTGATGGCGCCGGTGATGGCGAGCATTTCGCGCATCCCCGGTCCGCCCTTGGGGCCCTCGTAGCGGATGACGACGACATCGCCGGCCTTGATCTGGCCCTTGTCGAGCGCATCCAGCGCACCCTGCTCGCGTTCGAAGACGCGGGCGGTGCCCTCGAAGACGTCGGCGTCAAAGCCGGCGCTCTTCACAACGGCACCCTCGGGAGCCATCGTTCCGTGCAGGATGGTGATGCCGCCGGTCTTGTGGATCGGGTTGTCCATGGCCCGGAGGATCTTGCCGTCCAGGTCCGGCGGGTTGATGGCCGCCAGGTTCTCCGCGACGGTCTTGCCCGTGACGGTGAGGCAGTCGCCGTGCAGCAGGCCGGCGTCGAGCAGCGCCCGCATGATGACCGGCACGCCGCCGATCTTGTCAACGTCGGTCATGACGTAGCGGCCGAACGGCTTCAGGTCCCCCAGGTGCGGGATCTTGTCGCCGACGCGGTTGAAGTCATCCAGCGTCAGCTCGACCTCGGCCTCGCGGGCGATTGCGAGCAGGTGCAGCACGGCGTTCGTGGAGCCGCCGAAGGCCATGGTCACGGCGATCGCATTCTCGAACGCCTTCTTGGTCATGATGTCGCGGGCGGTGATGCCCTTGCGCAGGAGGTTGACCACCGCTTCACCGGACTTGCGGGCAAACTCGTCACGGCGGCGGTCGGCCGAGGGCGGGGCGGCCGAGCCGGGCAGGGACATGCCAAGCGCCTCGCCGATGCAGGCCATGGTGTTGGCGGTGTACATGCCGCCGCAGGCGCCTTCGCCCGGGCAGATGGCCTTTTCGATGCGGGTCAGGTCTTCGAGGCTCATCTTGCCGGCGGCACAGGCGCCCACGGCTTCGAAGGCGTCGATGAGGGTGACTTCCTTTTCGGAGCCGTCCTCAAGCTTGACCCAGCCGGGCATGATGGAGCCGGCGTAGAGGAAGACGGCGGCGAGGTCCAGGCGCGCGGCTGCCATGAGCATGCCGGGGAGGGACTTGTCGCAGCCGGCCAGCAGCACGGAACCGTCGATGCGCTCGGCCTGCATGACGGTTTCCACGGAGTCGGCGATGACTTCGCGGGACACCAGGGAGAAGTGCATGCCCTCGTGTCCCATGGAGATGCCGTCCGAGACGGAGATGGTGCCGAACTGCATGGGGAACCCGCCGCCGGCGTGCACGCCTTCCTTGGCGCCCTGGGCAAGCCGGTTCAGGGAAAGGTTGCAGGGAGTGATTTCGTTCCAGGAGCTGGCCACACCAATCTGCGGCTTGGCGAAGTCGTCGTCGCCCATGCCGACCGCCCGGAACATCCCGCGCGCGGGCGCGGCGTGGATTCCGTCGGTGACGACCCGGCTGCGGGGCTTGATGTCCGGTTTGGTGTCTGTCGCTGTTTGGGTGTCCTCACTCATGGGTCAAAGTCTAGGGCTCCGTCGCGGGGCCCAACGACCCGGAAGGGTCCATTAAGCGTAAAACCGGGATTGTTGCGACCAAATAGTGGACTTCCGTCTCACTTGGTGGACAAGTACTCGCAGGGCGGGTCAATTCAGGTGAGCGGCGTCACGCAGTTCCGGGGCTTCGGCGACGGACTGCGCTTCGGCTTTGAGCAGGGTGAGCACCTGCTGGATGGTGGTCCGGGCGGCCACGTCGGGCCGGGCGAGGGCGACAATGCTGCGGCTGGCCTTGACCCCGGCCAGCGGGCGCAGCACGAAGCCGCGGCCCTGGTTTTTCAGTGCCGTGTAGCGCGGCAGCAGGCTCAGGCCGTGCCCGGCGCTGACCAGGGCCTCAAGGACCCGCAGGTCGGGAAAGGTCTGGGCGCGGACCGCAGGTGAATCGGCCTGCACTTCGATCTGGCGGAGCACGGTGTCGAAGGGGAACCCCTCGGGAACTCCCATCCACGGGAAGCCGATGACGTCCTCCGCCCGCAGCGTTGCCTTACCCGCGAGCGCATGTCCCTCGGGGATGGCGACGTCGAGGGGCTCGTCAAGGAGCGGCACGACCGTCAGTCCCAGCCGGGCGAAGACGTCCGGCCCGTCGACGCTGTGCGCCAGCACGATGTCATAGTCTGACGTCAGGCCCGCGAATCCGGCGACGTTGGGGTCCTCGAAGTGAGCCTGGAAGCGGAGACCGTCAATCGATTTGACGCGGTGCAGGAGCCCGGGGAGGAACATCTCGGCGGCGCTCGGGAAGAACGCGGCTCTGACGTGGGTCTGCCAGCCGCGCCGGTACGTGTCGATGGTGGCCTCCGCGCGGGCCATGGCGGTGGAGACCTCGGCAGCCGCTCCCGCCATCGCGAGTCCAGCCTCGGTCAGGCGCACTCCCCGGCCGGACTTCTCCACCAGCACGACCCCCAGCTCCTCCTGCAGGGTCTTGAGCTGCTGCGAGACGGCGGAGGGCGTCACCTTCATGGCCTCCGCCGTGGCGCCGACCGTGCCGCGGTCGGCGAGCTCGCGGAGAATGCGCAGTCTCTTGAAATCCATGAGGAGAGGCTACAGGGCGGCGACTTGGAGGCTGGACAGCCCCCTTGACGCAGACGTACGGTCAAGCGACGGCAACCTTGCCTCATGGACTGAAAGGCTCTGCTATGGATTGGATAATCTGGCTCGTCGTCATCGTGGCGATTGTCGCGATCGTCTGGTGGCTGCTTAGCCGCAACAGCTCCCGCGGCAGCTCCGGCTCCGCTGGCACCGGGACCGCCGCCACCCACGATTCCACCCCGCCCCACGTGCACGACGCCGACCACGATGCCGGCCACCGCGGCGCCCTTTCCGGCGGCGGGTCTGCCGCTTCAGCGTCGGCAGCGGGCCTCGCCTGGATGCCGACGGCTGCCGGTTTCAACCAGGCCGAACCCGAAGCCGAACCGGAGCCCAAGCCCGACCCCGTCGCGGCCGCCGAGGATGAAGCAGCCGCTGAGGCGCGTGCTGCGGCGCGCACGGCGGCGGCACGCCCTTCACCCACCCCCGCAGCCGAGCCCGCCGCAGAGCCGGCAGATGAGGCGGCCCCGGCCGGGGCGAGCCCGGAGTGGGAAACGCAGTGGTCCGAGACACCGCCGGCCGAGACGCATGCCGAGCTCCATCAGAAGCCCGGTTCCGGCAGCCATGGCGACCACACGGCGACGGCCGCCGCAGGCGGTGCGGCCGCAGCGGCAGGCGTCCCGGTGCACCACCCTGAATACACCGAGCCACACGCCCCCACCCTCCCCGGCGCCGAATCCGCCGCGGCCGAGACTGAGCCTGCTCCCGGCGTTGACGCGACGGCCGAATCAGGCCGGACCGGCGAGCCGGCAACACCGACGGCGCCGGCAGCGGCAGCGGAGCAGGCAGCGGCACCGGCGCAGGCAGCGGCTGGAGCCAGCCTTGCCGAGGCCGAGACCCGGCAGACGGCCATGTCCTCGGCTTCGTCCGAGACGGCAGTGGGCCACACGGCCGAACCCTCCGGGCACCTCGCCGTCGACCAGCCGTATGGCGAGGGATCGGCAGCACCGGCCCCCGATGGCAGCGGTCCCGAGGGCTTCACAGTCAAGGGCAGCGCCTCCTCGATGGTCTACCACGAAGAGACCAGCCCGGCCTTCGAGGAAACCCTCGCCGAGGTCTGGTTCCTGTCCGCGGCGCACGCCGAGGCTGCGGGCTTCCGGCCGCCGCGACGGACACGGCAGTAGCCCGGTGAACGGCCTGCTGGGAAACGGGGAACGGAAGCCGGGGCACCGATGATGAGGACGAGGGCAGGACGATGGGCGGGCCTCCCCGTTGCCGTCGCGGTCGTGCTGAGCGGCTGCACCCCGGGCGCCGGGGGCGGCAGTTCCACACCCGCCGCCACCGCTCCCCCGGCCAGCGGCAGCACCGCGACAACCCCGGCCCCGGAGGGGTCCGCCCTCACCGGGAACCGGCCGGGCGTCGACCAGCCGACCGTGGTCGAAAAGATCGACGCCGGGCTGCAGGTGCCATGGTCCACGGTTTTCCTGCCGGACGGCACAGCCGTCATTTCCGAACGCGAGACCGCCCGGCTCCGGGCCATCGCTCCGGGCTCAGGCAATGGCAAGGCCGGCACGATCGGAAAGGTGCCCGACGTCGTCGCCGACCGCGAGGGCGGGCTGTTGGGGCTGGCGCTGTCCCCGGACTTCGCGAGGGACCGGTACCTTTACGCCTACTTCACCTCCGCGAGTGACAACCGGATCGCCCGGCTACGGCTCGAGGAACGTGCCGGAAAGTTGGAGCTGGGGCCGTCAGAGGTCATCTTCAAGGGAATCCCCAAGGCATCCACGCACAACGGCGGGCGGATCCGGTTCGGGCCGGACGGCCACCTGTACGTCGGCACCGGTGATTCGCAGCGCCGCGGGCAGCCCCAGGACGTGAACGCCCTCGGGGGCAAGATCCTGCGCATCACGCCCGAGGGGCGCCCTGCGCCGGGCAATCCCTTCCCGGACAATCCGGTGTACAGCCTGGGCCACCGCAACGTCCAGGGGCTCGCCTGGGACAGCGCCGGCCGGCTGTGGGCGAGCGAATTCGGGCCCGACGTCGACGACGAGCTGAACCTGATCGTGCCCGGCGGCAACTACGGCTGGCCGGAGGTCACGGGCGCCCCGAACCGCACCGGGTTCCTCGACGCGAAGGTGGTGTGGCCATCGACGTCGGAGTCCTCTCCCAGCGGCCTTGAAATCGTCGGCAACACGGCATACCTCGGCGCGCTTCGCGGCCAGAGGCTGTGGGCAGTCCCCCTGAACGGCGAATTCGCCGGGGATCCTGTGGGCTATTTCACACGGATGTACGGCAGGATCCGAAACGTCTCGCTGGCTCCGGACGGCCGCCTGTGGGTGCTCAGTAACAACAAAAACCCTGATTTTGTGCTGGTTTTGCAGCTGCCGGAGTAAGCCACGGGCCGCCGCCCGGCCCGATTTCACAGTCCGCCCAAACTCGTGTAGAGTTTCATGTCGTTGCGGAGAACAACGCGGGAACAAAAAGACCGCGGGGAACGAAAACAACAGATGCACCTCTAGCTCAACTGGCAGAGCAATTGACTCTTAATCAATGGGTTCCGGGTTCGAGTCCCGGGGGGTGCACCACCAAAGAAACCCCGTCTTCACTGGCCACAAGCCATGAAGGCGGGGTTTTGTTTTGCCCGGATCCAACCCAAAGGGCTATTTACTGGCTGTTTATTCCGACGTTCTTCCGCCGATGAGCAACCGATGTAGTGACGCCAGATAGCGAGCAGCTCCACTTTAGGATCTGCTCGGCACTCCGCGGACCGGCTCCTCCTCCACACGATTCAAACCCATGAAGCGTTCGACACCCTCCTGTCGAGGGGAGCGCTGGTGCCGACCAGAGGAACAGAGCCCATGGGACTGGGCGAGAAGATCGAGGCCGCGGACCGTGCAGGCGTTTGGCGCCTAAAGGGATTCGGAATCCGGGGGCGGCCTGTGTCGTCAGCAGCCGCCCCCACACTGCCGGGCTCAGGCTCGCCGGGCCCCGGGCTGGCCGTTCCGGACCACGAAGGAAGCGTCGACGACGGCCGGCGAAGTGGTGTCTGCGGCCGACGCCACCACGAGGTAATCGCTGCGGAACTCGTCCGGGGTTACGGTGCAGCGGGTCCAGCCTCGCTTGTCGGGGTTGATGTAGCGGGTGTGCGGGTTGGCTGGCAGCCCATTCTTGATTGCCTGGGCCCAGCCGCAGCCGGAACTGATGGAGGTTCCGACGAACTCTGCGGCGACCACCTTCGAGCCCGGGTCCGCGTGGTCGAGCAGGACATCGTTGACGAACGCGGAGTGCCAGTCGCCGCTCAGGATCACGGGGTTGGCCGGGTTCTGCTGGTTGATGAAGTTGGTAAGGCGGTTGCGCGAGACGACGTAGCCGTCCCACTGGTCGTGGTTGACCGACAGGGTCTCGGACGGGTCGTAGTCGTACTGGGCCATCATGGTCTGCTGGGCGATGACGTTCCATCGGGCGGACGATGAGGCAAGTCCCTGGAAGAGCCACTGTTCCTGCGCATCACCCATGAGGGTGCGTGAGGGGTCGTAGACGTCGGGGTGCTGTGGGCCGCCCGGGAAGTTATCGGTCACCTGGTCCGAGCGGTACTGGCGCGTGTCCAGGACGTGGAATCTGGCCAGGTTGCCATAGTCCAGTCCCCGGTACAGGACCATGTCCGGGCCTGTGGGCCGTTGCGGGCGACGAAGCGGAAGGTGCTCGTAGTAGGCCTGGAAAGCGTTGGCGCGCAGCTGGAGGAAACGCTGCGGGTCATTGGAAGCCTCGTTGTCGGCCTGGGACACACCGTCAGCCCAGTTGTTCTCGATTTCATGGTCATCGAAGGTCACGACGAAAGGGAACCTCGCGTGCGCGGCCTGCAGGTCGGGCGAGCTCTTGTACTTGGCCTGGTTGTTGCGGAAGTCGGCCAGCGTCTCGTGGTTTTTGCCCTCATAGGTGTAGTCCCCCACGTGCACGACAAGGTCGAGGTCCTCCTGCGCCATGGTGCGGTAAGCGGCGTAGCGGCCACCGGCCCACGACTGGCATGAGGCCAATCCGAACGTGATCCGCCCCGGATCCGATCCGGCCGCCGGCGCTGTGCGGGTATGCCCGACCGGGCTTTCCTCCCTACCGACGCGGAAACGGAACCAGTAGTCCGCAGACGGGCGCAGCCCGTCGACCTCGGCGTGCACGGAGTGGGCCAGTTCGGGGGTGGCGCTCTCACTACCTGCCTTGACGACAGTGCGGAATTCCGGGTCGGCGGCAACCTGCCAGTTGACCTGGACCTTGTACGGGGGCATGCCGCCCAGTCCGTCTGCCGCCAGGGGCTCGGGTGCCAGCCGGGTCCACAACACGATGCCGTCAGGGGTGGGGTCACCCGATGCGACGCCCAGGGTGAAAGGGTTCTGCGGAAAGTGGGGTTCAGCCCAGGCGGGGGCCGTAGAGAAGCCGTAAATGGCTGCAGTCGCGGCCGCGCCCCCGGACAGGGCGAGGAAACGGCGGCGGGACGTAGCAAAGGTACGGGACAAGTTGTCTCCTGAGGGGGTTGGGCTGATACGCAGCCCATTCAGCCAGCGGGAACTGTGAGGACTGTGAACCCTTAGTGAACGCGCTACGAACCTTGGCGGGAGTCTTGGGCCGGTACCTTTCAGGACGGGTTAGCAGCACGACCTCCTCCCCGCGTCTGCGTAACGGGCTGTTCCCTTGTTCGGCCCTGCTCCGTCAGTCCTGGTTCATTTCGGCGCGGCCCCTACCGCGCTGTCCCTGTCCCTGTCCCCGTCCCTCCGAGGCGGCCACGACGTTCAACAATGAACGCGTGGGCTTCACCATCCAGACCGGCGACCTCATCGACAAGAACAAGGAGAGCTTCGACCAGATCCTTCCCGTGTGGGAGCAGTTCCAAGGTCCACGGCACCACTTGCTGGGCAACCACGACTTCCCCATGTACACCGACGAAGTCGAGACCTTTCTCGGGATGCCAAACCAGTACTACGACTTCAGTCGGGACGGCTTCCGGTTCGTTGCCCTCGACACCAACGACATCAGCACCTACGCGAACGCTCCTGAGTCCCCCAAGCACGCACTGGCGGAGACCATCCTGGCCTCCAAGGTGTGGGAGGGCGACAGCCACGCCCAGTCCTGGAACGGCGGAGTCGGCGAGGAGCAGATACTTCGGACAACTCCGGGGACGCGGGCCTTTTACTCCTGCCGGATCCTGCGCATCAAGGCGGAGATCCATCCGGTCTTGAGGCGCGGTGCGAGCCACGACTCGAGCTCGCCGGCGCTCCACGACGGCGCCCGCACCAGGATGACTTCACGGTCCTCCCGAAAGGCCTCGAGGACGCCGCCCTCGCGGGATAGCTTGCGGACCAGCCCGTCGACCTTGAGTGAGTAGACATGGGCGATTTCGTCGCTCAGCCCGATCTCGAAGTCGTACCCGCCGGGCTCGTCGCGGACTTCCTCGATCTCAAACGGTGGCTCCGGCTCCGCAGTCTCGGCGGTGCCGCCGTCGACGTCATTTAGACGGTCGATGAGTCGCCGTGCGTACGCTGCCATCGCGTCGTCCGGCGACGCCAGGGCACTGCGGAGGGCCGCGCGTGCGCTTACCACGGGGAGCCCGGGCAGGAAGTTGTGGTCCGCACCTTTGCCGCTGACCAGGACCGGGTGGTTGTTGTAGGCGTAGCGCTCGTGGCTATGGCGCGCGACCTCCCAGCGCGCTGACGGCACACGCTCCTGGACCACTTCAGCGAGGTAGGACACCAAGCCGTCCAGGAGCGTCAGGGACTCCAAGGAAAGGGTCCGCTCATTTTCTGCTGTAAACCATTCCCAGGAAGGCCATCTTTCCCGTGGCACGGAGTTGGGGTCGGTAGCGCCGGGGGCGTCCTGGCGCGCGAAACGCGACAGCATCCAACGCCACAAGGGAACGAGGCTCTCGGGTGTGCCGTCAAGGAAGACTGCCGGGTCCTGGTCGTCGGCCACCAGGAGTTCGCGGAGCCGCTCCAGGGCCGGGCCGCGTTCGTCGAGATACTCCTGGAGAGCCGCGGCGGCCCTGGCGTCGCTAAAGTCGCGATAGTTAATCATGAAATCCCCCAATGTCATTCTCGAAGCCTACACAGCAGGAGCGGTGAGAGACGGCCTCTGCCCGTTCAAGCACGCCGTCCCGATTGCTCCGGTATGACGCCCTATGGCCCAGCGGATACGATCCATCACGGGCTGACGGTACCTGTTGCGGCGGTCAATCGCTGGAACCGGACTGAGGTGTCATTGCGTTGTCAGCGTCGCCCAGCGTGCGCTCGAAATCGACCCCGTGAGCGTCTGCAGAAGAGGCCTGTGGCGCTGCCCGCGTACCCGGAATATTGGGCACCCGTCGCCCAGGAGATCACCTAACTGACCTCCTCACCATGGGTTCCGGGTCGAGACCCGGGGGTGCACCACCAAAGAAACCCCGTCTTCACGGGGACATTGGCTTGCTAGGCAGTGAACGGACCGTAGACTCGGCGCATGTCTGGTCCTGGGGGAACACGAACAGTCCGCCGCACTGCGGCATTCATTGGCGGCGTACTGCTGGCCGGAGGCCTGGCCGCCTGCGCCTATGAGGACGTGGTTGATCCGCAGCCGACGTCGGCCAAACGAAGCTACCGGCCTGCGCCCACAGTCCCCGCGAAGGACAAGGACGTTCTGGGCGTTGAAGCGCGCAACTACACAGAACTGCATCAGCGCCTGGCAAAGGCCCCAGGGTCAGTCCTCTTGGCCGACGCCGGCCCGGCTGACGGGCCCGGGGTCGGCTTCAGCAAAGCCGCAACCGTACTGACAGCCGGTCCTCACACGGTGTCCGCAGCATGTGTGGGCACCTCTCAGGCCCAGATTTTCCTTTCCCAAGATGCTGCCGGGACCGAACCGTTATCGCTGGTCTTCGATTGCTCAGGACTCCAGACCCAGGTTGTCCAACTGCAACGAGGGTACGTCAGTGCCCACCTGACCCGCCACGATCCGACGGGCGCATGGACCGGGGCAGTCGCCGGCGTCAAAATCACGGTCCCTTGAGTTGTGAGCCCGCGGGCTGGAGACGCGGAAGTCTCTTGCGCACGCCACGGAACGGGCCGCCCGCCCGGGGGCAGCGGGCGCGACTAAGGCCCAGCGAAGGGGTGGCCCGAAGGGTTAGGAGTTCCGCCGGACCGCAGCAGCCAACTGGAAGTGGATGGGCAGTGCCAGCTGCACCGGTGATGCCCCGACCGGCTCATCGAGCAGCTCATTAATCGAGGTCTGCCCTTCGAGTTGAACAGTCGGTTTCGGATCCATTCCTTGAGCCTATGCGCAGGCGGCGTCTGCTTCGCTGAGGGACACGGGAACGCCTGGACCGGAAGGTGGGAGTTCCGGGCAGCTCCGGCGCAGGCTGGTCCGTGGCCTAGTTGGCCTCGTTGGCCTCGACCGGCATATTCGGTTCCACAGCGGTGACAATCGCCTTCACGTCGGTCGAGGAAATCCTGGTTGCCAGTTCCCTGACAACAGCTTGGAGTTCCTGCCGCAGGACATCGGGGTCGATGGAGGCGGCAGCGAGCACGGAGCGTTCCATGTCCGCGGCTTCAGCAACTGCTTCGCGGCCGCGGTCAGTCAGGGACACCACGTGGCTGCGGCGGTCGGAGGCGCTACGCTGCCGGGAAATGTGGCCGTGTGCTTCCAGCCGGCTGAGCGTCTTCCCCATGGTCTGCGCCTGTACACGCACCAATTGGGCAAGTTGCGCCTGGGTCATGGGTCCGTTGACAGAGAGCACTTCCATGGCGATGACCCCGGCATGGGTCAGGCCAATGGCCCCCAATTTTTCGTTCCAGGAGTGTTCAACAAGGCGTGCTGCCGTGGACAATAGGCGCCCAGTGGGCCAGCGATCCATATCAGGCATACCAACGAGTATAGCGAGCCTAGGATTCGGCGCCGCCACCGACGCTCATTAAGCTTAGTATCTCGCCAATAAAGACCACTTGGCGGCCACCCCACGAAGGAGCACAAGTTGCCTGAACGACTCATCCCCGGTGATACGGCGCCGGCTTTTACGCTGAAGAGCCCGGACGGGAAGGACGTCTCCCTCGAGGACTTCCGTGGCCGCAGCACCGTCGTCTACTTCTACCCGGCGGCTTCCACCCCTGGGTGCACAAAACAGGCCTGCGATTTCCGGGATTCCCTGGCGTCCCTGCAGCAGGCAGGCTACGAGGTGGTGGGCATTTCCCCTGATCCAGTGGACAAGCTCGCCAGGTTCGCGGCCGCGGAAGGACTGACCTTCCCCCTCCTGTCGGATCCGGACCACACCGTCGCCGAGGCCTACGCGGCCTGGGGCGAGAAGAAAAACTACGGCAAAACGTACGAAGGTCTCATCCGGTCCACGGTGGTCGTCGGCCCCGACGGGAAGGTCGCGGTCGCGCAATATAACGTCCGGGCCACCGGGCATGTCGCAAAGCTCCGCCGGGACCTCAAGGTCGACTCATAGGCGCCTGACCGGACTATGGTGTGACGACCTCCCGCCGTCGGCGGTGGCCCGCCGGAGCGCGGCGGGACGAAGCACCGTGGCTTATGGTGCGAAATGTACAATGGAGGCTGGCATCCGCCGCAACCGTCCCTGGACGTGTTCGGTGAAGGTGCTGCGCGCGAGTGGTGAAATTGGCAGACACGCAGGATTTAGGTTCCTGTGCCTTCGGGCGTGGGGGTTCAAATCCCCCCTTGCGCACACTCAGGAGCCCCGGTCTACGGACCGGGGCTCCTGTCCTTTAACCGGCTCCTCATCCAATCCAACCAAGACGCACCGGGCCGCTTTCCCGGTGGAAGCCGCTCAAATCCGGGCATTTTGGCTGCACATCAAACGCGCAAAAATGAATTTTCATCCTCCACCCATCCGTTTCCCCGGACCCCGCGAATACCCATTGAGACACCACCAAGGGTCGGTGCCCAACAAGTCGGAAAAGGGCCAAAGCGGTAATTATTCGCCGCTGGCAACGATCGGCACAACAAAGGAGAAACCGAAATGCAGACCATCAAGCGCACGACTCTTTCCGTTGCAGGAATCGCTGCTGCAGCCATGCTCAGCCTCACTGCCTGTGGCGGATCCACCACCACGGCGCCCGCCTCCTCGGCTCCGGCCGCCACGCCGATGGAATCAAGCATGGCACCGTCGCCGTCAACCAGCTCGGCAGCTGCCATGGACCCGGCCGCCAACCTCGTCGGTGCAGGCTGCGCAGCCTACGCCGAGCAGGTTCCCTCCGGCGCCGGCTCCGTCTCCGGGATGGCCCTTGACCCGGTAGCGGTCGCGGCGTCCAACAACCCGATCCTCACCACCCTCACCGCTGCGGTGTCCGGCAAGCTCAACCCCAAAGTCGACCTGGTGGACACCCTGAACGGCAGCGAGTTCACGGTCTTCGCACCGACTGATGACGCCTTCGCCAAGATCGACGCCGCCACGATCGAAACGCTGAAGACGGACGATGCCCTGCTCAGCAAGATCCTGACCTACCACGTTGTTCCCGGCAAGATCAGCCCGGACGAGATCGTCGGCACGCACGCCACGGTCCAGGGCGGATCCGTGACCGTCACCGGCACCAAGGACGCCCTCATGGTCGACGACGCCAACGTCGTCTGCGGCGGCGTCATGACCGCCAACGCCACTGTCTACATGGTGGACTCAGTCCTGATGCCCAAGTAGGCAGCACCAAGCGCTCCTGCTGCGGTTCCAGCCTGACTCACTGGGCCAACTAGGAGAAACGAAGGCCCGCACCGTTGGTGCGGGCCTTCGCTTGTCTGCCGCCCGGGTAGCCCTGGGTACGGCCTCCGGGGGCCCAGCCTGGCTCACAGCGAGCGTCCGGGCCGGTCAACTACAATGGCCCTGTTCCGCAGCCGGCGGTCCATCCAGTCCCCCGAGGTGATACCCGAGTGCCCAGAAGTACAGCGTCCAGCCGCATCGCGCGCGCCAGCGATCCCAGTCCAGCGCGGGCCGGCGGAGCGCGGACCCGTGCTGCACGCCGCGTCACAGCCGGATTCGCTGCTGTGCTCCTGATGCTGCCGCTGGCCGCCTGCACCGGAACCCCCGGACCGGGACCCGGCTCCGCCAGTCCCACTGATACCGCTGCCAGCCCCACCGATGCCGCCCCCACCGCCGTCTTCACCTTCGGCACCGCCTCGCAGCCGCTAGGGCTGGACCCCGCCGTCGTATCCGACATTGAGTCCTATCGGATCACCCGCCAGGTCCTGGAGGGACTCGTCGGTGTGGACCAGACCACCGGAGAGCCCACGCCGCTGCTGGCCACCGAATGGACGGCGAGCGACGATGGCCGCGCCTACACGTTCAAGCTCCGCGAGAACGTGGCCTTCCAGGACGGGACCCCCTTCGATGCTTCGGCCGTCTGCAGCAATTTTGACCGCTGGTTCAACTTCCCCGAGACGCTGCGCCAGCAGGCTCCGGGCACGACCTTCAAGGGCGTCTTCAAGGCCCACGCCGACCAGGCGTCGCTTTCCATCTACAAGGGCTGCGCCGCCCCTGCCCCGGACAATGTGACGATCGAACTGACCCAGCCCTTCACCGGGTTCCTGCAGGCCCTTACGCTCCCCGCCTTCGCCATCTCCTCCCCCCAGGCCCTCGCGTCCCAAAACGCCGACGAATTGAACCAGAGCCGCGACGGCCAGCCCGTCTCCGCCTACGGGCTCCACCCGGTGGGAACCGGCCCCTACGTTTTTACTTCCTGGGAATCGGACAACATCACGCTCGGCAGCAACAAGGACTACTGGGGGGACAAGGGCCAGATCGGGACGATCAACTTTGTCACCTACGATCACACCCAGACCCGGATGCAGGCCCTCCTCGACGGCAAGATCGATGCCTACGACGCCGTGACCGTGGGCAACTTCGACCAGCTCGTAAAGCGGGGCCAGCAGATCATCCAGCGGGATCCCTTCTCCGTCATGTATCTGGGAATGAACCAGGAAGTGCCCATCCTGCAGGACCTCAAGGTCCGCCAGGCCATCGAAATGGCCCTGGACAAGGACACCCTGATCCGCAGGTTCTTCATCGACAACACCGCCCAAGCGACGCAGTTCGTTCCGCCCAAGCTCAGCGGCTTCAACAACAACGCCCCGTCCCTGGGCCACAATCCGGCCAAGGCCAAGGAACTGCTCACCGAGGCTGGCTACCAGGGCGAGGAACTGAAGTTCTACTATCCGCTGAACGTCACCCGGCCCTACCTCCCGACGCCGGAAAAGGTCTACGCCGAAATCAGCAAGCAGCTGACCGCCGTCGGACTCAACATCAAGCCGGTGCCGGTCGAATGGTCCGAAGGCTACCTCCAGAAGGTCACATCCCCCGGCGACCACGCCCTGCATCTGCTGGGCTGGAACGGTTCCTACGCCGACCCTGACAACTTCGTCGGCCCGCTCTTCGGCGAGAACACCGGCGAGTTCGGCTACCAGGACCCGCAGGTCTTCTCCAAGATCGCCCGGGCGCGCGGCCTGCCGGACGGCGCGGAGCGGACGGAGCAGTACCAGACCATCAACGCCCAAATCGCCGCCACGGTCCCGGCCGTGCCGATCGCCTTCCCGATCTCGGCCCTGGCCCTTTCGGACCGCGTCCTGAAGTACCCCGCGTCGCCCGTACTGAATGAAGTTTTCACAAAGGTCGAACTAAAGCCTTGACGGACGGAGCCAATTTCAGTATGCGGTGGGTCCGGGGATATTCTGTGACAGCCAGACCCGCTGCTATCGGAGACTGATTGTGACTTTCATTTCAAAGACCCAACATGCCGACGTCGTCCTGATTGGCGGCGGCATCATGAGCGCCACGCTCGGTGCTTTCCTGAAGCAGCTCGAGCCGAACTGGACGATTTCCCTGTTCGAGAAGCTGGATGAGCCGGGTCTGGAGAGTTCCGGCCCCTGGAACAACGCCGGCACCGGACACGCCGCGCTGTGTGAGCTTAATTACTCCCCCGCAGCCAAAGACGGCTCGGTGGATCCCGCCAAGGCGCTCCTCATCAACGAGCAGTTCCAGCTGTCCCGCCAGTTCTGGTCCCACCTCGTCACGAACGGCATGATCGGCTCCCCCAAGGGCTTCATCAACACCGTTCCGCACATGAGCTTTGTGATCGGCGAGGACAACACCAAGTTCCTGCGCACCCGCTACGAGGCTCTTAAGCCGAACCCCCTGTTCCGCTCCATGGAGTACTCCGAGGACCACGCCCAGATCGCCAAGTGGGCCCCGCTGATCGTCAAGGGCCGCGATCCGAAGCAGCGGATCGCCGCCACCCGCGCTGCGGAGGGGACCGACGTCGACTTCGGTGCGCTGACCCGTGAGCTGACCACTTACCTCGGGAACAACGGTGTGGAGGTCAACTACGGCCACAACGTCTCCGGCATCAAGCGCGCCTCCGACGGCGGCTGGGACCTCACGCTCAAGCACCCCCGGTCCGGCGAGCACGGCTCCATCCACGCGAAGTTTGTCTTTGTGGGCGCCGGCGGCGGAGCCCTGCACCTGCTGCAGGCCTCCGGGATTCCGGAAAGCAAGGGCTACGGCGGTTTCCCGGTCTCCGGCCAGTTCTTCCGCTGCACCGACGAGACGCTCGCCGGCCAGCACAGCGCCAAGGTCTACGGCCAGGCCTCCGTGGGCGCCCCGCCCATGTCAGTCCCCCACTTGGACACCCGCTTCGTCAACGGCAAGCGCTCCCTGCTGTTCGGTCCCTACGCCGGCTTCTCCACGAACTTCCTGAAGAACGGCTCCTATTTGGACCTGCCACGGTCCATCCGGCCTTCGAACATCATCCCGATGCTGGCCGTGGGCAAGGACAATATGGACCTGACCGCCTACCTGATCAAGGAAGTCGCCAAGCGGCACGGCGCCAAGGTCGAGGCCCTGCGCGAGTACTACCCCGCGGCGCAGGACGGCGACTGGGAACTCATCACCGCCGGCCAGCGTGTACAGATCATCAAGAAGGACCCGAAGAAGGGCGGCGTGCTTCAGTTCGGCACTGAAGTCATCGCCGGCCGCGACGGATCCATCGGCGCCCTGCTCGGCGCGTCACCCGGCGCGTCCACGGCGGTGCCGATCATGATCGAGCTGCTCCAGAAGTCCTTCCCGAAGCAGTTCAAGGGCTGGCAGCCCAGGTTCAAGGATATGATGCCCGGCTACGGCGTCAAGCTCAATGAGAACCCGGACCTCGCCGCCCAGCTTGAAGCCGATACGGCCAAGGCACTGCAGCTGGAACCGGTCAGCGCCTCGCGCAACTGACGCCCGCTCCGGGTTGCGGCCGGTTTGATCCCTTGGAAGCAAGTCCGTCAACCCATCAGGAGACCTTGAGATGTTCCGTCTCGCAAAGCTGTCGCTGGCCAACCGGGCCCTGATCGCGCTGGTGACCGTCTTCGCCTCGGTCTTCGGCGTGATCACGATGTCCTCGCTCAAGCAGGAGCTCATCCCGTCCATCGAGTTCCCGCAGATCACGGTGCTCACGTCAATGCCGGGTGCCTCGCCCGAGGTCGTGGACAAGCAGATCAGCAGCCCGCTGGAGACGGCCCTCAAGGGGGTGGAGGGTCTGGAATCGACGTCGTCCACCTCGCGCAACGGCGTCTCCCAGATCAGCATGATGTTCACCTATGGTTCGAACCTGGACCGTGCCCGGAACCAGATCGACCGTGCTATCTCCAACGCCAAACGGTCGCTGCCGGACGACGTCCAGCCGCAGGCAATCGCCGGCAGCATCAGCGATTTCCCGATCGTTTTCCTTGCGGTCTCCTCGGACAAGCCGCTCAGCGAATTGAACGCCGATCTGGCCCGGCTCACGGTTCCGCGGCTGCAAAAGCTCGACGGCGTCCGCGGCGCCGAGGTGACCGGCGGCGCCACACAGCACATCAAGATCCTCCCCCGCCCCGAGGCGATGGCGGCCTCCGGTGCGAGCATCCAGGCCATCCGCGAGGCGCTCAGCAACAACGGGGCGCTCGTTCCGGCCGGCACCATCGAAGAGCAGGGCAAGACGCTGTCGCTGCAGATCGGCAGCCCGGTCGACTCGCTCGATGCCATCAACGCGCTGCCGCTGGGCGGCAACAAAAACGCCGCGACCATCGGCAGCGTGGCGGACGTCAGCATCGCCGAGGACGCCCGCACCTCCATCACCCGGACCAACGGCCAGGAAACGCTGGCCCTGTCCGTCACCAAAAAGCCCGAAGGTGACACCGTCGGCATCTCCAACGCGGTGAAGGACTCCATCCCCGAGCTTGAGGCCGAACTCGGCTCCAATGCCCGGTTCACGCCCATCTTCGACCAGGCACCGTTCATCGAGAAGTCCATCAAGGACCTCACGACAGAGGGCCTGCTGGGACTGGGCTTCGCCGTCGCGGTGATCCTGGTGTTCCTGATGTCCGTCCGCGCCACCCTGGTCACGGCCGTCTCCATCCCGCTGTCCCTGCTGATCACGTTCATCGGGCTGTCGGCCACCGGCTACTCTCTGAACATCCTGACCCTCGGCGCGCTCACCATCGCGATCGGCCGCGTGGTGGACGACTCGATTGTGGTCATCGAAAACATCAAGCGGCATCTGAGCTACGGCGAGGCGAAGATCACCGCGATCCAGACCTCCATCCGGGAAGTCGCCGGTGCCATCACGGCCTCGACCCTCACCACCGTGGCCGTCTTCCTGCCGATCGCCTTCGTGGCCGGCCTGGCCGGTGAGCTGTTCCGGCCGTTCGCGCTGACCGTCACCATCGCGCTGCTGTCCTCGCTGCTGGTCTCCCTGACCATCGTTCCGGTGCTGGCGTACTGGTTCCTGCGGAACCCCGCCGACCAGGCGGGCACAGCCCGGGAAGGCTCTGCCCGGGAGATTGCGGCGAAGGCCCACGAGGCAGAGCAGCGCACCGTCCTGCAGCGCGGCTACCTCCCGGTCCTGACCAAGACCCAGAAGCATCCGGTGGTGACCCTGATCGCGGCCGTGCTGGTCCTGGGCGGTACCGCCGCCATGACCCCGCTGCTGGCCACCGACCTGCTGGGCAACTCCGGCGAAAACAGTATGACGGTCAGGCAGGCGCTTCCCGCCGGCACCAGCCTGGCCGAAGCCAGTGCCTCGGCTATCAAGGTCGAGGAAGTGCTGCGGGAGATCGAGGGCGTCAAGGACGTCCAGGTCACCACCGGCAACGCCCAGACCGGTTTCTCCGCGCTGCTGTCGTCCGGGGCGTCGAACTCCAGCTTCACGGTGGTGACGGAGGAAAAGGCGAACCAGGGCAAACTCAAGGACACCGTCCGCAGTGAGCTTGCCAGGATCCCTGATTCCGGCAAGATCACCGTGGGCTCGCAGCAGGGCGGCTTCGGCACGTCCTCGACCGTGGACATCACCCTCAAAGCTGCCACCACCGCCGACCTCCGGACCGCGAGCGACGCCATGGTCAAAGCCATGGAGGGCGTCCCCGGCTCCTCCGAGGTGGCCACCAACCTGGCCGCCAGCCAGCCGGTAGTGCAGGTCAAAGTGGACCGGGCCAAAGCCGTCGCCGCAGGCCTGAGCGAGGAACAGGTGGCCGGCGTCCTCGCCTCCACCATCAGCCCCGTCCCGGCCGGAACCGTGCGGATCGACACGAACGACTACCCGGTCCGCATTGGCGAAGGCACCCGCTTCACCAGCATCGATGCCGTCCGGCAGACCCCGCTGCCGACGGCGGCCGGTCCCGTGCCGCTGGTCAGCATCGCTTCCGTGGAGCAGGTCGATGTCCCCGTATCCATCACCGCCAGCAACGGCCAGCGGACCGCCCGCGTGTCCGTCACGCCGTCGGGCGCCAACCTCGGCGCGCTGAGCACCGAAGTGCAGGCGCGGCTGGACACCGTCCAGCTGCCGCCGGGCGTCACGGCAGAGATCGGTGGCGCCACGACCCAGCAGGCTGAATCCTTCGGCCAGCTCGGCCTCGCCCTGCTCGCCGCCATCGCGATTGTCTATGTCATCATGGTGGCCGCGTTCAAGTCGCTGATCCAGCCGCTGATCCTGCTCGTCTCGGTGCCGTTCGCGGCCACCGGCGCTATCGGGCTGCTGCTCATCACCGGCGTGCCGCTGGGCCTGCCCTCACTGATTGGCATGCTGATGCTGGTGGGCATCGTGGTGACGAACGCCATTGTGCTGATCGACCTCATCAACCAGTACCGCGAGCCGCGCAACGGCGAACCCGGGATGAGCGTGGCGGACGCGATCACACACGGCGCCCGCCAGCGCCTCCGGCCGATCCTGATGACGGCGCTGGCCACCGTCTTCGCGCTCACGCCGATGGCCCTGGGCCTGACCGGCGGCGGCGGCTTCATCTCGCAGCCGCTCGCCATCGTGGTGATCGGCGGCCTGATCTCCTCCACGGCCCTCACCCTGGTACTCGTGCCCGTGCTGTACCGCCTCGTGGAGGGACGGCGCGAGCGGAAGGCCCTGGCCAAGGCCGGGCCGGGTGCCGCTTCCGGTCCGGATGCCGGAGCGGATGCCGGTTCCCGGGGGGCCCGTTCCCGTGGCCGCCGGGCCGCCCCCGGGGCCGTCCCCGACGACTTCCCGGATGACGTTTCCGACGACGCACGGGTCCCGTCGGGCTCGCATTAGCAGGCGCTGGTCCGCGGGAAACGCGTCAGATCCGGACCGCCTTGTGGCGGCGCGGGGCGTGCGTGCTGTGTGCCGCCCTCGCCGGTGCATGGGATCTACCGGCCATCGCCGTTACTGCCCGGTGGCGGGGCCCGGCGAGGGGGGCCGGGCGCTGGTCACGCGGTGAGCTCACTTCGCGTGCCGGGTTGCCGACATACGTGGCGTTTTCCGGGACGTCTTCGCCTTTCATCAGGAACGCGTCGGCCTCAAGGGTCGAGCCGTCGCCCATCGTCACCCCGTAGTGGACAAAGGCCTCCACACCTACGGTGCAGCGGTTGCCGAGGACAATTCGGCCGGATTTGAAGGTTCCGTCCTCCAGGGAATGGCCCTGGATCACGGTTCCTTCATTGAGGGCACAGTCATCACCGATCGTTACCAGTGTCTTTTCCGGAATGCCACAGCCTGCATCGTAGAGCCGCTTGCCCACTTTGATACCCAACATTCTCATGAACATGGATTTGAAGGGAGTCCCGCCGAAGGGGGCTCCGGTCAAAAGCTTCCAGAGCCGTTCGTGCTGCCAGAAGTAGTGGTCGTAGATCGAGCAATACTCAGGCTTCAGGCGGCGGAAACCCATGACCGAGCGCTCAACCAGTATGGAGAAGAACGTGCTGAAAAGCATGAAGCCGAGCATTGCGGCGGAAACCGCGAGCACACCGATGTAGCCGTGCGCCGACACGGCGACAGCACCGGCGAGCGCAGCGACGTACACCAGGAACCAACGCAGGGTCAGGAACAGCGCCATGCTCCGGATGTTGTACCGGTTCTTCGCCGGGAGGAGCCGGTCCTTCGCCTCCTCAAGCTTGCTTTCATCGAACTGCGCATCCCGCTGCACAGACCGGGGAATCTCGAACGGGGGCGAGCCCAGCAGACCGACGCCCGACCGGGTGGGACCATCGATCGGAACCATCACCTTCGTGCCCAGAAGGCAGTTCTCACCGACCTTGGCGCCAATCGGGAAGGTGATGTCGTTGCCCAGGAAGTTGCGGCCTGCGACGCTGACACGTGAGAGCCGGAACGATGTGCTCGAGAAGTCTGCGTTCATCATGTTCAGACCGTCCGAGGCCATCGTTCCCGATCCCACGGTGCTCAGGAACGGCGACTCGTGAGCCACTGCCGGACCGAAGTTTGAACCGGTCTGCACGACCTTTCCCAGGTCGTAGCCCAGGGCCTGGAGGTAGTGCACGATGTAGGAACTGTCGCCGAAGAGGTTCTTGTAGATGCCGGCGTTGGAGATGCCCGCCATCATCCGCTGGAGCGAATAGTGCACCCCGTACAGCGGATAGACCTTGTCCTGCGTGAGGAAGAGGTTCAGCAGACGCGGAACGGTGAGGACAAAGATGAGGCCACTAAACAGCCCGGCGATGAACACGACCAGGGTATAAGCCGCTGCATCGACAAAGAACTCGAAGACACCCAACTGCAGGTGCCCGGTATCCAGATAGGAAGGCAGCAGCGCGGCCAGCCCGAGGACACCGACCGGGACGACGAGGACAAGGCGGTTGAACAACTGGAGCAGGCTGAAGATAACCCGCCGGCGGGTGCTGCAGTTCGCGTCGGGCACCCGCCGGAATTGCGTGGTGGTCCGTTCTGCGGGGGAACCGTGCCAGCTTTGTCCGTCGGGTACCGCCTGGAATGTCTGCAGTGCCGAGGCATGTCCCAGCTGGGTGTCATCCCCCATCGACGTGCCAATGTCGAAAGTGGTCTTCTCCGACACCAGGACGTTCCGGCCCAAGGTCACCGGACCCATTTCGAGGACGCCCGGGCGTGCCCGGTAGCAGAGGAAGAAGGAGTTCTTATGGATGACTGTGTTGTCGCCGATGGTGAGCAGGTCGGTGCACACCGGCACCGTCCGGGAAAAGATCACCACACCTTTGCCGATCTTTGCCCCCAGGAGCCGCAGGTACAGCACGTAGATCGGTGATCCCGCAAACAGCGCAAGGGGATTGGCCCGCGTCAGGGTTTTGACGACCCAGAAACGGAGGTAGGCCATGCTCCAGATGGGAATCAGCCCCGGCTTCCATCTCCCCACCAGCACCCATTTCACGAGAATAGGGGTCAGGGACAGGATCAGGAAGGTGGCGATCCCGAAGCCCACGGATCGCAGCCACATGTCGAGGGGTGTAGTTCCCCCGGACACCCATTGGAAGCCGAAAACTATCAGCCACGCGGCGTACATGGTGTAGCCCAGGAATACCAGCAACTGGATGGCACCACAGAGGACGTATTGGAAGGAGCTGACGCGGGGCAACGGTGCGGGGGGTACAAGGTCAACCCCAGGCGTGGCCGGAATCAGTTCAGCCTCAATGCGCCTGGCCTGGAGACACTCGGCCAGCTGACGCACCGTGGCGTGCTGATAAACGTCCTGCATGGCCGCTGGCGGCAGCCCGGTTTCTTTTCTGAGGCGGGCACAGAAGTGGGCCATCAGCAACGAGTCGGCGCCCAGGTCGTTGAAGAAGTGCGCGTCCGTGGACACCTTCTCCAGACCGAGCACGACACCAAGCTGCTCCGCCAGGGCCTCCTCGGCCTCCGTGGCCGGGGCGGTATAGGTCCCGTTGCCGGCCAGGCTGAGCCGGTGCGTCGGCTTGGGCAAACGCTTCCTGTCCACCTTGCCGCTGGCCATCATCGGCATGGACTCCAGCTGTTCGAAATAGCCGGGAACCATATAACCGGGCAGCCGGGTGCGGAGCATCTGCCGGATCTCCCCGGCGTCGATGCTCGCGACGTCCTGGCGGATGGTGTAGTAGGCGGCCAGTTCAACGGATCCGCCCTCAGGTTCAAAGGTTTGGACCACTGCCGCCGCGATCCCTGGAAGCTGCAGCAGAAACGATTCGATTTCGGTCAGCTCAATGCGATACCCGCGGATTTTGACCTGAGTGTCGATCCGCCCAAAGTATTCGATCTCCCCCGCGACGTTTATCCGGCCCAGGTCCCCGGTACGGTAAATCCGGCCGGAGGGATTGTTCCCGATCCCGAGGAAATCCGGAATGAACGCCCGCTCGGTCAGATCCGGCCGGTTGACGTAGCCCCGTGCCAGGCCCACCCCTGCGAGTCCTATTTCCCCCGATTCACCGGCCGGCAATGCGCGGGATTCGTTTGGGTCCAGAATGACGGCCGAGTAGGTGGGCAGGGGCACTCCCAGCGACACCGGCCTGTCCGGGTCAAGGAGGGCCCATGTGGCCGTGACGGTCGCTTCGGTGGGCCCGTAGACATTCAGGAAGCGGCGCCCGGGGCGATGCCAGCGGATCACGAGATCCCGGGGGCACGCCTCACCGGAGACCAGCAGGAACCTCAGGCCGGGCAGGTCCTCATCAAGGGTCGCCAGCAGGGTCGGAACACAGCACAGGGCCGTGATGCTCTTCTCCTGCAAGTATTCACCCAGCTCGGCCCCCAGCAGGCTGGGTCCGCCCGGCTTGGGCACCAGGGTGGCCCCTGCCATCCAGGAGACCCAGATTTCCTCCACCGAAAAATCAAAGGCGATCGTCATTCCCTGGTAGACCCGGTCCGAGGACTCAATGCCGTAATACGCGGACGCCACACGGACAAAATTGCAGATGCTCGCCTGGTCTACGGCCACGCCCTTCGGCCGTCCAGTCGACCCCGAGGTGTAGATAATGTAAGCCAGTTCATCAATTTTCCCGCCCATCTCCACTCCGTCCAACCGGGAGGAGTCTTCCGCGTCGACGTGCACCTGCACGTGGTCAAGGCAGACCGTCTGGGCCGCGACCTCGGGCAGCAGGTCCTTGAGATGCGACAAGGACAGAACCACCGCGACATCGGCGTCCTCGACAATGTACTTGAGGCGGTCAGGGGGGAAGCCCGGGTCCAGGGGCACGTATGCCGCGTGGATCTTAAGCGCCGCAAGCATGGCCACGTAGGCGCGCCACGGCTGATCGAACAGCAGCGCAATGCGGTCCCCGGGCCGGGCTCCGCAGGCGAGGAGGTGACGCGCCAGCTGATTCGCACGCGCATCCAGCTCCAGGTAACTCAAGACCACGTCCCCCGCGTCCACGGCAATCTGGGCGCCCAGTCCTTCGTCACGCAACCGGTCGCAGCGATCCTCGAACAGCTGGTCCAGCCGCTCGCCCTGCTGCCAGCGCGCGGCCTGGTCCGTCGTGGCCGAAGTCAGGACTGTTCCCTCCACCGCACCGTCCGTAAAGATCTTGCCGCGCAACTCATCGGGGGCAGCGACGCCACTTTGGACTTTCACCTTTTTGCTCATGGATTGCCTCTTTCGCATGACGTGACGTGTGGCAGACTAACTGCTGATTTCCCTCGAAACTCAGATCTGACGGCTGTGCCGTTCACTGGATCATCCGCCGTGCTATCAGCTGCCCCGCGATGCGGGACTGGCTGCGAAACCCCGAAGGTCGTAACCCCAGCGGACGTCGCCGGCCAAGGCACGGTGGTGGGCCGACGGCGGGACGGCCCCTGCCGCGTCCCCGGCCACCGGGGCCATGCCGAACGCCAGCCGGACGACGCGCTCAGCGTCCGCGAGACGCTCGGCGCGGGTGATGGCCGCTACGTAGGTCTCCGATATTTCGACCAGATCAACGTCGATCCCTGCTTCTGAGAGGGTCCACAGGAAGGTGCAGACGACATCCGGCGAAGACCGCATGCCCACGCCGGTGACTGACACCCGGCCGACTTCACCCCGGTGCTGCAGGCCCTGGAATCCTATGGTTCCTTGGGCAGCACCCAGCACGGCGAGGGCGGGAGACGCCTCCGGCGCCGGGAGGATCAGGGCAACGTCGGAACGTCTGGACCCTGAGTTTGCCGCGCTTTGGACAATTGTCTGGACGTTCACCCCCGAACGCGACAGCACCTGGAACAGTGTCGCCATGCTGTCGGGTTCATCCGGAACTCCGATGACGATGACTTTCGCGGCGGAGTTGACTCCACCGACTCCGGTCACTACGGGTTGCTCCCGCACCGGCTTGCGGAAGGGGTGGCGGTCAAGGCCAGGAAGAATCAGGGTGCCCGGCGCCGACACGAACGAGGACCTCACATGGATGGGAATGCCAAACCGACGGGCATACTCAACACACCTCAGATGCAGTACCTTGCATCCCGAGGCCGCGAACTCGAGCATTACCTCGCTCGAGAGAACGCCGATTTTGCGGGCCCTCGGGACAACGCGCGGGTCCGCGGTATAGACGCCGTCCACATCCGTGTAAATCTCGCAGATCCCGGCACCCAGTGCCGCGGCCAGGGCTACGGCGGTCAAATCAGAGCCGCCCCGGCCCAGGGTCGTGACTTTCTTCCCTTTCTTCGTCCGGCCCTGAAATCCCGCAACGATCGGCACTTCCCCGCGGGCCAGGCAGGTGCGGATGCGGTCGGGTCGGACGTCGGTAATTTGTGCCTTGCCGTGCACGCTGTCGGTGATGAGGCCGGCCATACTGCCGGTGAAGGTGACGGGTGCCTGGCCAAGATCTGCCAGGGCGATGGCCAAAAGTGCCGACGATACGAGTTCGCCGGTGCTCAGCAGGGCATCGAGGTCGCTGGGGCGCGGTCGGGTGGAAACTTCGGCGGCCAGGTCGCACAGCTCATCGGTCGTGTCCCCCATGGCAGACACCACTGCAACTACCTGGTATCCGTTCTCCCGTGTTCTGGCTATCCTTTGGGCAGCCCGAAGGATTCCGGAAGCGTCTGCCAGTGACGAGCCTCCGAACTTCTGCACGACTACGCACCCTTGAGGAATCGTGTTGTCCCTTTCGTCTAGCACGAGCCGAGACCCAACGGTCCAGCCGGCGTCGCCGGCCGTCGCCCCGGGAATCCCGGTGCCGCCTTCGATCCAGCTGAGAAATGCCGCCACTCTGCGGGTGCTGCGCTGAGTCCAACTTGGTTGGCCGCTGCTTCTTGGGTGCTCATTTGCCGTTCCTAAAAATCTGATCGGTCGCTCGTAGCTGCCTAATGCCCTCTGCTACTTGTCCTACGCAATGGACTTCACCGCGACCTTCCCGCCGGCCACAGACTCGGCGGCCTCGGCAAGGATGTCGAGTCCCCTCGACAACTCTTCGGCGTCGATGGTGAGCGCCGGCATCGTTTTAATGACCTCGCCCTCGGGCCCGGAGGTTTCCACCAACAGTCCGCGGGCGAACGATTCGGCCGCGATCTTCCCTGCCGTTTGGTGGTCGGGATAGTAGATGCCCGCAAGCAGGCCACGTCCCCGGACCCGGGCACCTTCGGTTCCCGCGGCAATCTGCGTCAACCCCTCGTGCAGCTGCGAGGTGAGGCCCTCGACTTTCGCTTCAAGGGTCCGGTCCCCCCAGTAACGCTCCAGGGCAGCCGTGCCCGTGACAAACGCCGGGTTGTGTCCGCGGAAGGTTCCGTTGTGCTCGCCCGGCTTCCAGATGTCATGCTCCGGTTTGAAAAGCGTCAACGACAAGGGCAGCCCGAAGCCGGAAATGGATTTCGACAGGCAAACGATATCGGGGATGATGCCGGCATCCTCGAAGCTGAAGAAGGTGCCGGTGCGTCCGCAGCCGGCCTGGACGTCGTCGACAATGAGCAGGATGCCGTGCTGGCGGCACAGTTCCGCCAGGCCTTGGAGCCAGGAGGCACGTGCTGCCCGGAGCCCGCCCTCTCCCTGTACGGTTTCGACGATGACGGCGGCCGGTTTGTCGACGCCGGAGCCGCTGTCTTCCAGGGCGTGGCGGAGCCACAGAAAGTCCGCCGTCTGGCCGTCAAAGAATCCGTCATAGGGCATGCTGGATGTGTTCGTTAGCGGAACCCCGGCCCCCGCCCGCTTCATGGAATTGCCCGTCACCGCCAGGGATCCAAGAGTCATCCCGTGGAATGCATTCGTAAAACTGAGGATATGGGATCGACCGGTGACTTTTCGAGCGAGCTTCAAGGCCGCTTCCACCGAGTTAGTCCCCGTGGGCCCGGGAAACATGACTTTATAGTCATACTGCCGGGGCTTCAGGATCAGCTCGTGGAATGTTTCCAGAAAGCGCCGTTTGGCGACTGTTTTCATGTCGAGGGAATGAACGATAGCCCCGGAAAGGAGGTATTCCACGAGCGGTCGAAGCAGCTCAGGATTGTTGTGTCCGTAGTTCAGTGCTCCGGCGCCGGAAAAGAAATCAAGATAATCCCTGCCGTCCTCGCTGTAGAGAGTGCTGCCGGACGCGCGGTCAAAGACCGCATCCCAGGTGCGGCAGTACGTGCGGACTTCTGACTCAAGGATTTCAAATATGTCCATCAGTACTTTTCCTTAGTTCTATTCCCCGGCCCAGTAACGGCTCAGACATCCGGAAATCGGTCACGGGAAAATTGAGTACTGCGGCGCCATGCCGTAGTCAGGAGGCGTGACCGGTATTGATTCCAAGCTAGGGAACGCCGCTAACTTACGGATCCGTAGGCCGTACTCGAATAGTTGATGGATATCCGGCCCGGTCTACTTAGCTGTACTTAGACGGCAAGACGTTCGAATCAAGTAGTCCGGGATCCGCCCCGTCGCACAGCTCCCCCGGGCCAACTTTCGCGCAGCGGGGTGGGCCTTTCCCTGTTGTCCAAGGAGCCGGGAGTCAGCCCCGCGGGGCCAGTGCGTAGGTGGCGGTGGCGTAGGCCAGGGCGGCGGACATATCCTTGAGCAGCTCCGCGTTGGTGTTGCTGATGGTGTCGCAGGCCTCGTGGTAGCAGGAATCGAGGTCCTTGCCGGCCACCCCGCCATAGGCCTGCATCTGGGCTTTGGTCTTGGTTTTCACGTCGCCGCTGAACAGCCCGCCGGCGGGAATTCCGGCCTGCAGGAAGGCCTCGTAATCGGAGCCGCCGTCGAAGGGTGTGGTCTCCGCCGGCAGCGAGTTCTCCTCGAAGAACCGGAAAAAGACCTCCTCGATCTGTTTCGAACCGGACGGCCCGGCCTGTTTGAAATCCGAACCGTTGCCGTCGTGAATGGACCGCACCCCGTTCGGGGAGGCCAGCATGTCCACGTTCAGATTCGCCGCGGTCTGATCCTTCTCGGCCCGGCTCAGCTCGTCGACGTAGTGCTGGGAACCGTAGAGGCCGTCCTCCTCGGCGCCCCAGAACGCAAACCGGACCCGGTTGACCGGGGTGATCCCGCTGTCCTTCAGCCAGGCGGCGATCTCCAGCATGGCCGCGACCCCGCTGGCGTTGTCATTGATCCCCGGCCCCTCACGCACGGAGTCCAGGTGGCCGCCCACCACCACGGTGTTCTCGGCGCTGCCCCCAGTGTCGGCGAGGATGTTGAAGCTCTTCACCTGCTTGCGGTTCTTGCCCTCGCCCCGGAAGGTGAAGGTCTGCCGGACCGGTGTGTACCCGGCGGCGCGCAGCTGCTCCTCGACGTAGCGGGCGGATTCCTCGTACCCGGAGGTGCCCGAGGCGCGGCTGCCATCGTTGTCATCAGCGATGCGCTGCAGCGCCTCGAGGTGTTTCACCACGCCGCGGCCCTGAAACTCCTCCAGCACCGCGCGCGCGTCCACCCCAGCCGCAGGCTCCAGCCGCGAGGCCGTGCATCCCGATACCACGAGACTGATCGCCAGCAGGATTGCGGCGGCCGCAGCCTTTCCGAGCCTTCTCATCATGTGGGCGCCCTCCAGGATATGAAGATAACGCCGAAGCTCCTCCAGGGAAAGACCCGCACAGGTGGGGAATATCCGGACCCGGGGGGCGTTATACCGTTCGATAGATGCAAATGCATGCATATCAGCTATAGTTGAAACAGCTCCCGGAAGTACCCGGCCACGGAAAGGCACATCATGCAGATCGGCGTATTCAGCGTCAGCGATATCACCACCGACCCCACCACGGGCCGCACGCCCACGGAGCACGAACGGATCAAGGCGTCCGTGGCGATCGCCAAGAAGGTCGAGGAAATCGGCATGGATGTCTACGCCATTGGCGAGCACCACAACCGGCCTTTCTTCTCCTCCTCCCCCACCACCACTCTTGCCTACATCGCCGCCCAGACGGAGCGCATTATCCTGTCCACGGCCACCACGCTGATCACCACGAATGATCCGGTGAAGATCGCCGAGGACTTCGCCATGCTCCAGCACCTGGCCGACGGACGTGTGGACCTGGTCCTGGGCCGCGGCAACACCGCCCCCGTGTACCCCTGGTTCGGCAAGAACATCCAGGACGGGATCGAACTCGCGATCGAGAACTACAGCCTGCTGCGCCGCCTCTGGGATGAGGACACCGTCAACTGGTCCGGAAAGCACCGCACGCCGCTGCAGAACTTCACCTCCACCCCGCGCCCGCTCGACGGCGTCGCCCCCTTCGTGTGGCACGGTTCGATCCGCACGCCGCAGATCGCGGAAGTCGCTGCCTACTACGGCGATGGCTTCTTCGCGAACAACATCTTCTGGCCCAAGGAGCACTACCAGCAGCTGATCGGCCTCTACCGCGAACGCTACGAGCACTACGGCCACGGCAAGGCGGACCAGGCGATTGTGGGCCTCGGCGGACAGTTCTTCATGCGGAAAAACTCGCAGGACGCCGTCAAGGAGTTCCGTCCCTACTTCGACAACGCCCCGGTCTACGGCCACGGCCCGTCGCTCGAGGACTTTACCTCGCAGACCCCGCTGACCGTCGGCAGCCCGCAGGAAGTCATCGAGAAGACGCTGACCTTCCGTGAATACTTTGGCGACTACCAGCGGCAGCTGTTCCTGATCGACCACGCCGGCCTGCCGCTGAAGACCGTGCTGGAACAGCTGGACCTGTTCGGCGACGAGGTCCTGCCGGTCCTGCGCAAGGAATACGCCGACAAGACCCCGGCCCACGTCCCCGAACCCCCCACCCACGCCGGCCGCGTCGCCGCATCCCTGGCCGCCGCCGGTCAGTCCGCCAGCGAAGCCGCCAGCCACGACCGCACCCAGAGCGTGTGATGTCCAGCAAAACAACCGAGTCGCCAGTGCGCCTGGCCGCGGAAACCTGGGAATCCCTGTTCCGCGCCCAGGTGGCGGTCATGCGCCGGCTGCAGGCCGGCCCCGCCTTCAAAACCCTGGCACTGAACGAGTACGACGTGCTGTTTACGCTCTCGCGCTGTCCGTCGGGCTGGTTACGCCAGAACGAGCTCAATGACCACGTGCTGCTGAGCCAGTCCAGCCTGAGCCGGCTGGTGGAGCGCCTCGAAAAGCGCGGCCTGGTGGAGCGCATGCCGGCTCCCGACGACGGCCGCGGCGTCCTGGTCAAACTCACCGAAGCGGGCTGGGAGCTGCAGAAGCAGATCGGCCGGGAGCACGTCCGCGACATCGCCGCCCTGGTGGTTCCTGCGCTGACGGCGGCCGAGCAGCAGGAACTGCTGCGCCTCACCGGGAAGCTGCGGGCCTCGGTGGCAGCGCGCTGACCCAGGGGGCCCGGCGGCGGAGTACAAGTCACGGCCGGCAGCCTGGGCTACGACGATGCCGACGGCCCCGGCCAGCCCCGGCAGGAAGCGGTGATGTTTGGAACGCGTCTATTTCGCCTGCTTACCGTTCAAGGAAACGCTGTCCGGGCCCCGTGGCAGGCCGTGGCTATACAGGCCCTGACAGGGACTCCCTGGGAGTCGGCTGCCGGACATACCGTAGGGTGCATGGACAACCGGAATGAGATTCGCCAGTTCCTCACCCGGAGAGCGAGGCTCACGCCCGAGCAAGCAGGCCTGCCGAACTCCGGCGGTGTCCGCCGCGTCCCCGGCCTGCGCCGCGAAGAGGTCGCGTTGCTGGCAGGCATGAGCGTCGAGTATTACACCCGGGTGGAACGCGGAAGCCTCGCCGGCGTCTCGGACGCTGTGTTGGAGGCAATCTCGCGGGCGCTCAAACTGAACGAAGCGGAACGCGAACACCTGTTCAACCTCGCCCGCGCGGCCGGACCCGCCACCCGGACACGGCGACAGCCCGCCCAGAGCATCCACGAGAGCGTGCAGCGCATCCTCGACGGCCTCACGGGCATTCCCGCCTTCGTGCGCAACGGCCGCCTGGACATCGTCGCCATCAACGATCTGGGCCGCGCCCTGTACTCCGACGCGTTTGCGGACCCAGTACGGCCCATGAACTTCGCCCGGTTCGCTTTCCTCAACCCGCGCTCCGAATCCCTGTATCCGGACTGGGACCAGGCCGCCGACACAGCCGTCGCCATGCTCCATACCGAGGCTGGACGGAACCCGTTCGACAAGGCCCTGACGGACCTCATTGGGGAACTATCCACGCGGAGTGAGGAATTCCGCCAACGATGGGCACAGCACAACGTCCGCCTGCACCAGAGCGGCACCAAGACCTTCCGACACCATGTCGTCGGCGACTTGGAAGTGCACTACGACGCCCTCGAGCTGCCGGCCGCGCCCGGCCTGACCATGATGACCTACAGCGCCGAGCCCGGCTCCCGGTCCGAGGATGGCCTTCGGCTGCTGGGCCGCGACCCAAGCAAACGAGGAGCCCGCCAAACCGGTCCCCGGAACCGGAACAGCCACACGAAATGGAGACGAACCCGCCCGCGGGGCCGGGACGGGCCGCCGGTCACGGACTCCACTGAGGTGAACGGCCCACGGCGTTCGCCAGCCATTCAGGAGGCGACGTCGTCCCGCTGCCCCCGGTTGCCGCCTGTCCCGGTGTTCAGATGCTGCTGGTCGTTGGCATGGTCAGCGGGCCGAGGTCGTCCTTCCGGGGCGGATTTGCGCCTTGCCGGGAGCAGGTGACCGCCGCCGCGCGGTTGGCATGGGCGGCCACAGCCTGCAGCTGCTCCGGTGTCAGGTCTTCCAGCCGACGTCTGCCGCCCGTGCCGAGGGCACCTAACTGGGAGAGCCCGGAGATGAGGCCGGCCATGAAGGAGTCACCGGCGCCCACCGTGTCGGCCACAGTGATGGGTTCAGCTGCCATTTCCACCCTCCCGCGACGGGACACGATGACAGGTCCGGAGGCTCCCCGCGTCAGGGCTACGAGGGCCGGGCCGAGTCCCAGCCAGGCTTCCAGGGTTTCCTCCGGGGTCCGGTCTGGGTAGAGCCAGCGGAGGTCTTCATCACTGGCTTTGACGACGTCGCTGGCTGCGACAAAGCGTTCTGACTGTCGGCGTGCTGCGGCCGCATCGGGGCTGATGGCTGGCCGGCAGTTGGGATCGTAACTGATCGTCGCATACTCGCCGGCCGCCTTGACGAGTGCAAGTGTGGCGTGGTCCCCCGGTGGCAGCACGGTAGCGATCGAACCGGTATGGACATGGGTGGAATCCCGGATTGCTGCCAGGGCCGGCAGGGATGCCCCGTTGAGTTCCCAGGTGATGGCGAACGTGTAGTCGGCGGCACCGTCCGGCCCCAGCGTGGCGAGGGCCGTCGACGTCGGCGCGGTTCCGCCGTTGATCACGTGGACACCGTTTGACCGCAGGTGCTCTTCGATCATCAGCCCATGCCGGTCATCGGCGAAGTGGGTCACCAGGCTCGTGTGCAGGCCCAGGCGCGCCGCCCCCACGGCCACGTTGAGGGGGCTTCCGCCCGGGTGGACCTGGATCGCCTCCGACCGCCCGGGATCGCTGATGATGTCGACGAGGGACTCGCCGATGACGACCATCGTGGTTTCATGTGCTGGCATGGCTGGCTCCTTGGCGTCTTCTGGTCAGCGGCCCGGGTAGACCACGGCTTTGAGCTGTCCGGGCTGCTTGCCGGCTTTGAGTGCGTCTTCGGAGCCAGCCAGGGAGAACCTGCCGGTGACCAGAATGTCCAGGTCCACCGTGCCGTTCGCGATGAGCTGGATGGCCAGCGGCCAGGTGTTGGTGTAGCGGAAGACACCGGAGAGCCAGATTTCCCGGTTCTGGATGTAGGAGACGGGCAGTTCGACGTCGTCGGCCCCGAGCCCGACCAGGATGACTTTCCCTGCCGGTCCGACGGCCTTGATGCCGGAGCGGACGGCCTGCGGGGCGCCTGAGGCATCGATGAAGGCGTCGACGTCGAGCCCTTCGCCACTGTCCGTCCTGGCGTTCAGTGCGTGGGTGGCGCCGTGTTCCATGGCGAAGGCCAGGCGGTCGTCGGCGATGTCCGTGATGTAGATTTCGGCGGCGCCGTAGGCGCGGGCGGCCTGGGCTGCGATGATGCCGATCGGGCCTGCGCCGGCGATCAGGACTCGGCTGCCCGGCTTGATCCCGGCGCGCTCGCAGGCCCAGAGGCCGACGGAGAGGGGTTCAATGAGGGCGGCCGCCTCATCGCTGACGCTGTCCGGGATGTCGTAGGCGAAGTCGCTCTGGATGCTCACGTACTCGGCGAAGGCGCCGTCGATCGGCGGGGTGGCGTAGAACTCGATGTCGGGGCACAGGTTGTACCGGCCGGCCTTGCACTGCTTGCAGGTGCGGCAGGGCCGCTGGGGTTCGACGGCGACCCGCTTGCCGAGGCGGGCGGGGTCTACGGCACTTCCGACGGCGGCGATCCGTCCGGAGAGCTCATGGCCCAGGATGAGCGGGTGGTCCACGACGTAGTCGCCGATCCTGCCGTGTTCGTAGTAGTGGACGTCGCTGCCGCAGACGCCGACGGCGGCGACCTGCACCAGGACCTGGTCCGCCTCCAGCTGCGGGACGGCCAGGGTTTCCATCGCCATGTCGCCCTGGCGCTTGAGGACGGCGGCCCGCATCGTGGCGGGGACTTCCGGGGGTCCGGGGGTGCGGGACTGTGCGGTTGACGTTGTCATCGGAGTATTCCTTTGTCCTAATACAGATCGGAGGGACTGGGCTGCTGGAAGAGACTGGGCTGGCTTTCGGACGGCGCTATTTGACGGCGCCCAGGGAGAGGCCCTGGACGAGTTTGTCCTGGGCGGCGAAGCCGGCGAACAGCACCGGCAGGGAGACCACGACGGCGGCCGCGCAGACCTTGGCGAGGAACAGGCCCTGGCCTGAGACGAAGCCGGTGAGGAAGACCGGGGCGGTGCCGGCGACGACGCCGGTGAGGACCCGGGCCAGGAGAAGTTCGTTCCAGCTGAAGATGAAGCAGATCAGGGCGGTGGCGGCGATGCCGGGCATCGCTACCGGGGCGACGACCTTCCGGAGCGTGAGCAGCAGGCCCGCGCCGTCGATCTGGGCGGCCTCCAGCATTTCGACCGGCACTTCCTCGAGGAAGGAGCGCATCATCCACACGGCGATGGGCAGGTTCATCGAGGTATACATCAGGACCAGGAACCAGATGTTGTCCAGCGCGCCGATGTTCTTGGCGACGAGGTAGAGCGGCAGGACCGCGGCCACGACGGGCATCATCTTGATGGAGAGGAAGAAGAACATCACGTCGGACCACTTCTTCACCGGCCGGATGGACAGCGCGTACGCGGCCGGGATGGCCAGCAGCAGCACCAGGATGGTGGAGAAGATCGAGGCGGTAGCGGAGTTGATCAGCGACGGCCACGGGCTGACCCCGGACGTTGCCCCGAAGAACTCCTGGTACGCGTCCAGAGTGAGGGGTGCGGCGATGGACGGCGGGTTGGTCGCGGCGTCGGTTTCCGAGTGGAAGGACGTCAGGATCATCCACAGGACCGGTACGGCGAACAGCAGGGCCAGCAGCCAGGCCGCGATCCCGGCGGCCGTGTTGTTCCGGGTGGGGTCCATGCGGGACTTGCCGCGGCGCTGTGACCCGGTGGTGGCGTTCGGGCCGGGGACGGATGCCCGGGGCTCGGTGGGGGTGAGCGTGCTCATCGTGCTGCCTCCTTCTTGAAGAGCGAGAATACGGTGCGGAGTGCGAAGGTCGCCACGATGATGGTGCCGATGACCACCACGACCCCGGCGGCGGACGCCAGACCGTATTCGTTGGCGTAGTAGAACGTCTCGTAGATGGCGTAGGGCAGGTTGGCCGTGCCCAGGCCGCCGGAGGTGAGAGTGAAGACAGCGTCAAAATTCTGCACGATGTAGATGGCTCCAAGCAGCCCGCCGAGTTCGAGGTACTGCCGCAGGTGCGGCAGGGTGAGGTGGTGGAAGATCGCCCAGGGAGTGGCGCCGTCCATTTGGGCGGCTTCGACGGTGTCCATGGGTCGGGACTGCAGGCCGGCGAGCAGGATGAGCATCATGAACGGGGTCCACTGCCAGACCAGGGAGATGATGATGGCCAGCAGGGGCGCCGAGGTCAGCAGGTCAGTCTGTGGCGGGGTGTCGCTGCCGAAGAGCGACCAGAGCCAGGTGAGGGTGCCGTTGATCAGGCCGTAGACGGGGTTGAGGATGGCGTGCTTCCAGATGAGCGCCGCAGCCACCGGCACCACGAGGAAGGGTGCGATCAGCAGGGTCCGGGCCAGTCCGCGGCCGATGAACTTCTTGTCCAGGAGCAGGGCGAGTCCGAGGCCGAGGACCAGGCTGATCAGGACCACGGAGACAGTCATGACGATGGTGGTGGCGATGGACTGCTGAAAGTAGGGATCGGTGAGGACCTGGACGTAGTTCTCGAACCCGGCAAATCCGGTTGTGTCCGGGCTCATGCCGTTCCAGTTCATAAACGAGATGACCAGGGTCACCACGAACGGTAGCTGGGTGACGATGATGAGGAAGATCAGGGCCGGCAGCAGCGGTGCACGCCGTACCCAGGCCACAGCCCGTTCCCGCGCCCTGGCATCCCTGGAAGGTTTGGCTGTGGTGCTCCCGTGCCGGGAGAAGCGCGCCGTTGCGTTTGTCATGATGTTCTCCTGCGGTTGGGTTGTTACTTCTTGTACTTGTCGCCGACTTTTTGTGCGGCTTCCTGGCCCTTGGCCAGCGCGTCGGCGACAGTACCCTGCCCGGCGATGGCGGAGCTGACACCCTGGGACACCCTGGTGCCCAGGGCCGCGAACTCGGGAATCCCGACAAACTGGATGCCCACCGCCGGACGCGGCTGGACACCGGGGTTGGTCGGATCGGCGTTCTCAATGGCGAAGCGTTCGGCCTTGAAGAACGGTGCGGCCTGCTGGAACTCGGTGTTCTCGTAGGTCGAGATGCGCTTGCCCGACGGGACCTTGGACCAGCCGAGCTTGGATGCGACCAGTTCCTCGTACTTCTTCGAACTCGCCCAGGCGATGAACTTCCCGGCGGCGTCCTGCTTCTTGGAGGCCGCCTGCACGGCCCAGGACCAGGTCCAGAGCCAGCCGGAGGACTTGGTCTCCTTCACCGGGGCCTGGGCGTAGCCGATTTTGCCCTTCACCGGGGAAGCCTCGGCTTCCAGGGCACCGGCCGCGGAGGTGGCGTCGTACCACATGGCGACCTTGCCCTGACTCACGTTGTTCAGGCACTCGGTGAACCCGGCCTGGGCGGCCCCCGCCGGACCGTGGTCCCGGACCAGCTTGGTGTAGAACTCGACTGCCTCGGTGAACTCCGGGGCGTTGACCAACGCGTTCCACTCCTTGTCGAACCAGGTTCCGCCGAAGGTGTTCACCACCGTCGTCAGCGGCGCGAAAACCTGGCCCCAGCCGGGCTGTCCGCGCAGGCAGATCCCCTTCATGCCCGGGGCGGCGCCGTCAGCCTGGGCGGCCAGGGCGGCGACCTCGTCCCAGGTCGGCTTATCCGGCATCGTCAGTCCCTTGGCGTCGAAAATGTCTTTCCGGTACATCAGGAAGGAGGATTCGCCGTAAAACGGTTCGCCGTAGAGCTTGCCGTCCTTGCCGGTCAGTGACGCCGTGTAGGCCGGCAGGATGTCCGCCTGGTTGAACTCGGGATCCTTGGCCACATGGTCCAGCGGCGCCAGCCAGCCGTTGGCGGAATAGAACGGGATCTCGTAGTTGGACAGCGACGCGACGTCGTACTGGCCGGCCTGGCTTGAGAATTCCTGGCTGATCTTGGCACGGACGTCATTTTCGGGCAGGACGGTGTAGTTGACCCTGATACCGGTTTCCCTGGTGAAGTTCTCGGCGGTGAGCCGCTGCAGGTCCTCCATCTGGGGGTTGTTGACCATCAGGACATTGATGGCGTTCGGGTCTCCGGCGGAGTTGCCGCCGCCGGCACCTGCACAGGCTGAGGCGCTGAGCGCCACGCAGAGGGCTCCTGCGGCCAATGCAGCGACGCGTGTTTTTGCGCGCATTCAAGGACTCCTTTGTTCTTTCAGGGGATGCAATGCGACCTGCACTCCGACTGCTGTTTCGGGGTGCGGCGCCGGGAGCGGGACCGGGGCCGGAAGCCGGGGTGCCTCGCTGGTGTTCCTTAACATTAGGCCTGTGGGGTAGGGCACAACTAGCGCCGTGGTTGCCAGCGTCTGATACTAATTTTCCTATCCGGGCCGCAGCCGGACGCTACTCTAGGAGAAGGCAGTCAAGGAAGCTGTCTATATTTCATAACCCGAACGCAGGGAGGACCACGATGGGCACGGCGGACTCCAGCGACGGCGCAACAGCCCGGCTGGCAGAACGACTGCTGGGCATGCGCGCCAACCGTGAGGTCATCCCGGAGGATCCGAACCATTCAGTCCGGTGGCACGAGCACGACTATCCAAGCCCGGTGGCGCGTTGGAACTATCATCCTGAATACGAACTCCACCTGATCCGGAAAGGCACCGGAAAGTTCATTGTCGGAGACCACATCGGCACGTTCGAGGCCGGGCACGTGGCTCTGGTGGGACCCGGGCTGCCGCACGACTGGGTCAGCGACCTTGAGCCGGGAGAAGTCCTCAAGGGCAGGGACGCCCTCATCCAGTTCGACGGAAAATGGGTTGAACAGGCTGCATCGATCATCCCGGAAATGGCCGAGGTCAAACCCCTCCTGGAACAGTCCTCACGCGGGATCGAATTCCTGGGAGAAACAGCCGAGTCGGCAGCCGCGTCCATCGACGCGATGGGCACATCGACTGGCCTGGAGCGGCTGCATCACCTCTTTGAGCTCCTCACAATTCTCGCCCGTGCACCGCAGGAGGAACGACGCTACCTGGCCGACGAATGGTTCAGGCCCCAACTGGACGGCCAGGCCGCGGCCGTGGTGGATATCGTCCTCGAATACGTCTTCAAAAACCACGCCGGCAGCGTCAAAATGTCCGGGGCTGCAGCGCTGGTCGGAATGTCAGAGCCGACGTTTTCGAAATACTTCAAGCGGGCCACCGGCCAGAACTTCAGTGACCTGGTCCGCAAACTTCGGCTCGCAAATGCACGGCGCCTGCTGGAACACAGCGACAAAGCCGTCTCCGACATCTGCTACGAAGTCGGCTTCACGAACCTCTCCAACTTCAACCGGCACTTCCTTAACGACGCTGGCGTTACACCTCGCCACTACCGCCAACGCGTCCAGGGGTGATCCTGCTCCAGGAGCGTCCCTACTGGAGGGTGACCAGCTTCGCCGGATCCTCGTCCGGCAGGTCGCCGTCGACGATGGCGGTGACGGCGAGCTGGGTCAGCGACAGGCTGCCGCCCACCGTCGACAGGAACGCGGTGTCCGAGGAATCCCGGCCGGCGGTGATCCGCAGCATGCTTTCGCGCGGCGCCAGGCCCGTGGGGTCGATGACGTACCAGGCACCGTTGATATAGGCCTCGGCCACCGCGTGGAAGTCCATCGGGCTCAGCCCCGGGGCGTACACCGCTGCCAGCCGGGCGGGAATATCCTTGGCGCGCAGCAGCGAGATCGCCAGGTGGGCGAAGTCGCGGCAGACTCCGCGGCGGTGCAGCAGGGTCTCGACGGCCCCATCGGTTCCCCGGGAGGATCCGCTGATGTAGCGCAGCTCGCTGAAGACCCAATTGCGAACCGCGTGCACCAGTTCGGCGCCCTGCAGGCCGCCGAATTCTGCGTAGGCCGTCGGCAGAAGCCGGTCGGACTCGGCGTAGCGGCTCGGCCGGACGTAGCGGATGAGTTCCATCCGCCGGGGTTCCTCCGGCAGTGCGAAGCCGGTGACGGTGGCGGTGTACTCCACGTGCACCTCGGTGGGTTCAGCGAATTCCATGTAGTGGAAGCGCCCGCCGTGGTGGTCGGAGAGTTCGGTGAGCGGGACGTCGTCGCCGCCGGAGGTCACGGTCAGGGTCTCCACGAAGCCGCTGTAGCCCGAGTTGCGTGCCACGGACACCGCCAGGGCGACCTTTGTGTCGGCCACGGTCTTGAAGGCCATGCGGGCGGCTACAGAGCGTTCCATGTATCTCCGGGGTGTGAGTTAACAGCGGGTGAAGCCACCGCTCCCGGCCCGGGTGTGTGCGGGCGGTGCGGGACTAGTTCTTGATCTCCAGAGACATTAGCATCCGCTGGACGTTGGCGAATTCCGAGCCTTCGTTGACGTATGCGGCCGCCTGGTCGAGGGTGTCAAAAGCCCGGGCCGGGGCGACCTTCTGGTCCGGGGCGAACGCCTTCAGCTCCGTCAGGTCAGCGAAGGAATAGTCCCCCCGGCCCCCGGGGCCGCGGACCAGGTTCTGCAGCACGCAGGACTGTCCTTCCGTGCCGCCGACGACGTTGGTGATGCCGTAGGAGCCGAAATATTTGTAGCCCTGGATGACCCGGTACACCACCCGCGGGTCGATGGTGCCTTCGCCGCCGCGGTGCGGCAGTTCGACCGGGACACTGCTGACGACGACGTACGGTTTCGCGGCGTCGTCCGCGCAGGCCGGGGCGGGCAGGGGCTGGAGCCCGGTCTGCAAGGTGGCGAGGTAGCGGCCCTTGCCGTCCTTGACCTCGATCTTGAGGGCTCCGGGCAGGGTTCCCTCCCCGGGGGTCACCGACTGGGCGATCCACTCCTGCGGGAGCTCGAAACTGACGGTCTTCGCAGGATCGGTGAACACCTTCCAGGCCGCCGCCGTCGAGCCGGTTTCCGCGGCGCCGGAGGTGGTAGGACCCGGCGAGGCGCCCGGTGTCGCGCTGCCCGTGGGCGGGCCGGTCGGGGAACCTGCCACGCTGGCGCTGGTGACCGGGGTGCCGCCGGCCGTCCAGCCGGGGGCGTCCCTGCCTTCGCTGGTGCAGCCGGACAGTGCGGCGCCGGCGAGCGCCAGGGCGGCGGCGATCCGGAGGCCGCGGGCCGGCGTCCGCCCGGAGGTATCTGTCCCAGTCATGGTGCCATCGTAGTGGGGCCCGGGACCCGCCGCCGGAGGCGCGGTTCCCCGCAGGGAAAGCGGGATACGCTGGGGACATGGCGGATCAAGTTTTTGGCACGACGGATTTCGGAGCCCAGGACAGCGTGGCGGACATCTCCGCCGTGGACATCGCGGACTGGCGGCTCCGGACCTTTGCGTTGTACGCCAACGTGCGGAAGATCGCGGCCGAGGACCCAGCCGAGGCGCACTCCTACTGGCGCCAGGAGCGGGACCGGATGTTCGGCACGCACCCTGCTTCGCCACTCACTGCGGCCGCCAAGTCCAGCTTCGGCGGACTGAAGACGGCGGACTACGATCCGATCTACCGTTTCCACATCCCGCTGACGAGCGAGGGTGCCGGACGGGAAATGAATGTCGAAACCGGCACCGACGGCCTGGTCCGGTTTGTCCGGCTGGGAACCTTCGACCTGCCGGAACTGGGCCAGCTCGCCGTGTGGAAGATCCACGGCTACGGCGGCGGCCTCTTTGTGCCGTTCCGTGATGCGACGGCCGGGCAGCCCGGCGGCAGCTACGGTGCGGGCCGCTACCTGCTTGACACGATCAAGGGTGCTTTCCACGGCGTGCACGGGTCCGGCCCGGAGGCCGAGTTCGTCGTTGACTTCAACTTCGCCTACAACCCGTCCTGCGCCTACAACGAGGCGTGGGCATGCCCCCTCGCCGGCCCCTCCAACCGCTTGGCCGTGGAGATCCCTGTAGGCGAGCTGTACTGAGCGGATGGATGCCCAGCTCCAGCAGCACTCCCCTGCGCCCGCCCATGCGCCCGCCGCTGCCTCAGGCCGGGCTCCTGCCCGCCGCCATTGCGGCGTCCTCCGCTATCCACTGGTCCGGCAGCTGCTGAGGTTCACCGCCGTCGGCGTCGTCTGCACGGCAACGTCGCTGGCGCTCTATGCCTTCCTCCGCCCGTACCTCGGTTCGCAGCCGGCCAATGCGACGGCCCTCATCCTCACGTCACTGATGAACACGGCCCTGAACCGGCGGCTGACCTTCAAGATCAGCGAACGCCACCGGATGAAGCGCGACCATCTCAACGGCCTGATCGTCATCCTGGTGGCGCTGCTGATCACCGGCGGCAGCCTCGGCGTCCTGCACTGGATCAACCCCCAGTCCACCGTCGCCGATGAGCTGTGGACCACCACTATCGCCGGCTTCGCGGCCACGGCCGTGCGTTTCACCCTGCTGCGGCACTGGATCTTCCGCCGCGCCCGGCACCGCTAAGGCTGTCAGCACCGTGCCGCACCACTCCGAAACCTATCCTCTCCGAAACCCCGGCTTGCGCTGTCAGATAACGTGCTTTGGAGCGCCCTGGAACAGCATTAAGTGATAGGGCAACCCGGGGGTCAGGGGGTGCCGAGGGCCTTGACGCTGCCGACGGCGGTGCGGACCGCGGCCGCCGCCTCCTGCAGCTCCCCCGCTGTGATGGTCGAGTCGAAGCTGAAGCGGACCGCGGTCTGGGCCATGGCGTCGTCGATGCCCATCGCCCGCAACACCGGGGACGGCTCGTCCGAACCCGCAGCGCACGCCGAGCCGCTGGAACAGATGACTCCCAGCCGTTCGAGCTCCAGCAGGACCGATTCGCCGCTGGTCCCCGGGAAGCAGAATGAGGCGACCGAGGGCAGCCGCTCGCTCGGATGGCCGGTGAGGACCGCGCCCGGAACCTGGGTCTGCACCGAGCGGATGAAGTCATCACGCAGCGCGGCGACGTGTGCCGCGCGGTCCCCTTGTGAGTTCCGGGCGAGCGTGAGCGCCGTCGCCAGGGCTACGGCCCCGGCCACGTTCTCGGTCCCCGACCGGCGGCCGCGTTCCTGCCCGCCGCCGTGGATCACCGGTTCCAGCCGGGTCCGGCTGCGCACGAAGAGTGCCCCGCTGCCTTTGGGCGCCCCCAGTTTGTGTCCGGAGATGCTCAGGGCATCCACACCCAGTACTGCGGTGTCGAGCGGAAGCCAGCCGGCGGCCTGGACGGCGTCGGTGTGGAACGGGATTCGCTGCGAGCGGGCCAGCGCGGCCAGCCGGGTGATCGGCTGCACCGTGCCCACCTCATTGTTGGCGTACATGATGCTGACCAGGGCGGTCTCCGGCCGGAGCACGGCGGCGAGGGCTTCCCCGGTGACGCGGCCGTAGGCGTCCACCGGCACCACATCGACGGCGAAACCGTGCACACGCTCCAGGTAGCGGGCTGACTCCTCCACGGCGGGATGTTCGACGGCGCTGATCACCACGCGGTCCAGCCGCGGGTCCGCCGCCCGGCGGGCCAGGGCGATGCCCTTGACAGCGAGGTTGTCCGCTTCCGTTCCCCCGGAGGTGAAGACCACCTCGCCCGGGCGGCAGCCCAGAGCCATCGCCGTCGCTGCCCGTGCCCCGGCGAGCGCCGTGGCAGCCGCGTCGCCGAGCGAGTGGTGGCTCGAGGGGTTCCCGAACTCCCCCGACAGGAACGGCCACATCGCTTCGAGCACCTCGCGGCGGACCGGTGTGGTGGCCGCGGCGTCGAGGAAGATCATGGCGCCGCCTGGCCGGCCTGTTCGCTCTGCCCGAGGCCGGGTGCTCGGCCCTGTCCGGTCCCGAGGCCCAGCTCAATGTCGAGTCCCAGGTCCAGGGCGGTGACGCTGTGGGTGAGTCCGCCGATCGAGATGACGTCCACCCCGGTGCCGGCGATGCCCGCCACGGTGGCCAGGTTGACGTTGCCGCTGGCCTCGACCCGGGCGCGGCCGGCCACCAGCGCCACCCCGGCGGCCAGCTCGGCCAGGCTGAAGTTGTCCAGCATGATGGTGTCCACCCCGGCGGCCAGCACCGGTCCGATCTGCTCCATGCTGTCCACCTCCACTTCGAAGTGCGTGGTGTGCCCGAGCCGCGTCCTGGCCTCCCGCAGCACCGTGGTGAGCTTCGACGGGTCTCCCCCGGTCAGGACGGCCAGGTGGTTGTCCTTGGCCAGCACCGCGTCCGAGAGGCCGAAGCGGTGGTTGGCTCCGCCGCCGCACCGGACGGCGTACCGCTCCAGCACCCGCAGACCCGGCGTGGTCTTCCGGGTGTCGGTGATGCGCGCCCCGGTGCCGTCCACGAGGGCGACGAATTCCGCCGTCCTGGTGGCGATGGCGCTCATCCGCTGGACCAGGTTCAGGGCGACCCGTTCGGCGAGCAGCACGGCGCGGGCGTTCCCGCTGACCCTCGCGAGCGCGGTGCCGGCGGCAAAGGCGGCACCGTCGGCCACCAGGAGTTCGACGGCGGCGTCCGGGTCCGTGAGCTTCATCGCCGCTGCGAACACCTCCCCGCCGCTGAGCACGCCGGGGACGCGGGCGGCCAGGACCGCCGTCGCGCGAGCGTCCGCCGGGATGAGCGTCTGCGAAGTGATGTCACCGTACGGCGCATCCTCCAGCAGGGCCGCCCGCAGCACAGCGTCGACGGCGGCGGCGGGCAGGGTTCCGGCGAGCGCCGGCACCGGGAGGGCGTCAGGCCGGGCTGCGGCGGGTGCTGTCATGACGAGATCCTTTGTTTCGAACGGGACGAGGTGGCATGCCGCTGGGCGAGCGTGCCCGCCGGCGGGGTTGAGCGGGCAGGGGCCGCGAGCAGCGGAGGGCAGGCGGCCGCCCCTGCGGTGGCGGGGGCTGCGTCGGCACGGTAGTGGGCACCCACCGAACCGGTCCGCTTCAGCGCTGCCGCCACGAGCAGCCGGGCGGCCAGCAGCAGGTTCCGGTCCTCGTGGCCGGACTGGTCAAGGCTCTCCCCCGGGTCCGGAAACCCGGAGGCGGCCGTGCAGGCCGCCGCCCATTCCGCGAGCCGGATGGCGGCGGCGTCGAGTTCGGCTCCGGTGCGCATCACCCCGGCCGCGCCGGTCATCAGGCGCCGCAGGGCGTCCCGGCTGAACGGGACACTTAGCTGCCCCGCCGCGGCAGCGGGAAGTTCGTCCCTGGCACCGGTGGCGGATGCCGCCGGACCGGGTTCTGCATCCGCCCCGCTGAGGAATGCCTCCACCGCACGGCGGCCGAAGACCAGCCCCTCCAGGAGGGAATTGCTCGCCAGCCGGTTGGCGCCCTGCGCGCCCGTGCACGCGACTTCACCGGCTGCGTACAGTCCCGGCACGGACGTTCGCCCCCGGAGGTCGGTGGCCACACCGCCCATCCAGTAGTGGGCCGCCGGGGACACCGGAAGCGTCTGCGTGGTCCAGTCGTAGCCGGCGGCGCGGGTGGCCGCGGTGATGGTGGGGAAGCGCCGGGCCAGGAATCCCGGGCCGCGGGCGGCCTCGATTCCCCGGGCGTCCAGCAAGACGGGGCTGCCCGCCGGTGCGCCGGTCGCGGCGAGGTGCAGGGCGATGCTGCGGGACACGACATCGCGCGGGGCAAGCTCGGCGTCCGGGTGGTAGTCGGGCATAAAACGGTAGCCGGCGGCGTCGAGCAGGAGGGCTCCTTCGCCGCGGACCGCCTCGGAAATGAGCAGCGCCGGCGGACCCCCGGGGATCTCATCCGCCGCGAGCGTGGTGGGGTGGAACTGGAAGAACTCCAGGTCCCGGACGGCCGCCCCCGCCCGCCAGGCCAGGGCCAGGCCGTCGGCAGTGGCGACGCAGGGGTTGCTGGTCCGGGCGAAGAGCCGTCCCGCACCGCCGGTGGCCAGAAGCACTGCGTCGGCGTCCAGCTGCCGGAGCTGCCCGTTGGCCAGGTAGGCGACACCGGTGACCCGGGCGGCGCCCGACGGGTCACTGTTGGGGTGTTCGGTGAGCAGGTCCGTGACGAAGGCACCGGTCTCCACCCGCAACCGGCCCTGGACGGCGCGGTCCAGGGCGGCGGCGACCAGGGCGCGGGTGATGCACGCCCCCGTCGCGTCCCCGCCGGCGTGCAGGATGCGGGCGGCGGAGTGTGCCGCCTCGAGGCCGAGTGCCGGGCCTCCGCCGGGTCCGGCGTCGAAGTGCACACCGTAGCGGCCCAGGCCGGCGATGTCCCGGACGGCCTCGGTGCACAGGGCCCGGACGGCCTCCGGGTCGTTGAGCCCGGCGCCGGCGGCGAGGGTGTCGGCGATGTGGGCCGCCACGGAATCGCCCGGCGCCGCCTCACCCGGCGTGAGCACGGCCGAGACGCCGCCCTGGGCGTAGAAGGTGTTGCTCTGCTCCATGGCTCCCTTGCTCAGGAGCACCACCTCGCAGGCGGGCCCGCCGTCCCGGACCGCGTCGGATGCGAGCAGCGCGGCGTACAGTCCGGCAATGCCGCTGCCCACGACCACTAAACGCGGCGGCCTGGTCACGGCCGCGCCGCCAGCATCCGCTCGAGGGCAACCCGTGCCGGGGCGGCGACGGCGTGCTCCACCTCGATGCGGTTGACCACCTCGCCCCGGACCAGCGCTTCCAGGACCCAGGCGAGGTAGCCGGGGTGGATGCGGTACATCGTGGAGCAGGGGCAGATCACCGGGTCCAGGCAGAAGATGGTGTGCTGCGGGTTTTCCGCGGCCAGCCGGTTGACGAGGTTGATCTCGGTGCCGACGGCGAAGGTGGTGGGCTCGGTCGCGGCGGCGATGGCCTTGCGGATGAAGTCCGTGGAGCCTGCGGAATCAGCGGCGTCCACCACTTCCATGGGGCATTCCGGGTGCACAATCACCTGGACGCCCGGGAACTCGGCGCGGGCCTTCTCGATCTGGCCCACGTTGAAACGCTTGTGGACCGAGCAGAAGCCGTGCCAGAGGATGACCCGGGAGTCCTCGAGGGTCTGCTCGTCGTTGCCGCCGAGGTCCTTGCGCGGGTTCCACATCGGCATCTGCTCCAGCGGCACCCCCATGGCCTTGGCGGTGTTGCGTCCCAGGTGCTGGTCCGGGAAGAACAGCACCCGCTGGCCGCGCTCGAACGCCCATTCCAGGACCGTGGCGGCGTTGGAGGAGGTGCACACGATGCCGCCGTGCTCGCCGCAGAAACCCTTGAGGGCGGCGGAGGAGTTCATGTAGGTGACCGGGATGACCGGGACCCGGCCCTCGGCGTCGGGCTCGGTGCCGAACAGTTCCTCGAGCTGTTCCCAGCACTCGGTCACGGAGTCGATGTCCGCCATGTCCGCCATCGAGCAGCCGGCGGCGAGGTTGGGCAGGATCACGGCCTGGTCCGGCCGGGACAGGATGTCCGCGGTCTCGGCCATGAAGTGCACGCCGCAGAAGATGATGGCCTCGGCGTCCGGGCGGGTCAGCGCGGCGTTGGCCAGCTGGAAGGAGTCCCCCACGAAGTCGGCGTATTCCACCACCTCGTCACGCTGGTAGAAGTGGCCCAGCACCACGGCGCGGTCCCCGAGAGCCGCCTTGGCGGCCCGGATCCGCGCGTCGAGTTCGGCGTCGCTGGCAAGCTTGTACTCCTCCGGAAGCTGGCCCTGCCGGGGGGTCGACGCCGGGGCGACGTCCGCGACGGAGGCGCCGGGACCGTAGGCGGGCACACCGGCGAGGGCCTCGGCGAGATCATAGTCCCAGGGCCCCCGGGCGAGAGCCGGGCTGCAGGTGGATGCGGCCGTTGCAATGGCCTCGGCGCTGCTGGCGGCCTGTTCGCGCGTGATCAGCTGGATGGCCGTGTTGACGCTGCTCATGGTGTGCTCCTGTTGTCTGGTTCAAGGCCTGGGCGGCCGGTGAAGCGGTAGAGGCGGGGCGGGCGGTGTTTGCCGCCCTGAAGGTACTGGTCGGTTTCTTCGATTTCGGGCGTGGCCTTGACCTGCCGGCGGAAGTTGGCCGGGTCCAGCTCGCGGTCCAGGACGGCCTCGTAGACCTCCCGGACCTGGGCCAGGGTGAAGAACTCGCCGAGCAGGTGGTACGCGATGGAGCCGTAGGCCATTTTGTTGCGCAGACGCCAGAGCGCGTAGTCAATGATCGCGTTGTGGTCGAAGGCCAGGCCGCCCAGCCGGTCCGCGCGGAACCACCGGACGTTCTCGGATTCGTCCGCGAGAGCGGCCTCGGTGGGCTGCACCAGCGCCCAGTACACAATGGAGACGACGCGCTGGGTGGGCGAGCGGTGCAGGCCGCCGAAGGCGTAGAGCTGTTCGAGGTAGCTGGGCGCCAGGCCGGTGGTCTCCTGCAGGTTCCGCGAGGCGGCATCCTGAAGGGACTCGGAGTGGGTCAGCGGGCCCCCGGGCAGGGCCCACATTCCCTTGAACGGCTCGCGGATCCGGCGCACCAGAGGGATCCAGAGCGTGGGGCGTCCGGAACGCTCACTGGGGCGGAGGGCGAAAATCACCGTGGAGATAGCCAGCGTCGGCGGCGCGAGCTGTCGCTCGGAGACGTTGGCAGCTGTTGTGTAGATGGAGACTCACCCCGCAATCGCAGGCTCCGGGCGGTCTTTTGGGACTGCACGGATGGTCCGGCCGACCGCCGGAGTAGTTATAGTCAAATTGACTAGAACTAATTCTACGACGTCGGACGCCGGGCGCAAAATGTTTCAGCTCACATCGGGCGGGCCAGGCGTCTAGCGGGCGGGCGTGGGGTGGGGCCGGCAGGTGGGCCGGGCTGCGGCCCGGCTCACCGTCCCGCGGCGGCGGCTTCCAGCAGCGGGAGGGTGCGTCCCTGGAAGTGCGTGTTGAGGACAATCACCGAAGACGAGCGAAGCACCGTCCGGGTGGCAATCATGGCATCCAGTACCCGCTGCAGGTCCGGGTTGGAGCGGGCCGCAATGCGGGCCATCAAATCCGAGCTGCCGGAGACGGTGTGGATTTCGATCAGTTCGGGGATCGCCGCGAGGGCCTCGACCACCGCGTCATGGCCCAGGTCCTGGTTGATCGTCAGGGAGCAGAACGCCACGACCGGAAAACCGAAGTGTGCCGGATCCGGCTGCGGGACCCACGATCCGATGACGCCGCTGTCCTGCATCCGGTCCAGCCGCGACTGCACGGTGGCGCGGGCAACCTTGAGCACACGGGACGCTTCCAACACCGAGGCCCGGGGTGCATCGGTGAAGAATCGGACAATCTTCGCGTCCAGGGCATCAACATCCATCAGATATTCGTCCTTTCGACGTATTCGTATCACAAACTGCTGCGGATCATCCGTTACTGACTAACAAACCGTCTCCATGCTCTCACGGCCGGCGCTCGAAGACCCCGCTTGGTAGCGGTAAATTCAATAGGTCCCATAAGGACCCAAAGATCCAAACCACACGAAGGTTCGCCAGCATGACAATGAAGTCCACCGCGGAGCGCCCCGGCCTGAAACTCGGCCACAGCATGAAGCCACGCCAACTCACCATGATGGGCCTCGGCAGCGCCATCGGCGCCGGCCTGTTCCTTGGCTCGGGGGCCGGAGTCCAGGCCGCCGGGCCCGCCGTCCTCATCTCCTACCTCGTCGCCGGAACCCTGATCATCCTTGTGATGTGGGCCCTGGGTGAAATGGCCGCGGCCAACCCCAACAGCGGCGCGTTTTCCGTCTACGCCGCCAAAGCCATGGGCAGGACCGCCGGAGCCACCGTGGGCTGGCTCTGGTGGCTCCAGCTGGTGGTGGTCATCGCCGCCGAGGCCCTCGGCGCCGCCGCCCTGCTGTTCACGGTCTGGCCGGTCATTCCCGTCTGGGCCCTGTCGCTGATTTTTATGGTCGTGTTCACGGCGATCAACCTCGCCGGGGTGAAGAATTTCGGCGAGTTCGAGTTCTGGTTCGCCATCCTCAAGGTGGCCGCCATCCTGCTGTTCCTGGGCATCGGGACGGCCCTGCTGCTGGGCTGGCTGCCGGACGTCGAGTCCCCCGGCCTCAGCAACTTCACCGCCGATTTCGCCCCCGCCGGCCTGGGCGGCATCGCCACCGCGCTCTTTGTCGTGATCTTCGCGTTCGGCGGCACCGAGATTGTCAGTGTGGCCGCCGCCGAGACCGAGAACCCCCAGCACAGCGTGGGCCTGGCGATCCGCACCGTCGTGTGGCGGATCCTGATCTTCTACATCGGCTCGGTGTTCGTCATCGCCGCGGTCCTTCCCTACACCTCGGAAGCCCTCGCCTCGCCGTTCGCCGGCGTCCTGGACGTCGCCGGCATCCCCGGTGCCGGTGCCGCCATCACGCTGGTGGCCGTCGTCGCGCTCCTCTCGGCCCTGAATGCGAACCTCTACGGCGCGTCCCGGATGGTCTTCTCGCTGTCCGAACGCGGCGAGGCCCCCCGCTTCCTGTCGAAGATCAACAAGGCCCGGGTGCCGGTGCTCGCCGTCGGCGTTTCCGTGGCGTTCGGCTTCCTGGCCGCCGTAATGGAGCTGCTCTTCCCGGAGAAGATCCTGCCGGCGCTGTTCCAGCTGGTCGGCTCGACCTGCCTGATGGTCTGGGGCTCCGCGCTCGTGTCCCAGCTGATCCTCCGCCGCCGCGCCGACCGCGACGGCACCGTCCTGCCGCTGCGGATGAAGGGTTTCCCGGGACTGACGATCTTCGGACTGGTGCTCCTGTCCCTGATCTTCGCCGTCGGTTTCAGCAGCCCTGACAGCAGCAAGCAGCTCGTCAGCACCATCGTCCTGGTGGCCGGCATTGCCGCGGCCTGCTGGATCGGTGCCCGGCTCACGCGCAACCGCAGCACGGCACCAGCCGAGCAGGCCGGGCACGCCGACGCCGGGAAGTAACAGGACCAGGCCGCGCAACTGGCCAGACTGCACAAACTGTCAAGCTTCACCCCAGTTCTGCTGACACTCTTGTGCAGTCTGGTCAGTGATTCAGCAGCTGATTGCACAGCGCATAGCGGGTGACTAGGGTCACAGCCATGGACACTCTTCCCGTGGCTTCCGGCGATGCCGCCGAACCGCTCACTCCCGCCCAGCTCCGCGAGCTCTATTCGCTGATGGTGGCGGTCCGCCACCTCGATACCTCGGCCATCGCCTGGCAGCGCCAGGGCATCATCCCCGGCTACGCGCCCGAACTCGGCCAGGAGGCCGCCCAGGTGGGCAGCGGCTATGCCGTGGACACCACCCGGGACTTCGTTTTCCCCACCTACCGCGAGATGGGCGTGGCCCGCACCATGGGCGTGGACATGGTGGCGTACATGGCCACCCACAAGGCCACCTGGCACGGCGGCCTCTATGACCCGCAGGAGTCCCGGCTCGCCCCGATCCAGGCCGTCGTGGCCGGCTCCGTCCTGCACGCTGTCGGATGGGCCCACGGCCAGACGCTGGCCGCCGGCACCGCCGGATCAAACACAGCAGACACAGCAAACTCAGCAAGCACCGACGGCAAACTCGGCGTCGCGCTCACCTACTTCGGTGACGGCGCCTCCTCCCAGGGCGATGTCCACGAGGCCCTGAACTTCGCCGCAGTCATGAAGGCCCCCGTGGTGTTCTTTGTCCAGAACAACGGCTGGGCGATCTCGGTTCCCACCGAACGCCAGGTGGCCGGCGGCTCCGTCGCCGCCCGCGCCGCCGGCTACGGCATGCCGGCCCTGCAGATCGACGGCGACGACGTCGTCGCCGTCGTTGAGGCCACCCGCCGCGCCTTCGCGCACGCTCGGGCCGGGAACGGGCCCGTGCTCATCGAGGCCATGACCTACCGCCGCGGCCCGCACTCCACCTCGGATGATCCGGGACGCTACCGTTCGCTCGATGAGGAGCGCGACGGCGCCGGCGCCGATCCGCTGGAGCGCCTCCGGCAGCGTCTGCTCGCCGACGGCATTGCCGACGAGGCGTTTTTCGCCGAGGCCCTCGCCGCGGCCAAAGCCGAGGAGGAACAGATCCGCACCGGCATCCAGGAGCTGGGCTCCCGCCCCGGCACCGAAATGTTTGACCTGGTCTTCCAGGAAACCACCCCTGCCCTGCAGGCCCAGGCCGCCAACTGGCGCGAGGAGTCTGAACATGTCTAACTCGATTCTCGAAGGCGCGAGCGCCACTGCCAAGAGCACCGCCGAGAGCACCGCCGAGAGCACCGCCACCAGCGCAGAGAGCCCGGCAGCCACCACCGTGATGTCCATGCAGCAGGCCCTCAACCGGGCCCTCGACGAGGTGCTCGCCGAAAACCCGAAGACCTTGATCTTCGGGGAGGACTGCGGACGGCTCGGCGGTGTCTTCCGCATCACCGACGGCCTGCAGGCCAAACACGGCGAACAGCGCGTCTTTGACACGCCGCTGGCAGAATCCGGCATCCTCGGCATGTCCGTGGGCCTGGCCATGGCCGGCTTCCACCCCATCCCGGAGGTCCAGTTCGACGGCTTCGCCTACCCAGCCATCAACCAGATCGTCTGCCAGATCGCACGGATGAACTACCGCAGCCGCGGCACCATGCCGATGCCCATCACGCTGCGGGTTCCCAGCTTCGGCGGCATCCGCGCCCCCGAACACCACGGCGAAAGCCTCGAGGCACTCTTCGCCCACGTGCCCGGCCTCAAGGTGGTCTCGCCGTCGAACCCGCACGAGGCCTACCACCTGCTCAAGTACGCCGCGACGCGGCCGGACCCGGTGATCTTCATGGAGCCGAAGTCGCGTTACTGGCAGAAGGGCGAGGTGGACGTCACCAGCCACGATGCAGCCGGCGGCTCCCCCACCGGCGCGAAGGTCATGCGCGAAGGCCGGCACCTCACCCTCGTCGCGTGGGGCGCCATGGTGGCCCGCTGCCTCCAGGTGGCCGAACTCGCCGCCGAGGACGGGATCGACATCGAGGTCCTTGACCTGCGCTGGCTCAAGCCGATCGACGCCGCGGCGCTGGCCGCCTCCGTGCGCAAGACGCGCCGCGCCGTCGTCGTCCACGAAGCGCCGCTCACCTCCGGCCTGGGCGCCGAGGTGGCCCAGCTGATCACCCAAAGCTGCTTTGACACGCTCAGGGCACCGGTGGAGCGGGTTACCGGCTTCGATGTCCCGTACCCTTCGGGGGACCTGGAAGACGAATACATCCCGAACATTGACCGGATCCTCTTCGGGATCCAGCGAGTATTGGAGTACAAACGTGGCTGAAATTTCCTTCCCGCTCCCGGATCTCGGCGAGGGCCTGATCGAGGCAACCGTGCTGGAATGGCTCGTGGCCCCGGGCGACCAGGTGGAGCGCAACCAGCCCCTCGTTGAGGTGGAAACCACCAAGTCAGCCGCTGAATTGCCCAGTCCGCAGGCAGGTAAAGTGGTGCGTATCCACGGCGGGCCCGGTGACAAGATCAATGTCGGCGAGCCCCTGATTGTGTTTGAGGTGCCGGACAACACCGCCGGCATTGTGGGCACGGTCCCGAAGGAAGAGGCACCGAAGCGCCGGGTCCGCCTGAGCGCCGTACTTGATGAGGACTGACACCATGAGCGGCAGACACACCGGCGAACAGCATTCCCATACCGTCGAGGGCACCGACCCGCAGCTGTACGTCGGGGTGCACGAGCCCGGGTCCGACGCCGGACTGCGCCCGGTGCTGCTGCTGCACGGCTTCTCTTCCTCCTCCAAGCTCAACTGGGAGGACACCGGCTGGCTCACCGCCCTGCTGGAGGCCGGCCGCCGCGTCATCACGGTAGACCTGCCCGGCCACGGCCGCAGCGGCGCCCCCGAGGACATGGACTCCTACACGCCCAGCAGGATCCGCGCGGATCTGCTGCAGATCGCGTTCGACGCCGGCGTCCGCCCCCTGCGTGACGGTGACCCGTCCAGCGGACTGGACCTGGTTGGCTACTCGCTCGGCTCCCGGCTGGCCTGGGAGTTCGGCGCCACCCAGCACGAGCTGGTGCACCGGCTGGTCCTGGGCGGGCCCAACGTCGCCGATCCGCTGGCCGACTTCGACCTCGTTGCCGCGCAGCGCTATCTGGCTGACGGCACGCCGATCGCCGACGCGTCCACCGCCGGACTGCTGAAGATGGCCCAGATGCTCCCCAGCAACAACATCTTCTCACTGCTGTCCCTCGTGGAGGCCATCAAGAGCGAGCCGTTCGACCCCGCCGAGGCCGTGCCGCACATGCCGATGCTGCTGGTGGCCGGGGAGAAGGACGATCGCGCCGCGTCGATGCCGGAACTCGCGGCCCTGGGCGCGACGGCGGGCGCCATGGTCGAGCAGCTCGTCCTGCCCGGCCGGAACCACACCAACGCCATCACCAGCCGCGCGTTCAAGCAGGGGGCCATCAGTTTCCTGGGCGTCTGATCTCCGGCGCCTCACTACAACGCGGGACCTGGTTGGGTTCTAGTAATCGACACCCGGCTTGGGCTTTCCCTCCATCTGGAAGCATGCCGAGGAGGACAGGACGTTGAGCGCGTTCCGCTCCGGGCTGAACTCGATCGAGTGCCGGTAACCTTCCTCACTCACGATCACCAGTTCCGGGTCGCCGTTGACGCTCGTTTTGTCCCTGACGGTCCAGCCGCTCCTGGCGGACCAGTCAGCTTTGATCTGCTCCAGCAGCGCCGCGCCGTCGGCGTCGTCGCTGAGGACGATATCCAGTGTCCCCGGCCAGTAGTAGCCGCCGGCCTCACACTCGAAGAGGGCGCGGGAGGTCTCGGTCTGCTTCGTCGTCGATACAGCCGCGGAGGGGACCACCGACAGCAGCTCGTCCTGCTGCGCGCGGGTGGACTGTTTGGCGGTGGCAAGATCCATGCTGGGGCTCCGGGGTTCGGTAGCGGGTGCGCAGGCTGCCAGTGAGGCTGCCAGGCAGAGGACTGATACGGCGTAGGACAATCGTGCGGGACGTCTGGCGGTGTTCATTTGCGGCCCCCAAAGACCACGCGGGCAATGTCCTCGCGGGCCTCACGGTTCTTGGCATCCTGAGCGCTGGCGATCAGGCTGTGGTTGTCGATCTTGGCCATCGGGTCCGTCGTGATCTTCACCGGACCGACCTGATAGTTCCTCGCAGGGTCATCGTAGATGTGCTTCGTAAACGCCGGATCCTCCAGCGGGTAGTTCTCACCCACCAGGCCCAGCCGCTGCGCGGTGGCCAGCGCGTCAAAGTCATAAGCGAAATGGTGGTACTCGGTCGCCGGATCGGCCTTCCATCCGTCCGGCATCCAGGCGCCCGAAAGGGAGACCTGCTGGTCGTAATGTGTCCCGTGCATTTCAGACGACGCTACCGCAGCTTCGCCCCAGCTGTGGGACACCGCCACCGTCCGGGCGCCGGGCGGGTTCTGCGCGGCGAGACCTTCTTCGAAGTCCGCCAGCTTCCGGCCAGCCTGCTCCCCGAAGGTCTTGTCCGCCGACTGCACGAACGTCTGGTCCTGGGGAAACTCACTGTTCTTGTAGACAAAGGCCGCCGTGCTGCCGTCCGGATCCCACTGCTGCAGGAACGCTGCCATTTTCTGGGCTGTTCCGTCATAGAAGTCACCTGCCGTGGCAAACGTTCCCGGAACATAGGTCAGGACTGTCGTGGTGTTTCCGTCGTAGTCGCCGATCATCTCAATGAGATTACCCTTCGCAGGATCGTAGGCCACGAGATCGATGCTTCCCTCCACTGTGTGCTTCAGGTACTCGGCTTCCTCCGTCCAGCCTTTTCCGTCCTGCTCCAGGATGGCCAGACGGCCTGCGGCGGCCACGCGGTTCGCTTCGATCCTGGCCGCGACAGGGAGTCCGTCGGTGTTGCCGGCCGCAAAGGGATAGAGCCGGGCAAATTCGGCCTGCTGGCTGGCGCTGAGTCCGTTCCACCACTCGAGGACTTGCCGGGGGGACATGGATCCCAGCTCGGCCGGTGTGGCGAGCTCAGCCGTAGGCGCGGCCACACCGGGTGAAGAGGACGGACCGCCGGCGGCTACGCTGGCCCTTTCCTGCTGGTCAGCGTTGGCCGTGAGCTCGCGCTGCATCTTTTCCAGCAGCTGGACGGCCCGAATCATGGAACGCGAATGGCTGGTTTCCCAGTCCGTTCTGAACGTTCGGGCGTCGTTCCCCTGCCAGTGCCTCGACGCGGCAAGCTCCGAGGCCAGCCGGCGGTGAAGGCCGCTGAGGGTCAGGGCGCTGCTTCCGGCCTGCGACGCCAGCATGCGCAGCTGCGCCACGTCCGCGCCGTAAAAGCCTCCGGCCATGGATTCTCCCAAGTCATTTACACGTAGACGGGTCGGCCGGCACGGCCAACCCGTGGACATGCTACAGCCGTTTTTCCATTCGATGGATGGTTAGAACTCCCCAGCCCCACTCCAGGCAACCATCTCGCGCAGCTACCCGACCGGACGTAGGCTGGCCGCAGCAGAAGGGGCCGGAACCGGAAGAGGGGTCTCCATGGGCATGCGCTTCACCGACCGCGAGCAGGCAGGCAGGCTCCTGGCCGCCGCGCTCCCCCAGTTTCGCGGACGCCCGGACGCTGTGGTGCTGGGGCTCGCGCGCGGCGGTGTAACGGTTGCCGCCGAGGCCGCTGCAGCACTTCAGCTGCCCTGGGACGTGCTTCCGGTCCGCAAGCTGGGGATCCCCGGGCACCGGGAAACAGCCTTCGGTGCGCTGGCCGCGGTCAACGACCGGGTGGTGCGGGTACTGAACCGGCCCGTCGTGGACGAGCTCCTCGAGCTGGGGATTCCGCAGTCCGCGCTCGATGAGGTTGTGAGGTCCGAGCAGGCGGAACTCGAGCGCCGCAGCGGAGCCGACCCGGGGCCGAGGCTGCCGCTGGCAGGCAAGACCGTGATCGTGACCGACGACGGGATGGCCACCGGAGCGACGATGCGGGCCGCTCTCGAGGCGGTGCGGGCGGCCGGCGCGGCAACCGTCGTCGTCGCGGTTCCGGTTGCCTCCCTGGAGGCACAGGCGTCCCTGCAGCAGCTCGCCGACGCCGTCGTCAGCCTCTTCATCCCCGGCCACTTCCGCGCCGTCGGCAGCTATTACCGCGCCTTCCGGCAGGTGCGGGACGACGACGTCGTCCGGCTGCTGGGCGCCCGGGCCGGCTGAACAGCAACGCTGGGTCAGCGGCGGCCCATGCGGAGGTGACGGATGGACGCGGAGTGCCCGCCCTGGGTTAAAGACGGGAGGGGCACGGACCTTGCGGCCCGCACCCCTCCTGGCTTGACTGTTGCTAGTGCCTTGCCGCGTCATCCGTTGCGCCGTGGCTGACGCCGAGCGGGCGGCCCTTGGTTTCCCCGGCCAGCAGGACGCCGACGGCAGAGATAACGCAGAGGATCATGATGTAGATGCCGATGGAACCGGTCCAGCCGGTGCCCTGCAGCAGGGCCTCAGCGATGGTGGCCGCGAACGCACCACCCAGGATGGCGCCGAAGGCGTAGCCGATCGAGATGCCCGAGTAGCGCACGTTCGCCGGGAACATCTCGGCGTACATCGCGGACATCGGGCCGTAGGACAGGCCCAGGCCGATGGTCAGGACGAACAGCGCGACTCCGTAGAGCAGGATGTTCTTGGTATCGATCAGGGCGAACATCGGGATCATCCAGGCGAAGACGATGCCGTAGCCGATCAGGAAGGTCTTGACGCGGCCGATCTTGTCCGACAGCCAGCCGCCGACCAGGGTGAAGATCAGCCAGCCGAAGGAAGCCAGCGTGGTGGCCAGCAGGATCTGGGCGACGGGCATCTTCAGGGACTTGGTGGCGTAGGAGATGAAGAACGCGATCAGCAGGTAGCCGGCAGCGTTGTTGCCGATGAAGATCATCGTCGAGTAGAGGACGGCCTTCTTGTGCTTGCGGATGAGCTCTCCGAGCGGAGCCTTGCTCTCTTCCTTGCGGTCCTGCATCTCCTTGAAGACGGGGCTCTCGGCCACAGCGCGGCGGATCAGGTAGCCGACGACGATCAGCACGATGGAGAGCAGGAACGGCACACGCCAGCCCCAGGAGGCGAAGTCTTCCTTGGACATGCTGGTGTTGAGGAAGTACAGGAGGCCGGTGGCGAGGATCATACCGACCGGAACACCGATCTGCGGGTACGCGCCGAATAGGCCGCGCTTGCTCTTGGGAGCGTGCTCGACGGCCATCAGGGCGGCGCCGCCCCATTCGCCGCCGGCGGAGAAGCCCTGGATGACGCGGAGGAGGATCAGCAGGACCGGCGCCCAGACGCCGATCTGGGCGTAGGTCGGCAGCATGCCGATCAGCGCCGTCGCGGCACCCATCATGATGAGGGTGAAGACCAGCATGGCCTTGCGTCCGAGGCGGTCACCCAGGTGGCCGGCGACGATGGCGCCGAGCGGGCGGAACAGGAAGCTGATGCCGATGAGGGCGAAGGACAGGATCTGCGCCAGGCCGGGGTTGGACGCGTTTAACGGCGCCAGGAACAGCGGGGACAGCAGCGTTGCCGTCAGCTGGGCGAAGATGAAGAAGTCGTACCACTCGATGGTGGTCCCGACCAGGGTGCCCGCGAGGACCTTGCGTTCCTCATGCTTGCTGCTGGGGCCCGCCTCAGAATCGACACTTGAAGTTGCGGTCATTGGAACTCCGTTGCTGGGGGCAGAGGTACTGCCCGGGGTGGGTGCGATGGAATAACTGAATGCCTCTAGCATTTACTGATCGAACGGTCAGTTAGTATTCAGAATCTTACTATGGATTGTGTGATAGGGCACACATCTTGGGAAAAAAGCTTTGCCGCCACCAAAAAAGACGGCAAAGTCCCTCTCCGGCGCTCAGTCGGTGCGGTTCAGGAACTCCCTGACCCGGGCCCGGACGGGCCCGCGGTCGTAGCTGTTCACCATCGCGCCGGCCATCCGGACCGGATCGCCGAAGAAGAAATATTCGTACAGCGACTGCCTGCCGGAGAATCCGGAGACTGAGGCGTCGAAGGCCAGCTTGAACAGCCGGACGCGCTCCGGGCCGGTCAGCGACTTGCCTTGCAGGTACATCTCGATGTCGGCGCGGGCGTCGCTGTTGACGTCCGCTTCGCCCGGGAGCGCCATCAGGCCGGAGGCGGAGAACTTGCGGATGATCTGCGGGAAGCGCTGGGCGACTTTCGGGTACCAGTTGCGCGCGGCATTCAGCGTGGACCACTTCGGCAGCATCACACCGGCCTCGTTGAGCTCCGCATCCGCCTCGGAGGCCCGGACCAGCGCGCGGCCGATTTCGACGTCGACAATCAGTTCCGCGATGTCCTCCTGGATGTGCTGGAATCCGTCGATGCCGATCGAGTCGGCGAGTTCGGAGGCCAGGCCGAGGAAGAACTCGCTTTTGGCGATGGTGCGGGTGACCACCTGGTGGGTCATGAGCGCGCCGGCGCCGGTTCCGGAGTAGAAGCCGTTGCACAGCTGCGGGTTGCCGAGCATGAAGATGCGCTCGTTGGGAACGAAGACATGGTCGAAGATTGCGACGGCGTCCATTTCCTCATACCGGGAGGCGAGCGGCTCGTCGTGGGTGCTGCCGCCGTTGTACAGCGAGGTGCGGCACAGGTAGCGCAGGCCCGGCGCGTCGTTGGGGATGGCGAAGGCGTAGGAGTACGGGGCGTCCTCCGGCGTGCCGCGGAGCACCGTGGAGGGGAAGACGAGCAGCTCGTCCGCGATCGGGGCGATGGTGGCCAGCATCCGGGCGCCGTGGATGACGATGCCGTCCTCACGCTCTTCGACAATCCGGGCCGACAGCTGGCCGCCAAGCTGTTCGGAGCCGGAGACGGAGCGGTTGACCTGGGGCGGGATCAGGGTGTGGGTGGCGAGGATGTCGTTTTCCCGGGCCCACTCATAGTAGTTGCGGATATTCTCGCCGAACTTGGGATCGGCCTGGGAAAACCACTTCCCGGCCGTGCTGAGGGCGGTGAGCGAGGAGTTCATGTAGTCGCCGGAACGGCCCAGGAATCCGTTGGAGGACTCGGCCCAGGTTGAAATGGCACGGCGGCGGCGTTTGAGGTCCTCGACGGTCTTCGGCACCAGGAATGACGCGTTGACAAGGTCACCGCTGGTGGGCGAGGTGTACGTCAGGGCGTTCTGGTATTTCGGGTCATGCTGCATGTCGAAGAGCTTGGCGTAGGAACGCGCCACGTTGCGGAACGCAGGGTGCTCGGCGATCTTTTCGCTGACAACCTCACCGTCGATCACCACGTGGGGCGTCATGGCGTTGAGTTTGTCCAGGTATTGCTGTCCGGTACGGATACCCATTGTGGTTTCTCCAGTCATCGTTGAGCTGAGTCGAAAGCGGGTGCGGAGGTCTCAGCCGGGCCCCTGTGGGGCCGGGCGCTGCGGGGGCCTCACAGCAGGTCCTCCATGCCCAGCTGGCTCTCCGGGATGGTGGTGAAGGTGCTGTTCGCGTAGGCCAGCGCATCGCCGTTGCGGTAGTTGAAGTCCACGACCTCACCGATATAGAGGGTGTGGTCCCCGCCGTCGTACGCCGCCCAGGGCTTGCACTCAAAGTAGGCAAGCACATGGGAGAGCCGCGGGGACGTTCCACCCTCCACCCAGAGCGGCTCCGGTCCGGGACGGCCGGCAAAGTGCAGCGCGAGGTGCTGCTGCTCCGCGCCCAGGATGTTGACCGTGAAGGGCCGGCCGGCGAGCTCGTCGTGGGCCTTCGCGGCGCGGGCGATGCTCACAAGCACCAGGGGCGGCTCCATGGACACGGAGGTGAAGGAATTGACGGTGATACCGTGGCGCTTCGTGGCACCGTCAAAGGTCACGATCGCCACGCCGGTGGCGAACCGGCCCAGGCTGCCGCGGAAGGAGTGGTTCCGGGCCCCGGACGTGCGGCCCGGAACAACCGGGACCGGCCCGGTGCGGGGCTTGGCAATCATCACTGATCCCTTGCGTTGGGTGACGGCTGTCTGCTGGGCTTGCGTTTTGTCTTGCCAGGGGTGCATTTTATCCCTGCAAGTTCTATAATCGAACAAGTAGTTCCCATATAGAACGCTAACGCACTGTGAGGCGGAGCACAAGGGCCGAACGGCGCCGCCAGGTTCCCCCGCCGCCCGGATCTAGGATGGACACATGACCCCGACCGCCGGCAGCGCCCAGGCTTCCCCGTCCCAAACGTTGTCTCGCGGCATCCGCGCCCTGGAAATCCTGGCCGACGCCCAGCACCCGCTCACCATCGCCGAACTGGCCGACGCCATGGGGGTGCACCGCTCCGTGGCCTACCGCATCCTCCGCACTCTTGAAGACCATTCCCTGCTGGTGCGCGACGACGGCGGCCGGGTCCAGCCCGGCCCGGGCCTCGCCGTCCTGGCCAGGGGGGTCTCACGGAACCTGCAGACGGCAGCGCTGCCGGAGCTCACCCAGCTCGCCAATGCGCTGACAATGAGCGCTTTCGTTGCCGTCTGGGACCACGCGGAATGCGTCACGCTGGTCACCGTGGATCCGCGCCACACCGGCGCCACTGTGGTCCAGCATCCCGGCTCCCGGCATCCGATCAGCGCCGGCGCCCCCGGCATCGCGATCCAGTCGGCGCTGTCTGAAGAGGAATGGGCCGCCGCCGCACCCGGCATCCCCTACCGGGCCGAAGCGGCCGAGGCGCGCCGCCGCGGTTATGCCGCCAGCCATGACGAGGTCATCTCGGGCGTCTCCTCGCTGGCCGTACCGATCCGGGTTCCCGGCGGCCGGCCGGCGGCTCTCGCCGTTGTGTATATCCGCGCCGCGCAGGACCCAGGGGAGGTCGCAGCGGCCCTGGCCGCGAGTGCCCGGCGCATCGAGAGCCAGCTGGGCTGACAGCGACGGGGTACTCCCCGCCGCCCGCGGAGCTCGTTCCGGGGAATGCTTGACAAGCAGGCCGGTCTCAGGCAGTTTGTATCGTATACGATTTCATACTCAATGAGGAGATGTGATGGCTGAGCACTACCTTCCAGACGACCTTCCGACACGGATTCGCCACTACATCGACGGCGAATTCGTCGATTCCATCAGCGGCAGGACCTTCGATGTCCTGGACCCGGTCTCCAACGAAACCTACGCCACCGCCGCCGCGGGCCAGAAAGAGGACATCGACCTCGCCGTCGCCGCCGCCCGCAAGGCCTTCACCACCGGCCCGTGGCCGCGGATGAAGCCGCGCGAACGCGCCCGCATCCTGAACAAAATCGCCGACGCCGTCGAAGCCCAGGAGACCCGGCTGGCCCAACTGGAGACCTTCGACACCGGCCTGCCCATCACCCAGGCCAAGGGCCAGGCCCTGCGCGCGGCGGAAAATTTCCGGTTCTTCGCGGACCTGATCGTGGCCCAGTTCGACGACGCCATGAAGGTCCCCGGCGCGCAGATCAACTACGTCAACCGCAAGCCGATCGGCGTCGCCGGCCTCATCACGCCCTGGAACACCCCGTTTATGCTGGAGTCCTGGAAGCTGGCGCCCGCGCTGGCCACCGGCAACACCGTAGTGCTCAAGCCGGCCGAGTTCACGCCGCTCTCCGCCTCGCTCTGGGCGCAGATCTTCAAGGACGCCGGACTGCCCGACGGGGTCTTCAACCTGGTCAACGGCCTCGGCGAGGAAGCCGGTGACGCCCTCGTCAAACACCCGGACGTTCCCCTGATCTCCTTCACCGGCGAAACCACCACCGGCAAGACCATCTTCCGCAACGCCGCGGAGAACCTCAAAGGCCTGTCCATGGAACTGGGTGGCAAGAGCCCGGCCATCGTGTTCGCCGACGCCGACGTCGACGCCGCGATCGACTCCACCCTGTTCGGTGTCTTCTCTCTCAACGGCGAACGCTGCACCGCCGGCTCCCGCATCCTCGTCCACCAGGACATCTACGAGGAATTCTGCGAGAAGTACGCCGCCCGCGCGAAGAACATCGTGGTCGGCGACCCGCACGACCCGAAGACCGAGGTCGGCGCCCTGGTCCACCCGGAGCACTACGCCAAGGTGGCCTCCTACGTGGAGATCGGCAAGACCGAAGGCCGGCTGCTGGCCGGCGGCGGCCGCCCGGATCACCTCCCGACCGGCAATTACATCGCGCCCACCGTCTTCGCCGACGTCGCCCCGGACGCGCGGATCTTCCAGGAGGAGATCTTCGGCCCCGTCGTCGCGATCACGCCGTTCGCGGACGACGCCGAGGCGCTGGCCCTGGCGAACAACACCCGGTACGGGCTGGCCGGCTATGTCTGGACCAACGACCTGACCCGGGCGCACAACTTCTCGCAGAACCTCGAAGCCGGCATGGTCTGGCTCAACAGCCACAACGTCCGCGACCTCCGCACGCCCTTCGGCGGGGTCAAGTCTTCCGGTCTGGGGCACGAGGGCGGTTACCGCTCCATCGACTTCTACACCGACCAGCAGGCCGTCCACATCACCCTCGGCACCGTGCACACCCCGAAGTTCGGTGCCTCGGCGCAGTAGCGCGCCTTGCCCCTGGCTCCCCATCTGCTGCCCCACACTCAATGAGGAGTCCGGATCATGGCCAACGACATCATCACCCCGACCGTTCCGGCACCGGATATCGTCCGCTGCGCGTACATGGACCTGGTGGTCACCGACCTCGCCAAGTCCCGCGAGTTCTACGTGGACATGCTCGGCCTGCACGTCACCTACGAGGACGAGGACGCCATCTGGTACACCGAGGCCTCCCCGGTCCTGGACCTCGACGGGAACCCGCAGCCCGTCGTCGTCCCCCGTTGCCCTATCACTTAGGGCCCTTCTCAGGCGCTCAGAGCACCCACAAGTGATAGGGCATCCGGGGTTCGTCAGCCGACGGACGCCGTCCTGTTCCGCAGCCGGAGCACGACGGCGGCCGCCGCTCCCAGCAGGAACAGTGCCGTGGCGGCGCACACCGGCACCAGGAACGCCGTCGAGTAGCCCTGGTGCTGCGCAAGCTGTCCCGCGATGGATGAGCCGATCGCGGTGCCGGCCACGATGCCGCTGGCCAGCGCGGTCATGACCGTGCCCAGTTTTCCCGCCGGGGCTACGAGTCCGCCGATCGCAAAGACCGTGACCATCAGTGGCCCCACCGGGAGGCCCAGGACCAGGAGCACAAGGATCATGGGCAGCGCCGTCGAGGGCAGCAACAGCAGCAACGCCAGTCCTGCCATCAGCGCCGCGCAGGCCAGCCAGCGGGCGTTGGCCGTGAACCGCTGGGGCCAGTAGGCCACCGACAGGGCCGCCGCGGCCGAACTCAGCCCCATCACCGCGTAGAGCAGGCCGGCCAGGTCGGAGGTGGCGAAGCTGGCGGAGAAGGAACTCAGCGAGGTCTGGGTGGAGCCGAAGAACGTGCCCATGCAGACCATGGCCAGCACGGGGAGGGCGACGGCGGCGAAGGCGCCCGCGCGCTGTCCGGCCGGGAGGGACGCCCGGCGCTTTTTCTCACGGGCGGCACCGGCCACGGTCCGCGCAGGCGTTCGGACGACCACATGATGCGTGGGGTGCACGGCGAAGGCCGGTACGAGTGTGATGGTCAGCGCCGCGGCGAGGGCGAGCGGCAGCCACGGTGCGGCCAGACTGGCGAGGATTCCCACCAGTGCCGGGCCCAGGACAAAGGTCAGTTCGTCGGCGGTGCTTTCGTAGGACAGTGCCGTGTCCAGGTCTGCGGGGTCGGCGTTGCGTCCGCCGCGGGCGGTCAGTGCCATCCAGCGGACCCGGGCCAGCGGTCCCACCTGCGGGCAGCTGGCACCGGCAACGAAGGCGGCTACCAGGACCGGGAGGGCGGCCGCCAGGTCCTCTCCGCCGGGGATCAGGTAGACGGCGAGGATCAGTGCGATGACGGCGACGGTGTTGAAGGCGGCGGCAAGGACCAGCACGGGGCGCTGGCCCCGACGGTCTGCCAGTGCGCCGATGACGGGGGCGCCGAGCGCCGAGCCGATGCCTACGGCGCCGGCTGACACGCCACCGACTGCGATGGATCCGGTGACGGCAGTAACCAGGGTGAGGGCTCCGACAGTGAGCATGGCGAGCGGGAGCCGGGCGAAGAGCCCGATCGGGATGAAGCTTCGGCCGGCCAGCAGCGGCAGGCGGGCATACCGCCCGCGTGCCGGCGGTTCCGGCGGTGCCGGGGCGGGTTCCGGCGCAGGGGTACGCCCGGTAAGGGCATCAGCGTCTTCAGGACGATGGGGCGCCGCGGAAACGGGCGCCTGGGAGGGCGTTGAAAGGGTCATGATTCCGGGTTCGTTCAATGGTGCGCATCGTCCCTCCTCCCGATGCGCGCGACCCGGTAACGCTCCAATTGTAGCGGCACGGGTACCTGTTGGCCCAGGACCGCCGGCTGTGGCGGCCAGGCCTACGGGCGGATCAGACCGGGGCGTCGTCGGAAATGTGCAGGGTGGACCCGTTGCGTCCCTTGACCACCTGGAGTTGCGTGCCGATGCGCTGTTTCATTTCCCCCACGTGGCTCACCAGGCCGACGACGCGGCCGCCGTCACGGAGCCCCTCCAGCGCATCCATGACCTGTTCGAGGGCCTGTTCGTCGAGGCTGCCGAAGCCCTCGTCCACGAACAGCGTCTCGATGTCCACCCCGCCGGATTCCTGCTGCACCACATCCGCCAGCCCAAGGGCCAGAGCAAGCGAAGCCATGAAGGACTCTCCACCGGAGAGCGTAGCGGTGTCGCGCCGCTGGCCGGTCCACTGGTCCACCACCTCCAGGCCGAGCCCGGATTTCGCGCCGCGGGCCGCCTTGGCGTCCGTGTGCTGCAGGGTGTAACGGCCGTCGCTCATCCCGATCAGCCGCTCCGAGGCCGCCACTGCCACTTGTTCAAGCCTCGCGGCGAGCACATAGCTGTTCAGGCTCATACGGTAGTTGTTGTCTCCCGCGCCGCGGGCCGCGTCGGCGACGGCGGTCAGCAGCTGCGCCCGTTCGCGCGGTTCCCGTCCGGACTCCGCAAGCTGCGCGTAGTTGGCGCCGATGGCACCCAGCGTCCGCACGGATTTTTCCGCCAGGCCGGCTGCGAGGTCCGCGTCCCGGGCTGAGCGTTCCGCCGCCGCGGCGCCTGCGCGGAGCTGCTCCACGAGCCCCTCGGCGAGGGGCCCCTGAGCTTCGAGCTCGTGTGTGGCCAGCACAAGTTCCTCGCTGGCGAAGAGTTCCTCGATCCGGGCCGCTTCGTCTTGCCCGGCGCGGACGGCGGTTTCCAGTGCCGCGGCGTCCGCGGCCGGAAGCAGCACGGCGCGGGCGGCATCCGCTGATTCGAAGCCGGCGTCCGGAAGCGCCAGCTCCAGCTGCAGCCGGGCCTCCGCGGCACGGGTGGCGGCCTGTTCCAGCCGCGACCGCGCCGCATCGGCGCGTTCCAGTACGGCGGCGGTGCCATCCAGCGCCGCGATGCGATCGGCCAGGACCGCGTGACCCGCCCGGAGGTTCCCGAGGGCCAGCTCGAGGGCATCGGCCTGCTCCTGGACTTCCGTGCGGGCGGATTCGGTCTGGGCGATGTTTGCCGCCGTGGCCGCCTGGTCCCGTTCGGTGCCGGCGATCTCCTCTGCCAGTTCGGTGTGCCGTGTGCGGTTGGCGGCAAGTTCTGCCGCGCCGCGGCGTGCCTCGGCGGCACGTTCCCTGGCCAGGGCGGCCTCAAGGGTGGCGTCCTCCGGCGCGGTGTTCCCTCCCTGGGCCGCCAGCACGGCCACGTCCTGCTGGGCATCGGAGAGTTCGCGGTCGAGCGCTGCCAGGGCGGCCTCCGCAACTTCGCAGGCCTGCTGCGCGGTTTCCTCGGCTTCGGCCACGGTCAGGGCGGAGGCAGCGGCCGGGGCAGGGGCCGGGTGTGCGGGACTGCCACACACGGCACACGGCTCGCCGGGCCGCAGCTGGGACGCGAGTTCCGCGGCGGCGTTGGCCAGCCGTTCCTCGCGGAGATCGAGCCAGCGCTGGCGCCGGTCCTGGTACTCCTCCCGGGCGAGGCCGTGGCGTCCGGCGACGGCTCCGCAGTTCCTCTCGGCCGCGGCGTAGCGCCGGACCAGGACCAGCAGTTCCTCCGCGGCGGTTGCTTCCTTCGTCCGCAACTGCACCTCGGCGGCGAGTTCTTCGAGCGGACGCAACCCGGCGAGCAGTGCATCGGATTCCTGGCGCAGGGCGGCCAGGACAGCAGCCCCGGTTGTCCGTCCTTCTTCCAGCTTCGCCAGGCTGAGGCGCAGCTGGGTGGTGCGGCTCCGAAGTCCGCTGAGCCTGGCTTCGTCGGGCAGCCGCTCGTCCAGCACCGCACGCAGTGAGTGAAGTCCGCTCAGCGCGGACCGGAGGGCGTCGCCGTCGTAGGTGGAGATGCCAGCGACCCCGCCGCTGTTGAGGGGGTCACCGGAGACGTGGCCTGGGATGCGGTCCGGGGTCCCGTTGCGCAACGCGGCGAGTTCAGGGTCCGTGAGGGCGGCGGTGCGCAGTTCTTCCGCGGCAGCTGCCATGGCGCCGGCGGCCAGTTCCTCGGCTGTACCGGCACTATCCCCCGCGTGCAGTTGGCCGCTGAGGACTTCGGCCTGGCGGTGCAGTCCCAGCTGTTTTTTCTTGGCGGCGACTGCCGGGGCCGCGGCCTCAGCGTCGGTGCGCCGGCGTTCGGCTGCGGCCAGCTTCGCTTGCCGGGCAGCACGCGCCGTCGCGCTGTCCCGGGCGGACAGGCTGACGGCGCGCAGCCCCTCGGCCTCCAGTGCGGTCGTGCGGCGCAGTTCTGCGGCGGTCCCGGCATGCACCTGCAGCCAGCTGAGGAAGGAGTCCGGGTCGGCGCGGTCCGGGGCAGCTGCTGTGTCGAGCTCCAGCGTGGCCGTTTCGGCTTCCGCCTGGGCGAGCAGGAGCTCGAGCTGGCCGTTGAGGGTGGCGACCTCGGCGCGGGCGGCCTGTGCCTTCCGGCCGAGTTCCTGTTCCACGGCCTCGAAACGCTGGGTGCCGAAGAGGCTCTGCAGCAGCTCGAGCCGGTCGGCGGCCTTGGACCGCAGGAAGGCTGCGAAGTCGCCCTGCGGCAGCATCACGACGCGGGTGAACTGTTCCCGGTTCATGCCGAGGACGGCGGCGATCTCGGCGCCGGCTTCATCGTTGCGGCCGGACTTTTCGATCCAGTCGCCGTCGATACGTTCGCGGAGCAGGGTGTTGGCCTGCTGCAGGGTGAAGCCGTTCCGGCCCCGGGCGCTGGGCTTGTCCCAGGCCGGAGAGCGGGAGACTTCGAAGTGCCGGCCGCGGGCGGAGAACTCGCAGGTGACGCGGGGCTCGGCCGCGGCCTCGGCGTGGTCGCTGCGCAGCCGTTTGCCGTCCTGCCGCGCCCCGGGCACCGAACCGTAAAGCGCGAAACAAATGGCGTCCAGGACGCTGGTCTTGCCGGCTCCCGTGGGACCGTTCAGCAGGAACAGCCCGTGGGCGCTCAGCCGGTCAAAATCGATGTGTTCGGTCCCGGCGAAGGGCCCGAAGGCGGAGATCTCGAGACGGTGGATTCTCACAGCGATATTCCTTCCAGCCGCACGGATTCCAGGGCGTCGGCGAGGACCGCCGCCTCACCGTCGTCGGCAGCCCGGCCACGGACGTGTTCGAGGAAACCGCAGCAGATGGACAGGTCGTCCTCGGCCTCGGCGAGCCGGCTGCTGTAGCTGGTTTTAGCCGCGGCGCCGGCACCTTCCGGGTCGAACCCCAGCACCAGGGTGTCGGGAAACCGCGAGCGCAGCCGTTCCATCGCCTGCGCCGGCCGCTGGGCGTCGGTCAGGGTGATCTGGCAGTAGGCTGATTCGGCCCAGGCGTGCTCCTCCGCCTGGAGCAGTTCCTCCAGCTTCCCCCGAAGCACGGCCAGGGTACGGGGTGCCTCCCACAGCACCTCGCGGATTGTGCTGACGCCGGCCGTGTCGACGTCCAGGAGCCAGCTGCCTTTCCTGTGCTGCGCTTCGGAGAAGGAGTAGGCGAGCGGCGAACCGGAATAGCGAACCGTCGGAGAGAGCTCCTGCCGGCCGTGCAGGTGGCCCAGCGCCGTGTAGCCGAAGCCATCGAAGAGATCCAGCGGGACGGCGCCGACGCCGCCGATGCTGAGGTCCCGCTCGCTGTCGGAACTGATGCCGCCGCTGGCAAAGGTGTGCGCCAGCACCACGGAATGGACGGTCCGGGTTCCGGCCCGGGCTGCAAGATCGGCCCGGATCCGGGCGGTGGCGGCCCGGGTCACCTCGAAGTGACTGGCGGTGTCCACGCCGAGCTGTTCGGCCACGAGCCGCGGTTCCAGCCAGGGAATGCCATAGACAGCGAGCACCGGTCCGGCGTCCGGGTCGGCAGCGTCGAGCGGGAAGAGCACGGGCTGGTCCAGCTCATTGAGCCGGGTGCGAAGGTGCACTCCCCCGCGCTCCAGCAGCCGGGAGGCAAAGCCGAGCCGGATGGCCGAGTCGTGGTTGCCGCTGGTCAGCACCACCTGGGCGCCGGCACCGGTCAGGCCCACCAGGGCGTCGTCGAGCAGGCGGACGACGTCGACTCCGGGCAGGGCGCGGTCGTAGACGTCGCCGGCGATCAGGACGACGTCGACCGCCTCGTCCCGGACGAAGGTAACGAGCTGGTCGACGAACGCGCGCTGGGCATCCAGCATCCCGACGCCGTGGAAGGACCTGCCCAGATGCCAGTCCGAAGTGTGCAATAACCGCATGTTCCTACGGTATCGGCTGGCACCGACAGGATTGTGACACCGCTCCGGGACCGGCGCGGGCTGCGGACTATTTGTCGCGTTTGTCGAAGAAGTCGCGTGCCTCATCCTCGTTTGCCGTGCGGCCTGCGGGTGCTGCCGTGCCCGCGGGTGCTGCCGGTGACGCCGCCACGGCCTCGGATTCCGCCAGCAGGGTCTCGCCCGTGTCCCCGTCCACTCCGTCAGCTGCAGCCGGCACCGGAACTGCGGCCGGCGTCGACGGCGCGAAGCCGCGGAACACCAGTCCCGTGAGGGCCGCGCCCGCCAGCGGGGCAACCCAGAAGAGCCACAGCTGCCCGAGCGCGTCGGGACTGCTGAAAAGCGCCGACGCGGTGGCGCGCGCCGGGTTGAAGGGCGTGTTGCCGGGCGCCTGGCCGAGCTGCAGGAGCACCGCCATGGTCAGGCCGACGGCGAACGGGGCCGCGAGCCGTGACGGGTTCCGGGCCGAGGTGGCGCCCAGGAAGGCGGCCACCAGCAGGGCGGCGCCGAGCACCTCAATGAGCAGTACCCCGGCCAGCGGGACCTGGATGATGGAGTTCTCGCCGAAACCGGCAGCCACCGTGTCGAAGGCGGTCCTGGTATCGGCGATGTTGGGGACAGTGCGCAGGATGGCGAAGAGCGTCACCCCGCCAAGCAGTGCGCCCGCCAGCTGCGCGCCGACGTACGCCGCGGCGTCGGCGAGCCGGAGACGGCCCGCAATGGCGTGTCCCGCCGTTACCGCGGGGTTGAAGTGTCCGCCGGAGAGGTACCCGAACGCCAGCATCGCCGCGGCGACCGCCAGCCCCGCGGCCAGCGAGGCGGAGAGCGGGTTCGACTGCGGAATGGTGAACAGCGGGACGCCCAGGCCGGCGACCACCACGAAGAAGGTCCCGAGGGCCTCGGCGGACACCCTGCCCAGCAGCCCGGGACGCACCGGTTCGGAGGTGGCGGCCGGCCGGTCGGGTGACGCGGGGGCTGACTCGGGCGTGATCATGTGCAGGAATTCCTTTGCTCGGGGTCAGCGAGCAGTCTGACAGCGGAGTCTGGACGTTGGCTGGAACCGCGCTCAGCGTCCCAGCCGGCACCCCCGCTGGCCAGGCCGCGACGGCAAGGGGCTGGGGGTAAAATTCTTAGTCATGAGCACCGAGCCCGTCACTCCCCCCGCACCACTCCCGACCCCGTCGCACGAATCCCGGATCCACGGATGTCTGCTGGGCGGCGCGCTGGGTGATTCGCTCGGTTACGCCGTCGAATTCGACGACATCTCCACCATCCGCGGGAAGTTCGGACCGGCCGGGCTCCAGGACTTTTCCGCGCTCGACGGCGGCAGCCACTTTTCGGACGACACGCAACTCACGCTGTACACCGTGGACGGGCTGCTGGAGGCGCTGGAGTGGGCCAACTCGGGCGTGGCCGCGGACACCAACGCGTGCCTGTGGCTCGCGTACCTGCGCTGGCTCGCCACCCAAGATGTGCCGGTTCCTGAGGCGGCGCCGTTCCAGCCTCCCCGCTGGATCGATTCCCACGGCGTGCTCAAGCACCGCCGTGCTCCGGGCAACGCCTGCCTGACCGGGCTGGCCACCGGTGAGATGGGAACGTTCTTCCGCCCGGTCAACCCGGACTCCAAGGGCTGCGGCACGGTGATGCGCTCCGCCCCGTTCGGCCTGGTCCCCTTCATCGCAGCCGACGCCATCTACAAGCTCAGCGCCGACGCGGCCTCACTGACCCACGGGCACCCCGCGGCCCGGCAGAGCGCCGGGATCTTCAGCGTCGTCATCCATGCCCTGACTGCCGGGCACGGCCTGCGCGAAGCAGCGGACTACGCCCTCGGACAGCTGGACGCCGGCCACCTGCGCAAAGGTGAGGCACCCGACCCGGATGTCGTCGCCCGGCTGGAGGCCGCCCTCCGGCTTGGCACCGCCGGCGTGATGCTGGAGCCCGAGGACCTGGTCCGGGAACTCGGCGAAGGGTGGGTGGCGGAGGAGGCACTCGCTGTCGCGCTGTACGCGGTCCTGGCCACGGAGCCGGATCCGACGGCGGCCGCCGGACACCCGGAGGCCCACTTCCGCGCGGCCATCGCCCTAGCGGTGAACCACAGCGGCGACAGTGACTCCACCGCGTCGATTGCCGGCAACATCCTCGGCGCCTTCTACGGGGAGGACTGCCTGCCGTCGCAGTGGCTCGAAGCGCTGGAGGCCCCGGAGGTCATCCGGGGCATGGCGTCGCAGCTGGCAGCAGTCACCGGCGCCTGAGCTGCGCCGGCTCTTGCACCGGGCGGCTGGTCCCGGCGCTCAGGCGCGGCGGAGCGAAATGTTGTTGCAGGCCTCGCACACGTCCTCGGGGATCAGGCCGCGGCGCTGCAGGAAGGCGAAGATGGCGCAGCCCATGCAGAAGCCCGCGAATGCTTCCAGCGACGCGGCGACAATCAGGACCGCGAGCAGAATCCAGGCCGCCGGCGCCAGTCCCACCGCCAGCAGGAGGGCGGCGGTGGTGGACACGGCGGCGCCGATGCCCTGGGCGAAGCGCTTCGGCGGGCCCGGGACCAGCCGGGTCTTCCCCAGCAGCGGAGTGAGGACCTTGACGGACAGCTGGGCCAGCGGCGAGATCCGCGGGCCGAAGAGGACGCGCAACCAGAACCCCACGGCGATGACGGCCAGGCCCCAGCCGATGCCGGTCAGCAGCGTCACCACGGACAGCAGCACCACCAGGGCGGCCGTGATCCGGGCCGCGTACTCATTGACCGGGTTCGGAAACGCGAAGACCGTCCGCCAGCTGATTCCGCCCCTGCGTGCAGGTGAATATGCAGTCGCGGATGCAGGAGGCGCGGGAGGTGCCGTGGTCGGTTTGCTCATCGTTCAAGGCTAGGAGCAGGACTGCCCCGGGCGGAATGTTTGTTGCGCAGTGTGACCGCGGGAGCCGTCGTCCGGGGGGTCAGGCAATCGCGGCGGAGGCGACGTGGCCGCCCACCATCTGCAGGAATTCTCCCTCGGAGAGGACCTCGATCCGCTGGCCCCGCTCGTGCAGCTCCAGCACGCGCCGCGCCTTGCCGGTCAAACGGCCGGAGCGCAGGTCGGCGGCCACGAACCCGTCGCCCACCACCAGGACGGTGGTGCGGGCCGTGACCCGGCTCTCCGGCCGGGCGCCGAGCTCGGCGGAACGGGTCTTCGCCTCGGGACGGGGGATGGCGAGTTCGCCGGTGAACACGACGGTCTGGCCGAATAAGGGGTGGCCGGACTCGGCGAAGGCATTCGGCAGCGGATTGGCGCCCTCCTCCGGCCAGCCGGGCTGGTACGCCCGGACCGGAGCCGCGGCGGCCGGTCCCCCGGCCAATGCGTCCAGGGCGGACTGGCTGGCCTTGGAGAGCGGATCGCGCAGCGGGTCGAACGCCGGCTGGCGGGACACCGTCAGTCCCAGGGACAGGTAGAGTTCCGCGATGCTGCCGGCACCGTTGCGCGCCGCAATGTCGATCAGGATCCCGGCGCAGGCGCGCGCGTCCTCGGCGGCGTCGTGGTGGTTGACCAGCGGAACGCCGGCTTCCTCAGCCGCGTACGGCAGGGAATTGGACACCAGGGAGTAGCAGCGGCGGGCGAGCATCACCGTGCAGACGTAGTCATAGGCCGGTCCCGCAAGTCCGGAGACCTCGAGGCCGGAGCGGATCACACCGAGGTCGAAAGCGGCATTGTGGGCAGCAAGCACGTCGCCGCCGATGAAGGCGCCGATCTCCGGAAAGAGTTCACCGAAGCGCGGCAGCCCGGCGACCTGCTCAGGCCGGATGCCGTGGATCCGGACGTTGTGGTGGTCAAAGCGGTCGTGGTTTTCCGGCGGCCGCATCAGCCACGAGGCCTCCTCGACCACAACGCCGCCGCGCACCTTGCTCAGGCCAACAGCGCACGGTGAACCACGGAAGCCGTTCGCGGTCTCAAAGTCGATCGCCGTAAAGTCCAAACCCACGCTCCAACATTACCGCCGGAATCCGGCCCGCCCCGCACGGCCGCGCCCGCGCCGCGCCCGTGCCGCGCACGTAAAACAGTCTGCGCCGTGCCGTTCTCGTGGCCTGCGCCCGTCCGCCGGGAGCGCCCGACGGCGGCCGTCAAGTACCCTTGACAGGTGAACCTTTTAGCTTTGAGCGACTTTGCCGTGTCCACGATCGGCGGCGCAGGCCCGGTCCAGCCGCAGCTGGCCTCCTTCCTGCCCGACTGGCTGAACCCCCAGGTCTTCCTGGCCGATCCCGCCCTCGCGCCCTGGGTGGTGCTGCTGGTCTGCGGCATCATCTTCGCTGAGACCGGACTCCTGATCGGCTTCTTCCTGCCGGGCGACTCGATGCTCTTCACGGCCGGACTCCTCGTGGCCACCGGGACCATCAAGGTCAACATCTGGGCTTTCGTCGGGCTGATCATCGTCGCGGCCATCGTCGGGAACCAGGTCGGCTACCTGATCGGTTCCAAGGCCGGCCCGGCCATCTTCAACAAGCCGAATTCCAGGCTCTTCAAGCGTGAAAACGTGGAAAGCGCCCACGCCTTCTTCGAGAAGCACGGCGGCAAGGCCCTGATCCTGGCCCGTTTCGTGCCGATCATCCGGACCTTTGTCCCGGTGATCGTGGGCGTCGCGCAGATGGACAAGCGCAAGTTCTTCCTGTTCAACGTCATCGGTGCGCTGCTGTGGGGCGGCGGCGTCACGCTGCTGGGCTACCTGCTGGGCGACACCTTCCCGTGGGTCCGCGAAAACCTGGACATCATCTTCATCGTGATCGTCCTGGTCTCCGTGATCCCGATTGGCATTGAGGTCGCCCGCGGCTTCATCGCCAAGCGCCAGTCCGAAAAGTACGGCACGGACCTTGTCGAGGAGTTCATCGAGGAGCACGAGCCCGAAGAGGAACGCAAGACCCCGTAGCTCCCGTTCCGGACAAGCGGTCCGGATAGGCGGTCCGGCCACAACAGCTCAAGCGGAAGGCGCCCCACAGTGTGGGGCGCCTTCCTGTGTTAGCGCGCCTGGTGCCGCGGCCCGGCTACCTGCCGGACAGCGCCTCCACGATCGCCGGGAGCAGCGCACGGAACGCGTGCCCGCGGTGGCTGATGGCGTTCTTTTCCGCCGGGCTCAGCTCGGCGCAGCTGCGGTCCAGCCCGCTGGGCTGCAGCACCGGGTCGTAGCCGAAGCCGCCGGCCCCGCGCGGTTCGCGCAGCAGTGTCCCCTCGAGCTGCCCGTATTCCACGACTTCGCGGCCCTCGTCCGGGGCGGAACCTGCGCCGGAAGCGGGCACCGCCAGCGCCGCAGCGCAGACAAATGCGGCTCCGCGGTACTCGTCGGGAACGTCGGCCAACTGGTCCAGCAGCAGCCTCAGGTTGGCGGCGTCGTCCCCGTGGCGGCCGGCCCAGCGGGCCGAGAAGATGCCGGGCGCCCCGCCGAGCACATCGACGGCGAGGCCGGAGTCGTCGGCGATCGCCACGAGCCCGGTTGCCTGCGCCACCGCGCGCGCCTTGAGCAGCGAATTCTCGGCGAAGGTCACTCCGGTCTCGGCGACGTCGGGGGCGCCGACCGCGCCCGCGTCCACCACCTGGGTGTCGACGTCGAGGCCGGGCACCTGCCCGCGCAGCAGTTCCCGAAGTTCCCGCAGCTTGCCCTGGTTGTGCGTGGCGAGGACCAGCACCGGTGTGGCGGCAGCGCCCGCTGTCACGGGGCTTCCGCCAGGGTTTCGCGCTGGATGGCGGCGAGCTGCTCGGTGCCCATCAGTGCGAGGTCGAGGAGTTTGTTGAGCTCATCGCGGTCGAAGGGGGCTCCTTCGGCAGTGCCCTGGACTTCGACGAACTTGCCGGACCCGGTGACGACGACGTTCATGTCGGTCTCGGCCCGGACATCCTCCACGTAGGGCAGGTCCAGCATCGGGACGCCGTCGATGATGCCGACGGAGACGGCGGCGATCGTGTCGACCAGGGGCTGGGCGTTGCGGGCGATCATCTTGTTCTCGCGGGCGAAACGGATGGCCTCGGCCAGCGCCACGTAGGCGCCCGTGATGGCGGCGGTGCGGGTTCCGCCGTCGGCCTGCAGGACATCGCAGTCCAGCACGATGGTGATTTCGCCGAGGGCCTTGGTGTCGATGATGGAACGCAGCGAGCGGCCGATCAGCCGGGAAATCTCGTGGGTGCGCCCGCCGATTTTGCCCTTAACGGACTCGCGGTCGGAGCGGGTGTTGGTGGCGCGCGGCAGCATGGCGTACTCGGCGGTGACCCAGCCGCGGCCCTCGCCCTTGAGCCAGCGCGGGACGCCCTCGGTGAGGGAGGCCGTGCACAGCACCCGGGTGTTGCCGAACTCGATCAGGGCCGATCCCTCGGCCTGCTTGGACCAGCCGCGGGTGATGCTGATCGGACGGAGCTGATCGGGGGTACGGCCATCGGCGCGGATGATGGGGGCAGTCAGGGCTTCGGAAGTCATGCCAATAGCTTATCGACCCTCACCGGACCGCGAGAGCACGCCCGGCCCGTCCGGACTGTTTCGGGAGCTGTCCGTACCTGGCCGTACCAAAGAGGGGCAGGCTCAGATCGTGTAGTGCACGCCTGCCACGGCCACTGCCACGTGCTGGCCGAAGACGCCCTTGGCTTCCGCCATGACGGTGGTCGGGGACGTCCAGACCGGGATGTGGGTCAGCAGCAGCCGCCGGGCGCCGGCAGCGACGGCGGCCTCCCCGGCCCGCTTGCCGGTCAGGTGCACGTCCTTGATGCCGTCGTCGCGGCCCTCCTCGAAGGCTGCCTCGCACAGGAACAGGTCGGCGTCGCGGGCCGCGTCCTCCAGCCCGCCGCAGGAGTCGGTGTCGCCCGAATAACTCAGCACCCGGGTGACGGGGTTGCCGTCCTTGTCCGGTTCCGTGACCTCCACGCGGAGCGCGTAGGCCTCCTCCACCGGGTGGTTGACGGCGTACGGGGTGACCGTGAACGGGCCCACGGTCACCGGCTTGCGCTCGGACCAGTTGCTGAAGTCGAATTCCTCATGCATGCCGGGGTCCAGTTCGAGTCCGTAGGCGGTGGCCATCCGGTCGGCGGTCGCGGCGGGCCCCCAGACCGGGATCCGGCCCCGTCCCCAGCCGCCTGGCTTCCAGCGCACCGCGACGTGGAGCCCGCACAGGTCCATGCAGTGGTCCGGGTGCAGGTGGGTGAGGAAGATCGCGTCGATATCCTCCAGGTCCGTGTACCGCTGGATGGCACCGAGCGCGCCGCTGCCGAGGTCCAGGACGATTTTCCAGTTCCGCTCGCCGTCGCTGGCGGTCAGCAGATAGCACGACGCCGGCGAGCCGGGCCCCGGGAAGGACCCGGTACAGCCCACGATGGTCAGCTTCACAGCAGTGTTCCCCCGCCCGCGGATCCGCCCACGAAGTTGGAGATCCGGGGGCGGTTCGTGCCGGCCTGCGCGGCGGCGATCATTTCCGGCGTGATCCGGGCCAGGCTGCCTGTGGGGTACTGGGCCGCGACGTGGTCCACGTGGCGGACACTGAGCACCTCGGGTCCAAGGAAGCGCCGGGCGAGGTGCTCGAACTGTTCGGCGTCCCCCGTGGCGATGAAGTTGTGGGACGGGGCCGAGGCGTCGGTCCGTTCCAGCCCGCGGGAGGCCAGGGCCCGGTAGACGTCCTTTGCTGTCTCCTCGGCGCTGGAGACGAGTGTGACGTCCTCCCCCATGACATAGGAGATGACGCCGGTGAGCAGCGGATAGTGCGTGCAGCCCAGCACCACGGTGTCCACCCCGGCGGCCCTGAGCGGCTCCAGGTATTCGCGGGCAACGGCGAGCAGCTCCGGTCCGGTGGTGATTCCGGCCTCGACGTAGGAGACGAAGGCTGGGCAGGCCGCGGAGGTGATGTGCAGGTCCGGGGCGGCGGCGAAGGTGTCCTCGTAGGCGCGGGAGCCGACGGTGGCCGAGGTGCCGATCACCCCGACGCGGCCGCTGCGGGTGGCCGCGACAGCGCGGCGCACGGCCGGCTGGATCACTTCGATGACCGGGATCCCGTAGCGGGCGGTGTAGCGTTCCCGGGCGTCGCGCAGCACGGCGGCGGACGCCGAGTTGCACGCGATGGTCAGCAGCTTCACGCCGGAATCCACCAGCTCATCCATCACGCCCAGGGCATTGGCCCGGACCTCGGCGATGGGGAGCGGGCCGTAAGGGCCGTTGGCCGTGTCGCCGACGTAGAGGATGGATTCGTTGGGCAGCTGGTCGATGATGGACCGGGCCACGGTGAGTCCGCCGACGCCGGAATCAAACACACCGATGGGACGTGATCCCATCTGGCTGGCGGTCTGGCTGCTGGCGGTACTGCTCGCTGGGGAGTCCGCAACAGCTCCCGCTGCCGGATCCATGCTCGATGCTGAAGTCATGATTATTCGAGGATAGGGCTTAGCCGAGGGTGCGGCCATCTCATTGTGTCGTCCGACTCATGTCAAATGTGTCACACGCGCCCGGCACCTCCGAAGCCCGCCGGCACCTTGTGGCGCTATTCAGCCGCACTTCAGCCGCGTATCTCCAGCGACTGCAGCATCGCCTGGACCAGCGATTCCTGCAACCAGGTGGTGAAGTTGTAGACCAGGGCCAGGTAGCTTTCGACGTCCTCGGCCTGGGACCAGTCCTGCATCAGGTGCACGTGCCCGGCGTCCTCGTCGTCCCGGATATCCAGGCGTTCGGCCAGCACCAGCCGGACATCGTTGAGCGCCATGGACCAGTGCCGCGCGTCGGCGGGGGCCAGGACCAGCTCGTCCTTGTCCAGCCCGAGGGACGCGGCTTTTAAGGCGCCGATCTTGCTTTCGCGCAGCGACCGCTCGGTGTACCGGCGGAATTCCAGCGAGGCGGCGTCGTCGGTCTTCGAGACGTTCGGGAGCAGCCGGCGCAGGGCACGGTCCGAGGGTTCGCGGGCATCGGCGTCAAGTCCGACGAGCGCGGCCAGCGGGTCCTGGTTGGCGCGTTCCTCCGGCTCCAGCATGGACACAACGTCGTCGAAGAGGCTGCGCAGCAGTTCCCGTTCGGCCGGTTCCAGGTAGCCGGTGATGCCCTTGATGCCGTATTTGAATGCCTTAGCCACGTTTTCCTTTGCCCTTGCCTGATCCTGAGCCCGAGCCGCCGCCGGTGGCCTTCTCCACCGTGGCCCAGAGGCCGTAGCCGTGCATCGCGACCGCGTGCTGCTCCACCTGCTCCTTGCTGCCGTGCGCCACGATGGAGCGCCCCTTCTTGTGGACTTCGAGCATGAGCTTGTTCGCTTTGGCCTCGGAATAGCCGAAGTAGCTGCGGAACACGAAGCTCACATAGCTCATCAGGTTCACCGGATCGTTCCAGATCACGAGGTTCCAAGGGATGTCCGGGGCGGACAGGACATCGGTCGACGTCACTGTTCCGGTCTGGGTGCTCTCCTGGGTGTCAGGGCCGAGCGCAACGCTGAGGGTCATCTGTCCATTCTATGGGGATGCGCACTAGAGTGAATTTGTGAGTTCATCAGCTGGCTGGGACCGTCCCCGCACGTCCCTGTACACCGACCATTACGAGCTGACCATGCTGCAGGCCGCGCTGCATTCCGGCGCCGCCCACCGCAAGTCAGTGTTCGAGGCCTTCGCCCGGCGCCTGCCGGACGGGCGCCGCTACGGCATTGTGGGCGGCACAGGCCGGCTGCTGGAGGGCATCGCGGACTTCCGCTTCGGCGACACCGAAATCGATTTCCTCCGCCGCACCAAGGTGGTCAACGAGGAGACCCTGGACTATCTGGCCGAATTCTCCTTCTCGGGCGATGTCTGGGGTTACGCGGAGGGCGAAGCGTACTTCCCGAACTCCCCCATCCTTATCGTCGAGTCCACCTTCGCCGAGGCCTGCATCCTCGAGACCTACATCCTCTCGATCCTCAACCACGACAGCGCCATCGCCTCGGCGGCCTCGCGCATGATCACCGCGGCCGGCAGCCGCCCCTGCGTGGAAATGGGCTCGCGCCGCACCCAGGAGGAGTCCGCCGTATCCGCTGCCCGCGCCGCCATCATCGCCGGCTTCGACAGCACCTCGAACCTGGAGGCCGGCCTGCGCTACGGGCTCAAGACCGTGGGCACGGCCGCGCATTCCTTCACTCTCCTGCACGACACCGAGCGCGAGGCCTTCGAGGCCCAGATCGCCTCGATGGGCGCCGGCACCGCGCTGCTCGTGGACACCTACGACGTCGAGACAGCGGTGCGCACCGCCGTCGAGCTGGCCGGCGACAAGCTCGGTGCGGTGCGCCTGGACTCCGGCGACCTCGTGGCCCAGGCGCAGTGGGTGCGCCAGCTCCTGGACGAGCTGGGCAATGAGCGGACCCGCATCATCGTCACCTCCGACCTCGACGAGTTCGCCATCGCCGCCCTGCAGTCCGCGCCGGTGGACTCCTACGGTGTCGGCACCTCCCTCGTCACCGGTTCCGGCGCCCCGACGGCCAGCATGGTCTACAAGCTGGTCAGCCGGACCGACGACGGCGGCGACTTCGTTTCCGTCGCCAAGGCGGCCAAGAACAAGACCAGCAAGGGAGGGCGCAAGTACGCGCTGCGCAAACTCAACGAGCGCGGCACGGCCACGCAGGAAATCATCGGAGTCGGACACCGCCCGGACGACGACGGAAATGACCGGCCCCTGCTGCAGCAGTTCGTCAAGAACGGCGAACTCCTGCCCGGCTGGACCGGTCCGGAGGGTGTGCTCCGCGCACGCCAGCGCCACGCGGACACCATGAAAGAGCTGCCCCCCGTCGTCAACCGGCTCCAGCGCGGCGAGGCAGCCATCCCCACCATCTACGAGGAGAACTGATGTCCCGCGCCCTGATCATCGTCGACGTACAGAATGACTTCTGCGAGGGCGGCTCCCTGGCCGTCGAGGGCGGGGCGGAGCTCGCCGGTGCCATCAGCGAGTACGTGGACGCACACCATGGCCAGTTCGACCACGTCGTGGCGACCCAGGACTGGCACATCGATCCGGGCGCGCACTTCTCGGACAGCCCGGACTTCGTCGACAGCTGGCCGAAGCACTGCGTGGCCGGAACCCGCGGTGCCGAGCTCCATCCGGACCTCGACACCGAATACATCCAGGCCTACTTCCGCAAGGGCCAGTACACCGCGGCCTACTCGGGCTTTGAAGGTCTGCTCGCGCCCGACGACGCCGTTCCCACCGGGGACCGGAAGCCCGGCGCCATGCCGGTCGCCGGAGGTTCTTCCGGCAGCGGAGCCGGGGCTGCCGACGGCGAGGCCGCCGGCAGTGACTTTGCCGCCAGTGACCCCGCCGCCGGCGAGGACGCGATCGGGCTCGACGACTGGCTGCAGAGCCACGACGTCGAGGACGTCGTGGTCGTCGGGATCGCCACGGACCACTGCGTCAAAGCGACCGCGCTGGACGGCGTGCAGGCCGGCTACTCCGTCACCGTGCTGCGGGATCTGACCGTGGGGGTCGCCGAGGATCTGGACGACGCCATCGCGGAGATGGAACTCGGCGGCGTCGACATCGCCTGACGCGCTGGCGTCTCCCTGGCCGGACCGCTGACGGGAAAGCAGCGGCCTCGCAGTAGACTCGGAATCCTTGCCAATAACGTCTGACCCGTAAAACCCCGGAGTACACCATGAAGAAGACCCTGACCGTCCTGATCGCTGCCGGGGCCCTGCTCGGCGCTGCCGGCTGCTCGGCCACCCCTCAAGACACCACCGAGGAAACCTGCGCCCGGATCCAGACCGTCGGCGCGGGTCCGACGTCCAACGAGGACCGGGCCGGGATGATCCGCCTCGGCAACCGCCTCCGGCCCATCGAGGCCACCGCGTCCGAGGAACTCCAGGCGCCCCTGCACTCCATCATCGAATTCCTGGACGAGTCGGCGAAGGAAAACCCGGACTCCGCGAAGCTGCAGGAGATGCAGGCCAGCTACACCGCCGCCGGCCAGACCCTCAGCGAGCTCTGCGGCGCGGGCGGCCAGTAGCGCTTCACCCTCATCGCCGGGAACTCGCGACAAGCCGCACAAAAAGGGACCGGGGCCTGGACTGAACAGTCCGGGCCCCGGTCCCTTAGTGTGTCCGGCGGCTACTTCCGGCCGATGAACCAGTCCTGAAGTTTCCGCAAGCGGGTCTGCAACTGCTCCTCGTTGGCCTGGGCCACCGCCGGGCCGCCACAGACCGTCCTGAGCTTGGTGTGGATGACGCCGTGCGGCGTGCCCGTGCGCGCCGACCAGGCCGCGACATTCTTCGCCAGTTCGGTGCGCAGGTCCATCAGCATCCGGTGGTCCGGCACGGCCGGTACCGCAGCGGAAACCGCACCCTGCGGGGCGCGCGCGTTCTTGCGGCTGAGCTGCTCGTGCTGTCGCTGGCGCAGCAGCGTGCCGACCTGTTCGGCGTCGAGCAGGCCGGGAATCCCGAGGAAGTCGAGCTCGTCCTCCGAGCCCACTTCGCCACCGGTGCCGAACTCGCCGCCGTCGAACAGCACGCGGTCAAAGGACGCCTGCGAATCCAGGGCCTCAAACTTGCCCTTCGTCAGCGAATCGGACGCTTTCTCCTCGCGGTTCGCCTCGTCCATGAGCGAGTCTTCGGGGTTGAAGAGACCGTCGCCGTCCTCCTTCTCCGGGCGGTCCAGGGCGTGGTCGCGCTCGGCCTCCATGGAGTTCGCCAGCGCCATCAGCTGCGGCACGGAGGGCAGGAAGACCGACGCCGTCTCGCCGCGTTTCCGGGCGCGCACGAAGCGCCCCACGGCCTGGGCGAAGAACAGTGGCGTGGCGGTGGACGTCGCGTACACCCCCACGGAGAGCCGCGGCACGTCCACGCCTTCGGAAACCATGCGCACGGCCACCATCCAGCGCTTCTCGCTGGCGGTGAACTCCTCGATCTTGCTGGAGGCCTTCGCGTCGTCGGAGAGAATCACCGTGGGTGACTCGCCCGTGATCCTCTTCAGCTGGCCGGCGTAGGCACGCGCGTCCTCGTGGTCGGTTGCGATGACCAGCCCGCCGGCGTCGGGAACGGTCCGGCGCACCTCACTGAGGCGCTTGTCCGCCCCGGCGAGCACCGCCGGGATCCATTCACCCGCGGGATTCAGCGCGGTCCGCCACGCCTGGGACGTGACGTCCTTGGTGACCGCCGACTCGCCGAGCGAGGCGGCCATCTCCTCGCCGCCGCTGGTGCGCCAGCGCATCTGCCCGGAGTAGGCCATGAACATGACGGGACGGACCACGTGGTCCCGGAGCGCCTTGCCATAACCGTACGTGTAGTCCGCTTTGGACCGCCGGATCCCGTCCCGGTCCTCGGCGTATTCCACGAACGGGATCGGCGAGGTGTCGGAACGGAATGGCGTACCCGTCAGCGAGAGCCGGCGTGCTGCGGGCTCAAAGGCTTCGCGGAGCCCGTCGCCCCACGAGAGGGCCTCGCCGCCGTGGTGGATTTCGTCGAGGATGACCAGCGTGCGGGCGGCCTCGGTCTTGGCCCGGTGCAGCATCGGTTTGCTCGCCACCTGCGCGTAGGTGACCGCGACGCCGATGAAGCCGCGGCCGTGCTGGCCGTCGGCGTTCTTGAAGTTCGGATCGATGGCGATGCCCACCCTCGCGGCGGCGTCGGCCCACTGCCGTTTCAGGTGGTCCGTGGGCGCCACGATGGTGACGCGGTTGACGACGTTGGCCTCGATCAGCATGGAGGCCACCCGCAGCGCGAAGGTTGTTTTGCCGGCGCCGGGCGTAGCAACCGCCAGGAAGTCCTTCGGATGGGTGGTGAAGTAGCTGTCCAGCGCTTCCTGCTGCCAGGCACGGAGCTTCGGCGCGGTGCCCCAGGCTGCCCGCTCGGGATACGCGGGAGGCAGCACGGGTCCGCCAAAGAGTGTCTCTGTCACTTAGGTGCCCTCCATTCCGCGCACTGCTGCCGCTGCCGGAGAAACCCAAATAAGCACAAAAACACCAATCTTTTCGGATGAACCGTAAGCAATCACCGGCCAGCATGGGCCGGGCATCATTCACCGGGAGAACAGGGGTCCCCGGCGCACCGCGGCGCGGCTGAGAAACCGGGCGCGGGGGCGCGCAAGACTCTGGCGTCGCCGCTTTGTGTGGCCGCGCTACTTGTCGCCGGAACCCTTGCCGCCGTCTTTGCCCGGGCGGAGGCCGTCGTAGACCTCTTTGCATTCGGGGCAGACGGGGAACTTCTTCGGATCGCGGCCCGGCGTCCAGACCTTGCCGCACAGGGCGATGACAGGCTCGCCGGACAGTGCGGATTCCATGATCTTTTCCTTGCGCACATAGTGCGAGAAGCGTTCCCGGTCACCGGGTTCCACTTCCTGGCGCAGTTCCTCGCGCTCGATCGTGGCCGTCGACGTCCCGGCTCCGGAGAGCTCGCGCATCGGGTCGTTTTCGAGAGGATCGGTCATGCTGTTCATGAGACCCATCTTAGCCGCTGGATCGGTCGGTGGTGCGACGGACGGGCGGCGGCATGGCGGCTTCATCGCGAAAAGGGCGCCCTACAGACCCTGCCACGACGGCTTGTTCTCATAGCTGTGCCGGTAGTAGTCGGCGAGCCGCAGCGAGGATGCCGCCGCCTCGTCCAGCAGGATCGTGGCGTGCGGGTGCAGCTGCAGGACGGACGCCGGACAGATGGCGGCGACCGGTCCTTCCACGAGGTCGCGGACCGCCTGGGCCTTCTGCGCGCGGGTGGCGATGAGGATCACATGCCGGGCCTCCAGGATGGTTCCCAGTCCCTGCGTCAGGACGTGGTGCGGAACCTTGGACAGGCTCCCGAAGAACCGTGCATTGTCCCGGCGTGTCTGCTCGATCAGCGTCTTGATCCGGGTCCGCGAGGCAAGGGACGAACCGGGCTCGTTGAACCCGATGTGGCCGTCCGTGCCCACGCCCAGCAGTTGCAGGTCCACTCCCCCGGCCCCGCGCAGGGCGTCCTCGAAGGACCGGCAGGCGGCCGGGATGTCCGCGGCGGAGCCGTCCGGCCCCAGGACATTCGCAGGGTTGATGTTCACGCGCTCGGTGAACTCCCGCCTGATCACCTCCCGGTAGGACTCCGGGTGGCCGGACGGCAGCCCCACATACTCGTCGAGGGCGAAGCCGCGCACCTGGCCGAAGTCCAGGCCGTCCCGCTCGTGCCGCAGTGCCAGCTCGTTGTACACCGGCAGCGGGGATGAACCTGTTGCCAGGCCCAGGACGGCGTCGGGCCTGCGCTGGAGCAGCGCCCCGATCGCTTCCGCCGCGAGGGCGGCAATCGGTTTACTCCCGGAGAGAATGACGACTTCCATGGCCCTGCCTTTGTCCTTGCCTTGCCCGCGGCCTGTGCCGTGCCCGCGGCCGGATGTGCCTTAGGGGCAGGGTATCCCAGTCCCGGCCACCGCGCCCGCGTCAGCGGTTGACGGCCAGCTGGGCCAGCAGTTCCGGCCCCCGGGCGTCGAGCCATTTCCCGCCCAGCCGGACCCCGCCGGCGAACAACGCGAGCCCCAGGACGGGGCCGAGGACCAGGTTGATCCAGCCGGGGACCACGCTGCCGGTGACGAACTGTGCCACCAGCAGCACCATCTCGGGGGCCACGAGCAGGAGCAGGACGCCCATGCCGCCGAATTGCACCGCCATGGTCTGTGCCACATTGCCCGGCGGCTTTTTGAAGGGACTGTCCCCGGGCAGCGGCACGGCGACGGTGTAGCGGGCCGAGACCACCGAGGACAGTCCCATCCCGCTGAACAGGACACCGAGGGACAATCCGAGCACCCCGGGCAGGAGCTGCCAGTCCGCGCCGATCAGGAACGGCAGGATGCTGAGCGCCAGCACCGCCGGCAGGGCAAAGACCAGGCACGCCACGGCACGGCCCAGCCGGTCGTGGACCCCCCTCACTCCCGTAGAGAGGTGCAGCGCGAAGGCGGTGTTGTCGTAGGAGACATCCGTTGAGATGGACCAGGCCAGCAGGAACGCGGTCAGCGGGCCGATGAAGAGGAGCATTCCGTAGGATCCGGTCTGGGCGGCCTGGAACAGGAGCAGCACCGGCAGCAGCGGCACCACGACCAGGGCGCCCGCGTAGCGCGGGTCCCGGAGCCAGTAGCTCAACGACCGCGCCGCCACCGCGCCCGTCGGCGTCGCCGGAAACAGCCCAAAGAAACCCAGCCCGCCGGCTTTTTTCCTGGACGCGCCGGCGTACGGCGGCGTCACCAGCGCCCGCTGCAGCAGGAGCTTCCAGCAGAGAGCGAGCCCGGCCAGCGTAGCCAGCGCGATCAGTAACTTGAGCGCCGCGGCGCCGTAGTTGCCCGCGGCCAGTTCGCCGCCGAGGGACCACGCGGCCCCGGCCGGGGTCCAGGACAGCGTCCTGGCAAGTCCGGTCAGGAAGTCCCCGGAGCTCCTGATCCCCTCGGCGACACCCGCCACGATCGGCCCCATCAGGACCAGCGGAATCAGGAAAATCACGGCGCTGGCGTCCTTGAACCGGCGGGAACTCGCCAGCCCTGCAGTGGCAGTGGTGACCACTTTGGACAGCACAATACAACTCAGCACACCGAGGACCGCCCCGATCAGGGCACCGGCCGCACCGGGCAGGTTCCGGGACCAGGTCCCGACGGTCCCCAGCGCCACTAGTGTGGTCGCCGTGCCCGGGATTCCGATCAGCCCGCCGAGGGCCAGGCCGGTCAGCAGCTGCGGCATCGGCACGGCGAAGGTGGTGAACCGTGCCGGGTCCAGGGTCAGGTCCGCGGCGGAGGCAGCGACCGGGATAACGGCCCAGCCCAGCAGCGCCGCGGCGCCGCCCAGCACAACGACCGTCTGCGCCACACCGGCTTCCGCCCCGCGGAGGAACTGCAGCCCGGTGATGCCGAGCACCACGAGCCCCAGCGCATACAGCGTGCCGATACCCAGGCCCACCAGCTGCCACGGGCTGCGCCGGACGCTGTTGCGCAGCAGGGTCAGTTTGAGCCTTAGAAGGTGCGCAACCATTCCAGCCCCTCCGTGTGGTTGCGCCCGCCGACCAGCTGGACGAAGCGGTCTTCGAGGGACTCCCCCGCACGGACGGCGTCCACCGTCCCGGCGGCAAGGACCCGCCCGGCGGCGACGACCGCCACGTGGTCGCACATCCGCTGGACCAGGTCCATAACGTGGCTGGAGACAATGACGGTACCGCCGGACGCCACATAGCGGTCCAGGATGTCGCGGATGTTGGCTGCCGATACGGGATCCACGGATTCGAACGGCTCGTCCAGGACCAGGAGCCGGGGCGCGTGGATCAGCGCCGAGGCGAGGGCGATCTTCTTGGTCATGCCGGCGGAGTAGTCCACCACCAGCGTTCCGGCATCCGGGCTAAGGTCCAGGGCGGCGAGCAGTTCCTTGACGCGCGCGGCCACCACGTCTTTTTCCATGCCGCGCAGCAGGCCGGCGTAGCTCACCAGTTGCTCGCCGGTCAGCCGGTCGAAGAGCCTGACGCCGTCCGGGAGGATGCCCATCAGCTTCTTGGCCTCCAGCGGCCGCTGCCAGACATCCACGCCGTGCACGAACGCCGTGCCGAACTCGGGCCGCAGCAGACCGGTGGCCATAGACAGCGTTGTGGTCTTGCCGGCGCCGTTCGGGCCGACGATCCCGTAGAAGGAACCCGCCGGAACGTCCAGGCTGAGACCGTCGACGGCGATTTTGTCGCCAAAGCGCTTGGCGAGACCCCGCAGTGACAGTGCGGGAACAGCCTGGCCCGTCTGGTTTTCGGGGGCAGGCGGATGCGGTTGCTGGAAAGTCATGTCGTTAGACTAACCGCCCGGGTTGGTGGAAGGGATCGTCCGCAAGGCGTACCCCTGCCGGCGGAGCTCTCTCTCAGCCAGAAGGCCTGTTAGAAGGAGTGGCGGGGAATGGCCCGTTCGTACTGTGGCGGCCACGCCAGCTCATGGCCCAGTTCGAAGGCAGCCCGCAGCCACCAGTGCGGATCCCGGAGGGCTGCACGGGCGATAAAGACACCATCAGCCTGGCCGGTCGCGACGGCATGCTCGGCCTGGCCGGCCGAGGTCAGCAGCCCCACGGTGCCGGTCTTAACGCCGGTTTCCCGTCGGATCCGGGCGGCAAACCCGGTCTGGTAGCCCGGTCCCACCGGGATCTGCTGGTAGGCAACAGCCCCGCCGCTGGAGACGTCCACGAGGTCCACTCCGTGGTCCGAAGCCGCCCTGGCCATCCGTACCGAGGCCTCGGCGTCGATGCCACCCTCGGCCCAGTCGGACGCCGAGATCCGGAGCAGCAGCGGCATGGAGTCGGGAATGACATCGCGCACGGCATCGACCACGGCGAGGGTCAGCCGGTTCCGGCCGGTCTCGTCGCCGCCCCAGCGGTCGGTGCGGTCGTTGACGAGCGGACTCTGGAACTGGTGCAGGAGGTAACCGTGGGCGCCGTGGATTTCGATCGTGTCGAATCCGGCTCCGACGGCCCGGACCGCGGCGGCAGCGAAATCCTCGATGACGCCGTTGATTTCCCCTTCCGTCATCGCCGAAGGGGCCTCGTAGCCGTCAAAGGCTCCGGTGCCGGGGCCGACGGTGGGCCAGCCGCCGTCGTCGGCAGGCACGGTGCCCTGCTTTCCGGAGAAGGGCCAGTAGGAGGAGGCCTTCCGGCCGGCATGCGCCAGCTGGGTACCGATCCTGGTGTCCGCGGTGCCGTGGCGGTGCACAAAGGAGGTGATCCGTTCCCAGGCTGCCGTCTGGTCGTCGTTGTAGAGCCCGGCGTCCCGCGGGCTGATCCGTCCGGCGGCGTTTACGGCGGCGGCCTCGGTGAGGATCAGGGCTGCCCCGCCGGTGGCGAAGGAACCCAGATGCATCAGGTGCCAGTCGTTGGGCACGCCCTCCCCGGTTTCCGGCCCGCAGCTGTACTGGCACATGGGAGACACCCAGCCGCGGTGCTGCAGGTGCAGGGACCGCAGGTCCAACGGCGTGAAGAGGGCGGAGCCCACTAGAAGAGCACCCGCGCGAGGTTCTGGCGCGCCTTCGCCACCCGGTCATCGCCGGTGCCGACGACGTCGAACAGTTCCAGCAGCCGGACCCGTGCCGTTTCCCGCTCCGGGCCGAAGTTCCGGCCGATGAACGCGACGATCCGGCCGAGGCCGTCCTCCACGTGTCCGCCGGCGACGTCCAGGTCGGCCACGCTGAGCTGGGCCTCCAGGTTGTCCGGTTCGGTGGCGGCTTGCTGGCGCAGCGCCTCGGTGTCCGCGGCGGAGAGCGGCTGGAGCCGGCCCATCAGCTCCACCTGCGCGAGTCCGGCCTTGGCCTCGACGTCGGCGGGCATTTCGAGAAGGGCCTGGCGGTAGGCGTCCGCGGCCGCGGCGTAATCCCCGGCCTCGATGGCGTCGAACGCCTTCTGGTGCAGGGGCGGCAGCGGCGGAGCCTCCTGCTCGGCGGCGCCGGGTCCGCCCGCGCCGATTTGTCCGGTCACGCCGTTGGTGGCAGCGACCTTGAGCAGTTCGTCCAGGAGGCTGCGGACCTGCGGTTCCTCGGCACCGCCCTGGAAAAGGGGTATCGGCTGGCCCTTGACGAGGGCCACAGCGGTGGGAACGGCCTGCACCTGGAACGCCTGGGCAAGCTGCGGGAACACTTCGACGTCGGCGGCGCCAAGGACCAGCCGGCCCGCATAGCTGTCCACGATCCGTTCGAGGACGTCCACCACTTCGGCGGAGCCGGGCGAGTAAGCCGCCCAAAGCGCGACAACGACCGGGACCTGTGCGGACAGCTCCACGAGTTCCTGGAAGTTTGCCTCGGTGATATCAACCCGGAGCGCACGGGCGGGTTGTTCCGCGTCGCCGGTACCCGCGGCAGGGGCCCCGGGAACCGCTGGCGTGCCGGCGGCGCCGGGCGCGGCTGGTGCCGCGGGACGCTGTTTCAGGGAGGACAGGTCGACCGCACCCCGCAGGTTGAGCGGGTTGGCGGCAGCTGGCGGGACCGGACGGGAAGCTGGCGAAGTCATGGTTCCACTCTAGCCATATCAGCCCGGGCCGGTGCCACCCGAAGGCGCCCGGGCAACAGAAAAGACCCGGCCCCGTGGCCAGGTCTTTTCTGTTGCCGCCCGTACTGCCAGCAATGCTGGTGCCTGGGCTGCTGGTGTCAGCGCTGCTTGCGGCCGGCCTACTTGAAGCTGGCTCCCACGAGGCCACGGGTGGCGGCCACGAGTTTCATCGGGTCCTGGGAACCGGCCGGCGGGATGTAGACGGCCACGGACTCGGCGAAGTTCAGCACCATGCCGGTGCTGGTCTCCTTGCCGCCGGCCAGGGCCGCTGCGTCGTCACCGATCGTCAGCTTGTCGCCGGCGGCCTTGGGGGTGCCGTCGAAGGCGAAGTCCAGGCGGCCCAGGGCCAGTGCCCCGCCGTCGGCAGTCCGGAACACCACAACACTCTCCGGGACCATCTTGTGGGTGAAGGAGAAGACGCCGTTGACGCCCGAGCTGACCACATCCGCCTGGTAGGCCAGAGTGTCCGCGATATACGGGGAGGACTCGCCCTCGGCCACCTTGTCCTTGAACGCGGATTCGGCGGAGTTCAGCCGGTCACCCAGGGCGCCCAGCGCTTCCTCGCCGCTGTAGGGCAGACCCGACTTGTCGGCAGGAGCCAGGGTCTCGGTACCGCCGCGGGCGATCCCCGGGAAGGTCGTTCCCGGCTGCAGCGGCGTGGTGAGGACCAGCTTGTAGTTGTCCCGCGGCGAGGCCTGGGTCAGGGTGAGCAGCTGCGGAACGACGTTGCCCTCGCCCTGGGTAACCGCCATGACCGTGCGCGGCCAGCTGCGCTGTTCGGTGACCACGGTGGTGAGGAGCTTGGTGGCACGCACCGGCATCCGGGGCTCGTACGAGCCGACCTGGGAGCGGATCTTATAGTTCTGCGTGCGGACCTCGAGTTCGGGTCCGGCCATGCGCGGCTCCAGCTTGCTGGCGTCCTTGGCCGCGTCTCCGGCGTCGACCGCGCTGGCAACCTGTTCAAGGATGCGGCGGAACTGGGCATCAACCACGACCGGCGAAGCCGGAGCCTGCTCCGCCGCGGCAGAAGAAGTGCTCGGTGACGGGGCGGGCGTCTGAGTCGCCTGGGCCGCCACGCCGCTGCCGGCGACGGCAGTGGCTGTCAGCACGGCCACGACCGCTCCGGAGCGCCGCAGGCGCTGCGCCGCGGAGGCCGGTGCTGCGATGGACTGCTCTGAGGCGTTCTTCGGGGCGGTGCTGGCTTCTTCGGAGGCCCGGGGGGCAGCGCCCTTGGAATCAACGGCCGATGCGCCGCTGCCGGAAGTGCCGCTGCCGGAAGTGCCGCTGCCGGAACCGGCACCGTCTGTTCCGGGGCGGGAGCCGGACTTGGGCTTGAGCACCAGCAGCACGGCGCCGGCCAGGATCAGCAGGCCGCCGATGACCATCAGGGGAATGGCCCACGGAGTGGAGGTGTCGTTCGGGAAGGTCATGGTGATTGAGCTCGGGGCCGGCTTGGTGCCGTCCGTCGCGAGCAGCAGCGCCCAGTCGCCGTCGGCCGGCGGGGTCCAGTTGTACTTCAGCTCGCCGCTGGCGTTCTCCGTGCTGACCCACAGGTCCGAGCCGGCCGGCGAGGGCGCGGTGGGTTCCCCGTCAGCGTGGGTCAACTGCAGTGCTTTGCCGTTCTCGGTCACGCCGGAGACGGTGTTGTGCGCGGTGGCGCCGACCCAGGCGTCGACGTCGTCAGGGCGGCCCGCGGCCAGCATAAAGCTGCCCTCGCCTTTGACGTTGATCGTCACGGTGCCGTCGTGCAGGGTACGGAGCTTCTCGTCGAAAACGGTCAGCGGAGCGGCGGTGGCACCTGAGGGGGCGGTGGCGGTCACGGTCTCCGGCGGAGCCCAGAATGTCTTCTGGCCGATACCGGCCAGCAGTGTCAGGAGGCCCAGCAGCACTAGTGCAACTGCAGTCTTGAAACGCAAAATATTACCTATCATCAGCGGACACTTAGCTTCAATAGTAACCGTTTTGTTACCACAGAGTCAGATCGGGCTGTTTGTCAACCCCTCCCGGGTTCTGCGCAGCAGCCTTAAAGGGCGCCATAACAAGCCTGCTGATAGTGTTTGCGTTGATCATCACACTGGGGCCGACGCAGCGTCTCCGCCGGGGATATACAGAGAATAAAGGGCTTTCAACGCAGTGACAGGACACACGGACTCGTCCCCCACAGGACCGGAAGAAGACCAGGAATCCGGCAGCACGGTGGGCAGTCCGCAGGAGCAGGTTCCCCCCCGCCGCGCGGCCCTGGCCGGGATGCTGAACTCGATGGCCCACCGCTTGCGCCAGCCCCTTCCTGGGGCCCAGCCGCGGCTCCGCTTCGAGATGCCCCCGGAGCAGGAGGACGACGAGACGACGCCCGAGACCGAGAAGGGCACCCGCTTCGGCAATCCCGGCCCGCGGATGTCCTCCCAACACCCCCTCTACGTCGGGTTTATGGGGACGGTTGGCGTCGGCGTGGCCCTGCTGGTCTACTGGATCGGCTCCAACACCACCCAGCTGATCCTCTGGATCGTGGCGGCGCTCTTCATCGCCCTGGGCCTGGACCCGGTGGTGCGCTGGCTCGAGGGAAAGAAGCTCCCCCGCGCCGCGGGCATTGTGGTCGCGGTTTCCACCCTGGCCCTGGGCGTCGCAGCCTTCTTCGCCACGCTGATCCCCACGATCGTCCAGCAGGTCACCCAGATCGTCGAGGAGGCGCCGCGCTGGATCACGGACTTCATTAACTCCGACTTCTTCCGCAGCATCGACAACCAGTACGGGGTGCGCGAACGCATCACCCAGGAGCTGGAGAAGTTCGTCAACGACCCGGAGGCGATGGGTGGCATCTTCGGCGGTGTCGTCGGCTTCGGCTCCACCGTGGCGAACGGACTGTTTGGCGCCCTGATCGTGCTGGTGCTGAGCCTTTACTTCCTCGCCGCCCTGCCGGCCATGAAGAAGTGGGGCTACCGCCTGGCCCCGCGGTCCCGCCGGGCCAGGGTCGAGGCCCTGTCCGAGGAAATCACCGGATCGGTGGGCAACTACGTGATCGGCCAGGCCGTCGTCGCCCTCGTGAACGCAACGTTCGCGTTCATCGTGATGACGGTGATCGGCGTCCCGTTCGCCGTACTGCTGGCCTTCGTGGTTGCCCTGCTGGCCTTCATTCCGCTGGTTGGCGGGCTGATTGCCGGTGTCATCGTCACGCTGATCGCCCTCACGGCGGGCTGGCAGACCGCCGTCGTCTATGCCATCTGCTACTTCGCCTACCTGCAGTTCGAGGCCTACTTCATCTCTCCGCGCATCATGCAGAAGGCCGTCGCAGTTCCCGGCGCCGTCGCAGTCATCTCGGTGATCGCCGGCGGCAGCCTGCTCGGTGTCCTGGGCGCGCTGATCGCCATCCCCACCGCGGCCGCCATCATGCTCCTGATCAAGGAAATCTTCATCGTCCGCCAGGACAAGCACTGACAAGCACTGACATTTCCGCTACAGAAAAGGACAGCCGCTGCGTGGATCCACGTAGCGGCTGTCCTTTTCCGTAGCGGAAAGGCAGGGGCCCTCAGGCGTGCGCCGTGGCCACCGGACCGTCCCATTCCTGCGGCAGTTCAGTCCCGGCGGCGCCGGCACCGCCCGGCAGCACTTCGTCGACAATCTCGTTGAGCACCCGGCCGGCGTACTTCTCCCCCACCCACAGGTGCTTGGCTCCGTCCACGCCCACGACGCGGGCCTGGGGCACCGCCCCGAAGCGCTCCGCGGCCTCGGCCGGCTGGAGGTAATCGTCAAGCTCGGGAACCAGAACCTTAAGCGGCTTGCCGGAGGCTGCCCACTCCTTGAGGTGCAGATCCGTGGCCCGGTGCAGCGGGGGCGAGAGCAGGATGGCACCTTCCACCTCGGAGGCCACCGGTTCCGACGCCCCGTACATCAGCGCGAGTTCGGTGCCGAAGGACCAGCCCACCAGCCAGCGGTTCGGCAGGCCCCGGTCGACGGCGAACTGCACCGCCGCCTCGACGTCGAGGCGTTCGCCGATGCCCTCCTCGAATGCTCCCTCGGAAGTTCCCCGCGGTGATCCGGTGCCTCGGGTGTTGAACCGGAGCACGGCGATTCCGGCCAGGGCGGGCAGCCGGTAGGAGGCCTTCCGGTAGACGTGCGAGTCCATGAAGCCGCCGTGGGTGGGCAGCGGATGCAGCGTGATCAGGGTGGCCTTCACCTCGCCGGACTCCGGGAGCGCCAGCTCCCCGACGAGTTTGTGTCCGTCACTGGTGCGGAGCTCCACGTTCTCCCGGCGGGCCGGGAGAACGGTGGAGGCTCGGATCGCGGTCGGTGCGGAAGGCTGGCTGAAGACGTACGACGCCGGGTCAAAACTCATGCGTCCAGCTTAGCGAAAGCCGCCGGCAAAGCTGTCCGTGCCGGCACTCAGCGGTACCGGTAGCTGCGTGAGGTCCAGCAGTTGGTGTGCCAGTGCCGCCGCTCCGCGAGACCCGCGGCAGCCCCGAAAAGATGGTCCTCGGACCAGACGACGAGGTGGGCCACGCCGGGCAGCACCGCCGTCGAGCAGCCCGGACAGATATAGGTCTTCTCCGCACGGCCTGCGGTCACGGGCCGGACCGACCACTCGCCGTCCGGCGCGCTCTCCCGCCGCGCGAAGCCCGAGCGTGCGCGCTCCAGGTCCAGCTCCGGCACCGGCCCGCCCTTGACTCCGGGCTTGGCGGCTTTGCCTGAGCCGGCTCGTCCTGACACGGCTCGGCGGGGGCGGTTGGAGCGGGGCATGGTTCCATTCTGCCCCAGTCCGGGTGCCCGCTGTCCCCGCAGACGGTAGTGTTGACCGGGTGCGTTTAGTCATAGCCCGTTGCTCCGTTGATTATGTCGGCCGGCTCAAAGCCCATCTCCCGCTCGCCACCCGGCTCCTGCTGGTCAAGGCCGACGGTTCCGTTTTGGTCCACTCGGACGGCGGATCCTACAAGCCGCTGAACTGGATGAGCCCCCCGGCGTCCCTGCGCGTCTCCACCCCGGACGAGGTCGACGTCGAAATCGGCGTGGTTGAACAGTGGACCGTCCAGTCGGCCAAAACCGACGACCGGCTGATCATCAACATCCATGAGCAGTTGCATGACACCTCCCATGAGCTCGGCCAGGACCCCGGGCTGATCAAGGACGGAGTGGAGGCGGACCTGCAGCGGCTGCTGGCCGACCAGATCGAACTCCTCGGCGCCGGTTTCTCCCTCATCCGCCGCGAGTACTTCACCGCCATCGGCCCGGTGGACATCCTTGCCAGGGACGCCAAGGGCGCCACCGTGGCCATCGAGCTCAAGCGCCGCGGTGACATCGACGGCGTCGAACAGCTCACCCGCTACCTCGAACTGCTCAACCGCGACCCCCTCCTGGCTCCGGTCCGCGGGATCTTCGCCGCCCAGCAGATCAAACCCCAGGCCAAGGTCCTGGCAAATGACCGCGGTATTGACTGCGTCACCCTCGACTACGACGCCATGCGCGGCGTCGACGACGTCGAATCCCGGCTCTTCTGAATGTGGTCTTACCTGAGCCAGGAAGTCCATTTAACAAAATGAGCGCTGTAGCCATGGTCCATTGTGGCTTTAGAACAGTTCGTCCCTGCATAAGCGGCGGCGGTAATCCGCGTTGAAATCGTTCATCGATACTTTGTACAAATTTTATGCCAATTGTTTGCCGGCCCCGTTGACCTGACGCAACTGACATGAAATTCTTATACCAGTCTTTGTGTAGGTGTTTTTTCATGCTCGCAAGACATGTTGCGAGCGTGAAGCTCCTGCCGCCGAAGTCCGGTTAATCCGGTCCCACAGCCAGGGATCTTCTCGCGGAGTGACCAGGACCGGCACGAAGTGTGCCGGTCTTCATCAAGATCCACAATGAGGAGATTTACATGGCACAGGGAACCGTCAAGTGGTTCAACGCTGAAAAGGGCTTCGGCTTCATCACCCCGGATGACTCCGATGGCGATGTCTTCGTTCACTACTCCGAGATCCAGACCGGTGGCTTCAAGACCCTCGACGAGAACGCTCGCGTTCAGTTCGAAATCGGCCAGGGCGCCAAGGGCCCCCAGGCTACCGGCGTGACGCTGGTCTAGCACCCCCGCAGCGGAACTGCCTACGGCAGCCTCCGCGCAAGAGATGGTCCCCGGCTCCACGCCGGGGACCATTTTTTTTGCTTCAGCGCACGAGGGTCCTCAGCAGCCGCGCACTTTGCCGCACGGACAGGCCCGGCAGATAGGCCCGGCTCAGCGCACGGCCCATCGCCGGCAGCTGCAGCGGGTCCTGGTAATACAGGTACAGCGTCCGGTAGTCGGGCTTGAAACGGGACTTGAACGTAGCCAGCGAACGGAAGCCGTACACGGGCTCGAGCGCTTTCCCGACGACGTCGAGGATTCTGGCCAGCGCCTCGGGGCCGGGCTCATCGCCGGCAGCATCCGCCACCGTGGCCTCATCCTTCGCCAGCGGGGATCCGGACAGGGAGATAACTTCCACCGAGCTCCGGAGCTCCTGCACCGCCGAGGCGATCAGGAATTCCATGACGCCGGGGAAAGCATCGCCGCGCCGGCGCATGAAGTCCAGCGTCCAGCTTACGAGGCGGCCCTCCTCGTACACCGGCAGCCAGCTGGTGACGCCCTGGACCTGCCCCTCGGCGTCCACCGCGAGGCAGCAGAGCACCTCCGGGTCCTCAAGCTCATCGATGCCGCCGAGCGTGAAGCCCATCTCCGGGACGGACTTCTGGGCGGCCCACTCCTCCGAGACCTCGCTCAGCTGGGCGCGCACCGAAGGCGCGAAGTCGGTGTAACGGCCCCACACCGCGTGCACCCCGGATTTCTTGGCCCGGTTCAGGGCGGTCCGGACGTTCTGCCAGTCCTTTCCCTTGAACTCAAGTGAGCGCACGGCCAGCCGGGTCTCCTGGGCCACCGCCACCCGCCGGAACCCCCGGCCCTCCAGCAGCGGCCACAGCTCGTCCGTGCAGGAGTAGAAGCAGGGAATGAGGGCATGCTCGGCGCAGTACCGGACGAAGCCCGCCGCGGTTTCCTCGTGGAACTCCGCCGGGCCAAAGGGCCCGGCCAGCGTCAGCGCGACGTTCCCATGCTGCTGGTAGGCCACTCCCCCGCGGCCCGCCGGAGCGAACCAGTATTTGTTGGGCTCCCACAGCGCCATCCAGGACAGGGAGTCGCCGCCCTGGCGGATCAGGCTGCGGGCCACATCGCGGTCGCCCGCCCCTGCGTCGGTCGGGTGCAGCCGGCGCTGCAGAACCAGCCAGACGGCAGCCAGGGCGACCGCCCAGAAAATGATGCCGGAGGCGGCGAAGAGGAAGGCCTCGAGGGCGTCGCGGTCCTGGAAGACGCGGCTGTAAATTCCGGGGATGGGCAGCGGCAGGTACTGGCGGGAGAGCTCGGCGGCCAGGCCCAGCAGGCCGCCGTCCCGGTCCATGCCGCCGGCGGCCAGCCAGACGCCGGTGTAGAGGGACGCCAGCACGAGCCAGGTGCCGCCGACAACCGCGGCGAGGGCCCGGCGCGCCCGGGGACTGGTCTCGACGCGGAACTGGCGGCGGTTCACCGCGAGGAGGACAACGAGCACGAGCGGAACCACCACCAGGGGCAGCACGTGGACAATCCCGGAGCCCATCACGCCGGTGTGCGGCCGGTTGGCGTACTGCGGAATCCTGGCGAACAGGGACAGGTAGACGGCGGCCATGACGGTTACTGCGAGTTGGAGGGTGATCGCGATCCGCAGGGCGAGCCGGCGTCCGTGCCGCATGCCGTCGGCGCAGATGAGCAGCAGCACCACGGGGACCACCGCCAGCGCGAGGCCCAGCGGCCCGGCGAAGCCGGCGCGGCCGGCCTCCAGACAGGTGGCGTCGATGGTGCCGCCGCAATTCTGTTCCAGTTGGTTCAGCGTGGGCAGCGGGTTGAGGACGACGTCGCGCAGCAGCGCCAGCGGCCCGGTGGGGGTCCGGACGGTGGCGGTCAGGATGGGTCCGACGGCGAAGATCGCGACGGTGAGGGCGAGCAGGTTGCGGGTTTCGCGCCCCGTGGAGCGGTGCCGGTGCAGGGTGCCCTTGTCGCCCTGGATCCACCAGCCGGCCGCCAGCCCGGCCAGGGCGCCGGCGAACCCGACGACGGTCTCCGCATGCCCCACGTACAGCACGAGCATCAGGGAAACGGAGACGACGGCGGTGCGAAGCCGCCGCTGCCACAGCGTGGGCAGCAGCCCGCTGGACGCCAGCGAGACGGCAAGGACAGCCGCGTACGGGCCCATGAGCCGTGCGTCCACCATCGCGCTGAGCCAGCCGTCGTCGGTGTAGCGGGCAAGTTGTGTCACCAGCAGGAACAGCGTCACCGCGGCGAACTGGGCGGCGAAGTAGAAAACGGCCGTGCGCCGGGTGCCCAGCTGCCGCTCGGCGAGGCCCAGCAGGAGGAGGATCATCAGTGCGGCCGAGGTGTAGGCCAGCAGGTTCGTGGCGAAGAACATCGAGCTGAACATCGACCACCAGCGCCCGGCCTTCAGCTCCGGGGCACTGACGGACGCCAGGTCCAGGAGTGACTCCGGCGGCCCGGCGAGGAAGCTTCCGGTGGCCGCGCCGGTGATCAGGAAGGCCGCGAGGACGGCGAGGGTGAACGGGATGGCCCGCAAATGGCCCGCGGACTGCCGCAGGCCCTCGCGGCCCAGGCCCCGGAGGGAGGCGGCGCCGCTTCCCCGCTGCCGTGCCGGTGTTGCCGGGCTCACTGCGGGATGCCCCAGCGGGACGCCAGGAAGTCGAGCCCGGAGGGCAGCCCCTTGGACCCGGTCTCCCAGGAGTGTCCCGCGCCGGGGACCAGCCGCGCCTCCACCGTGAACCCGGCGGTGCGCGCGGCCTCGGACAAGACCTCCAGGTAACGGATGAACTCAGGATCCCGCTCGCCGGCGGCAAAGTAGACGGCATGCCCGTCGAAGCGGTTCTCCCTCATGAGCCGCAACGGTGTCTGGCGGTCAAAGGCTTCAGTGTCGCCGTCAAAGGAGGCAGCGATGGTCTTTTCCCGCTCCTTGGCCAGGGCGGGTTCCTGCTCGCTGGAAAAAGCCAGGGCGGAGCTGTAGATGTCCGGATGACGGGTCACCATCTGCATCGCGCAGGTCGCGCCGAAGGAGAATCCCCCGGCCGCCCACTGCCTGGGGTCCGGGTCCACGTCCAGCGTCCGGTTGATCCAGGCCGGCACGTCCTCGGCGAGGAAGGTGTCGGCCCGGGCGATCCTGCTGTCCATGCAGAGGGTGTTGCCCGCGGCGGAACCGTTCGGGTCCACGACGACCACCACCGGAGCCAGTCCGTGGTGCGCTGCGGCGAACCGGTCCATCCGGCTGCGCAGTGCCCCGCCGGTGAGCCAGTCTGCCGGGGCGCCCGGCTGGCCGGCGAAGAGAACCAGGACGGGAAGGGCGGGCCGGGGCGTGGCCTGGTAGGCGGGCGGAAGGTAGAGGTAGGCCTCGCGGCTCTGGAACCCCGAACGGGTGCCGGGGATTTCGGCTCGCCGCAGCTCACCGCCGTCGGGCAGGCTGGCCGGCGGGTCCCACTGGTTCAGGCTGACGGTGGCGGAGGGCCTGGGGGCGCGTTTCAGCCCGTCTTCCAACGGCTGGATCCGCGCCAGGGCGGTGCCCGTCAGGTCACTCACCGTGTGGATAAGGCCAAAGTAGCCGTTGATCTGGACGGCGGAGAGCAGGACGACGCCGAGCAGGGCGGCCGTGGCCACCGCCGTCGTCCGGGCGGGACGCCGGGGTTCGCCGCGGCCGGGGGCTCGGGCACCCGTGGGCCGCCACAGGCGCCACAGGCCCATCAGCCAGAGCAGCAGCGCCGTGACGGCGGGAAGCGACCAGGCCAGGACCTCGCGGGGAAGTTCCCCCGGGAAGACGGCGAAAAGGTAGATCATCGCCCAGTGCGCTCCGGCCAGCAGCGCGGAGGCAAGCAGGACGGCTGCGGCGGGGCGGAGCAGGGAAGCCAGCCAGCGGGGGGCGGCGGTAACCGGGACGGGGCGTCGTCCGCCCTGCCACAGAAGGAAGTAGAGCAGGCCCGCAGCGCCAGCGGTCCAGGCGATCCACAGCACCGGCCCGTCGACGAGCCGGAGGTCTTCGATGAAGTCCACCGCGGCTAGCGCCAGGTGCCGACGCCGATGACGGGTCCTGCCTCAAGCCACGATGAGAGCCCGGTGTAGGCGTCGAACCGCATCGCGAGCAGGATGTCCTGCCCTTCGTAGCGGAGTTCGACAATCACGGCGTCGGGTTGGACTTTGACAAGCTCGGACTCGGTGGGTTTGCGACGGCCGATCAGCTCAAGCGAACTCCGGCGGAAGGTGTGCTTCGGACGCATGCTGAGCGAGGCAAGCCGGAACCACTCAAGGTCGTTGTCCTGATAACGACAAACCCCCATCTGCCAACTGTTTCCAGCCGTGCAAATGGAGGCGTCCACCGTGCCCAGGGCACGCCGCAGATTGAAGCGGCGCACCCCGGAAAGGCACAGTGCAAGTACCAGCAACGCAAAGATCGTTGCCAGGACGATGAACGGAAAAACAGTATCGTTCATCAAGGTCGTGCTAGCGGATCCCCGCAGTAGCCGCGTCGCCCATTTGGGCGTTGTCAGCAACAATGACGACCCGGTTGTTGTCGACGGAGAAGAACCCGCCGTCGACGACTACAGCAATGCGGTCACCGGATACCGGCTGGATTGCCAGCTCACCTTCGGCCAGAATCGCCAGCAGGGGCGCGTGGCCGGGCAGGATTCCGATTTCACCATCGCTGGTGCGGGCCTTGACCATCGTGGCCGCTCCGGACCACACGAAGTGGTCCGCTGCGACAATCTCAACCTCAAGCTCAGCCATATTACTTGGTCTGTTCCTGGATCTTGGCCCACTGGCGCTCAACGTCATCCAGGCCGCCGACGTTGAAGAACGCCTGCTCTGCGATGTGGTCGAGTTCGCCGTCGCAGATCGCGGTGAAGCCTTCAACGGTGTCCTTGATGGACACGGTGGAGCCCTCGACGCCGGTGAACTGCTTGGCGGTGTAGGTGTTCTGCGAGAGGAACTGCTGGATGCGGCGTGCACGCGACACGACGATCTTGTCTTCTTCAGAGAGCTCGTCAACGCCGAGGATGGCGATGATGTCCTGGAGTTCCTTGTTCTTCTGCAGGATCTGCTTGACGCGGACGGCCGTGTTGTAGTGGTCGTTGCCGATGTACTGCGGATCCAGGATGCGGGAAGTCGACGTCAGCGGGTCAACGGCCGGGTACAGACCACGGGAAGCGATTTCACGGGAAAGTTCCGTGGTCGCGTCAAGGTGTGCGAAGGTCGTGGCCGGGGCCGGGTCGGTGTAGTCATCTGCGGGAACGTAGATGGCCTGCATCGAGGTGATCGAGTGGCCCTTGGTGGACGTGATGCGCTCCTGGAGGAGGCCCATCTCGTCAGCCAGGTTGGGCTGGTAGCCCACGGCCGACGGCATGCGGCCGAGGAGGGTGGAAACCTCGGAGCCTGCCTGGGTGAAGCGGAAGATGTTGTCGATGAAGAGCAGCACGTCCTGGTTTTGCACATCGCGGAAGTACTCCGCCATGGTCAGGGCGGACAGTGCCACGCGCAGACGCGTTCCCGGCGGCTCATCCATCTGGCCGAATACAAGGGCAGTGTCCTTGAGGACGCCTGCCTCTTCCATTTCAACCCAGAGGTCGTTACCTTCACGGGTACGCTCGCCGACACCGGCGAACACCGAGGTGCCGCCGAAGTTGCGGGCAACACGGGTGATCATTTCCTGGATCAGCACGGTCTTGCCGACGCCGGCACCGCCGAACAGACCGATCTTGCCACCCTTGATGTACGGGGTGAGAAGGTCGATGACCTTGATGCCGGTTTCCATCATCTCGGTGGAACCCTCGAGCGTCGCGAAGGCAGGAGCCTTGCGGTGGATGGGCCAGCGCTCGGTGATCCCGAGTTCCGACTCAGCCACGTCCAGCGGCTGTCCGAGGACGTTGAAGATGTGTCCCTTCACGACGTCGCCGACGGGAACGGAGATGGGGGCACCCGAGTCCACTACAGCGGTGCCGCGGACAAGTCCGTCGGTCGCCTGCAGGGAGATGGCGCGAATGACGTTGTCGCCGAGGTGCAGGGCAACCTCGAACGTAATGGTCTTGGTCTCACCGTTGAGAGTAATCTCGGTGGTGAGTGCGTTGTAAATCGAGGGGATTGCGTCAGCCGGGAATTCGACGTCGACAACCGGGCCAATAACACGTGCAATACGGCCGGTAGCACCGGTCGTCGCGGCTACGTGTTCGGTAGCAGTGGCAGTCATCTCTCTCACTTCACTCAGTAGATGGCGTTGGGGTTAAGTTTACTTTGGTGCAGGTACAGCTGGATCCGAACCTGGAAGGCTAGGACGCGTTCAACGCGTCGGCGCCGGCCACGATCTCGGAAAGCTCCTGCGTAATTTCAGCCTGGCGGGCAGTATTGCGCAGACGCGTGAACTTCTTGATGAGCTCCGTGGCGTTGTCGCCGGCGGACTTCATTGCCCGCTGGCGGGCAGCGAGTTCCGAAGCTGCTGCCTGCAGCATTGCGGCGAAGATGCGTGATTCGATGTAGCGCGGCAGCAGAGCGTCAAGAACCTGCTCCGTTTCCGGCTCGAATTCGTAGAGCGGCAGGAGGTCCGATTCGGACGCAGCCTGCTCTTCGACAACCTCAAGCGGGAGAAGACGGATGACCGTCGGCTCCTGGGTGACCATGGACTTGAAGCGGGTGTAGACGACATGGATCTCGTCGACGCCTCCCTCTGCATAGTCCGTCGCAAAGTCAGACAGCAATGCCTCGCCGATTTCCTGTGCCGTGGCAAACTCCGGCGCATCCGTGCCGCCGGTCCAAACACGCCCGTAGGGACGGTTCCGGAAGTCGAAGTAGGCCTGCGCCTTGCGGCCGACCAGGTAAAACTTGACTTCCTTGCCCTCCTCGACGAGCAGCTCGTTGAGGCCTTCCGCCTGCTTGAGCACGCTTGCGGAGTACGAGCCTGCAAGGCCACGGTCCGAGGTGATTACCAGGACGGCGGCCCGGCGGATCTGCTCCGGCTCGGTGGTCAGCGGGTGGTCGATTTCGCTCTGGCTTGCGACAGCAGAAACGGCACGCGTGATGGCGTTTGCGTAAGGCAGTGAAGCTGCTACGCGTGCTCGGGCCTTCCCGATGCGCGAGGTAGCGATCAGTTCCATCGCCTTGAAGATCTTGCGCATCGACGTCGTCGAGCTGATCTTCTGGCGGTAGACCCGGATCTGGGCTCCCATACTTATCCTTTCCTAAGATCCCGATGGCCGGGACTGCCGGAACCTAAGTGGGCTCCGGCAGTCCCTGCCAGCGAAACTAGCGCTTCTGCTTGACGATTTTTTCCTGGTCGACCTGTGCCTCGTCGATGGGGGCGTGTTCTTCGTGCCCCGCACCAACCAGGTGGTTGTCTCCCTCGCCGAAGAAGCCCTTCTTGAAGTCCACGATCGCGGTCTTCAGTGCTTCTGCAGTGTCATCGCTCATGACGTTGGTCTGGGCCAGCGTCGTCAGGATGGAGGACTTGTGCTTGAGGTGCTCCAGGAACTCGGTCTCGAAGCGGTTGATGTCCTCAACCGGAACGTTGTCGAGGTGCCCGTTGGTGCCGGCCCAGATGGAGACGACCTGGTTCTCGACCGGGAACGGCGAGTACTGGCCCTGCTTGAGCAGTTCCATCAGGCGTGCGCCACGGGTCAGCTGCTGGCGCGATGCGGCGTCGAGGTCCGACGCGAACATTGCGAACGCCTGCATGTCGCGGTACTGAGCCAGTTCCAGCTTCAAGGTACCGGAGACCTTCTTCATGGACTTGACCTGGGCGGCGCCACCCACGCGGGAAACGGAGACACCCACGTCGACGGCGGGACGCTGGTTGGCGTTGAAGAGGTCCGACTGCAGGAAGATCTGGCCATCGGTGATGGAGATCACGTTGGTCGGGATGTAGGCGGAGACGTCGTTTGCCTTGGTCTCGATGAGCGGCAGGCCGGTCATCGAACCTGCACCGAGCTCGTCGGAGAGCTTGGCACAACGCTCCAGCAGGCGGGAGTGCAAGTAGAAGACGTCGCCCGGGTAGGCTTCGCGTCCCGGCGGGCGGCGGAGCAGCAGCGACACTGCACGGTAGGCCTCAGCCTGCTTGGAGAGGTCATCAAACACAATGAGGACGTGCTTGCCGCCGTACATCCAGTGCTGGCCGATCGCCGAACCGGCGTACGGTGCCAGGTACTTGAAGCCTGCGGGGTCGGACGCGGGGGAAGCCACGATGGTCGTGTATTCCAGTGCGCCGTTGTCCTCGAGGGTCTGACGGACGGCAGCGATCGTGGAAGCCTTCTGGCCGATGGCTACATAGATGCAGCGCACCTGCTTGTTGACATCCCCGGAAGCCCAGTTGGCCTTCTGGTTGATGATCGTGTCGATGGCGATAGCCGACTTGCCGGTCTGACGGTCACCGATGATCAGCTGACGCTGGCCGCGGCCGATCGGGATCATGGCGTCGATAGCCTTGAGGCCGGTCTGCATCGGCTCGTGAACCGACTTGCGCTGGGTCACGCCGGGCGCCTGGAGTTCCAGTGCACGGGTGGTTTCGGCCTTGATCTCGCCGAGGTCATCGATGGGCTCGCCCAGCGGGTCGACAACGCGGCCGAGGAAGGCGTCGCCCACCGGTACGGACAGAACCTGTCCGGTGCGGTGAACTTCCTGGCCTTCTTCGATACCGGTGAAGTCACCGAGGATGATGACGCCGATCTCGCGGACGTCGAGGTTCTGGGCCAGGCCCAGGGTGCCGTCTTCGAAGCGAAGCAGCTCGTTCGCCATGACCGAGGGAAGGCCCTCAACACGGGCGATGCCGTCACCTGCGGTTGTTACACGGCCGACCTCTACGCGCTCTGCGTTTCCGGGTTCGTAGGACGCCGCGAACTCGTTCAACGCATTACGGACGTCGTCGGCGTTGATGGTCAATTCGGCCATCTGCAGTCCCTGCTCTCCTGTTTTCGTGATCATCGTTGCTCACGATGACCGGGGTTTCGTTTCGTTTAGTTGTGCTGGTCCGGCTGGCTAAGCAAGCTGGCGGTGGAGCTGGCCCAGGCGGGCGAGGACCGAAGCGTCTACCACTTCGTCACCAACCTGGATCCGGATGCCACCGATCAGTGCCGGGTCAACGTTCATGTTGATCTTGAGCTCGCGCCCGTAAAGGGCATTCAGCCCCGCCTGCAGACGGCTGGTCTGTGTCTCCGTCAGCGGACGGGTGACGCTGACCGTTGCAATCCAGCGCTGCTGGCGCTTGGCTGCAAGCTCCGCGAAACGACGGACGAGCTTGGTCGCCTTGAGCCCACGGGGCTGCGAAACTGCCTGTCCGATAAGGACCTTCGCTTCCTCGCTTGCACCGGGTACGAGCTTTTCGGCGAGGGCAACCTTGGCGGCCGAGCTAGCCTGCGGCTCGGACACAGCACGCTGTACCTCGTGGTTGGACTCGACGGCCCGGTTGAAGGAGAACAGATCGTTCTCCAGCGCTTCCAGGCCGGTGATCCCTGAGGCAGAGACGGCAGACCTGTTCTCAGCAACGGCAATTACCACCGAAGCGGCAAGAGTCTCGAGTGCATCGCCGATATCCCGGGCCGACGCCCAGCGCGAGCTGGCCAGTCCGCCCGCGATTTCCACAGCATCCGCGGAGACTTTCCCGCCGAAGAGCTGCTTGATAAGCGCCGACTTTTCGTCACCGCTACGGGACGGGTCAGTCAGGGCGCGGCGCAAGCCAGCCGAGCTGTCCACCGTTCCCAGGATTCCGAAGAGTTCCTTAGCCAACTGCAGCGAGGCGAAGGGAAGCTTGGCTTCCAGCGCCACCAAGGCCGCGGTGAGCGATTCGCTCGATACACCTGCCATTACTTAGCTGCACCTGCGTTCTGGTTCTCCAGATCTGCCAGGAAGCGGTCAACCACACGGGCTGAACGCGCGTCGTCCTCGAGGGACTCGCCAACGATGCGGCCTGCCAGCGTGGTGGCAAGGGTGCCAACTTCCGTGCGGAGCGACACAACGGCCGCCTGGCGCTCGGACTGGATCGCCGCGTGTGCCTGAGCCGTGATGCGGGCAGACTCGACAGCTGCCTTCTCCTTCAGGTCCGCAAGGATCTGAGCGCCTTCGGCACGTGCTTCCTCGCGGATCCGGTTGGCCTCGGCACGGGCATCGGTGAGCTGCTGCTTGTACTCTTCGAGTGCAGCGGAAGCCTCTGCCTGGGCCTTTTCAGCCTTGGCGATGCCACCTTCAATGGCCTCCGCACGCTCTGCGAAGGTCTTCTCGAACATCGGGACAACGTACTTGACCACGATGAACATGAGAACAGCGAAGCCGGCGAAGACGACGCCCATTTCCCAGACATTGGGAACCAGAGGGTTGATGCCCTCTACGGCGGCTGAGATGATCAGCTGATTCATAATTCACCCGTCCTTATCTACTCGGTTCTGGATGTTCGCTTAGTTCTAAAGTTCAGACTAGAGAACGAACGCGAAGACCAGGCCGAGGATGGCGAGGGCTTCAGTCAGCGCGAGGCCGAGGAATGCGATCGGCTGGAGCACACGCTGTGCCTCCGGCTGACGTGCGACGCCGTTGATGTAAGCGGCGAACACGAGACCAACACCGATACCACCGCCGATTGCGGACAGACCGTAACCTACGAGGTTGAGATTGCCTTCCATTTTTTTCCTTTCAAGATGCCATCTATGTGGCAGGTTGTTTGGTGTGCTTCATCCCCCGTGAGGGGAAGATTTTGGGTGCCTAGTGGCTATCCGCGTGCAGCGCGCCTTCAATGTAGATGGCGGTCAGCAGGGTGAACACGTAGGCCTGCAGCGCCATGATCAGCGCTTCCAGCATGTACATGGCGATCGCTCCGCCGAGCACGAGGACCGAGGTGCCCTTCAGGAGGATGTTCTCCTGCATAACGAGGAACTCGATGCCCGAACCGGCAATCATCACGATCAGGTGGCCGGCCAGCATGGTCGCGAACAGACGGAGGCTGTGCGTGACGGGGCGGACCAGGAAGTTGGAGATGATCTCGATCGGAATGACGATCGGAAGAATGTAGACCGGGACTCCGGACGGCACGGTGGCCAGCTTGAAGTACTTCAGGCCGTTCTTCTTGACGCCGATGGCGATCCACGTGAAGTAAACGATCCCGGCGAGCACATAGGCGCCGCCGACATGCGAGAAGCTCGGGAGCTGGATCACCGGGATGGCGCCGTAGATGTTGTTCACCAGGATGAAGAAGAACAGGCTGAACAGCAGCGGGACATACTTCATGAAGTCTTTGCCGCCGATGATGTCCTTGGCAATGCCGTTGCGGACGAAGCCATAGGCGGCTTCGCCGGCGAACTGCAGTTTGCCGGGAACAAGCTGCCCCTTACGGGCAGCTAGCAGAAAGAATGTGGCGATAATAACGACCGAAAGGATTACCAGCAGCATCTGCTTGGAGAATCCATCGACCGCCCCCCACGGCAGGATTGCCGGCAGGTGCATTTCATCAATTCCAGGAGGCGTAAAAGTTCCTGATTCTTGGGCCGGGAGCGCAAGCGCGATCAACGCGTTTCCTCTCTGCAGTGTCCATCATTGGGCGTTTGTCGGGGAAAGGCGACGTTACTGTCGCATTCTCCCCCTGTGAAATTATTTGGCATTACTGATCCTCGTCCTGAGACGGGCCACGTGCAGCATTGTCCCCGCCCGCGGATTTATCCGGGCTGGTGAGGCCGTGCATATGAGAAAGATAGAACCCTCCCGCGGCTCCCAGCAGGGCGCCTGCGAGCACAATCCAGCGGGTTCCCCACAGATTATCCAGACCCCACCCTATCAAACTCCAGACGAGGATTCCGCCAACAATGTAGCTGAAGACGGCGATGCCTGCGTTGTATCCGCCGTCCCGTCCGTTGTCGGATACACCGGGGGCTCCGGACGTCTTTTCCGGGGTGCGGGCCTTGTCCGCGGGGCGCTCTTTGCGGTTAAACATCGGTGCTGCCTTCCGGGGTCTCGGGGTCGTTGTAGAGCTGGAGCCGGGCCTTGCTGAAACCGTAGATTTCGGCGGCCTGCCACAGGACCACGGTCACGACGGCGCCGGCCAGGAACCAGCGTCCGTCCAGCCACTCGGGGCTGCCGATGGCAAACAGCACCACCGCAAAGCCGACGACCTTGATGAAATAGGTGGCCGCGAACAGGCCAATGGCTCCGGAGGAATGATTGCGGCCGCCGAAATGGCCGACCAGAAGGCTGATCGAGAAGAACGCGATCGCCAGCGCCCCGCCGAAGAGGGACGACAGCGCCGCCGCCATTCCGTCGAGCAGGAGCGCCGCCAGGCTGGTGAGCAGCAGGGCTGCGCCGCCGACGGCCGAACTGATGGCGAGCAGCCGCAGCCACAATGATTTTGTGGGACCTGAGACATCAACTTCTCCGGCGCCGGACTTTCGTCCGGGTTCGGCGTTGGAGGTCATGAGATCCCAATCGTCGAGGGGTGGTTTGCTGGTCGCGCTGGCACGGCGAAGGACCGCACATGAATTCTACATGAGATAGAAATTATTCGGAAAAGCCCGGTTCCGGGTAATTCGTCGTCGGTGTCATTCTTCCTCGGCCGAAGAACGCGGACCCCTCCCCGGAGCCTTGTGGCGCAGGTAAGGCCAGGCCGTGACGCCCGCCATGACGATCATCGCGGCCAGGTTCACGACCATGACGACCTGCCACTGGAAGACGGCGAGGGCGAGGCCTCCGAACGCCAGGACGCAGGTCCACAGGTACATCAGGATGACCGCACTGCGGTGTGAATACCCGATGTCCAGGAGCTTGTGGTGCAGATGGCCACGGTCCGCCGACCATGGGGAGCGTCCGTGCGCGGTGCGGCGCACAACAGCCAGGCCGAGGTCCAGCAGCGGCAGGAACAGCACCGCGAAGGGAAGCAGGATCGGGATGATCGTGGGGATGCCGTTGGCCCGGTCGTACAGACCGGACGTGATCTGGCCGGTGGACACGATGCCCGCCGACGCCATGATCAGGCCGATCAGCATGGCGCCGGAGTCACCCATGAAGATCTTGGCGGGGAACCAGTTGTGCGGCAGGAAGCCGATGCAGGCGCCGACGAGCACGGCGGTCAGCAGGGTGGCCAGGTCCGAGCGGTCCAGCAGAATGGCAGTCCGGTGCACCCAGTACGCCGTGAGGAAGAACGCCGTCCCCCCGATGATGGCCACGCCCGCCGCCAGGCCGTCCAGGCCGTCGATGAAATTAAACGCATTCATCGTCGTCACAATCAGTCCAGCAGTCAGCGCGATACTCACGGCGTCGTTCTCGATCACAAACGGCTCCGGGATGAACGGAATGATGGTCATCCGGACGCCCCAGATCGCCACCACCAGGGCCGCGGCACTTTGGCCGATGAGCTTGACCCACCAGCGCAGGTCCAGCAGGTCATCTGCCACGCCGACCAGCACGATCACGGCGGCGCCCGCGAGGATCCCCCAGGGCCCGTCGTTGTTACGGAAGATGTCCTTGACGAAGAACGACTGGCTGGCGATGAGCAGTGCCACGAAGAATCCGGCAAAGATACCCAGTCCGCCGAGCCTCGACACGGGGGTCGAGTGCATGTCACGGCTGCGGATCGGGGAGAACAGCTCCATCCGGTTGCCGACAAAGCGGGCACCCCAGGTCGCCGTGTAGCTCACGACTGCCGCTGAGAGCATCATGAGCAGGTACATAATCACTGCGAAGACACCCGCTCGCAGCCGTCGGCACAGGGCACACCCGGTTTCACAGCCCGGAGCCACGGTGTTGCTCCGTGGCTCCGGGGGTGGGGTGAACTCAGTTGCTGTGGGTCTGTCTTGCGATAAATGAAACTTCTCCGTCGCCGTGCGCAGGGCAGGCAGTGCGTAGTGCCTGACAGGGCTGTATTACAGTGGACTCTAGTCAAGATACTAACGCCAACGGCCACTTGTCTTCGCGTCACACGGCCCATCGCCGGCGGGAAAACCACCGGCGGCCGTGCTGAAAGGAACACTCGATGACCCTGTCGGTTGCAGTTGCTGCCGTGACGTTTGACCGTCCCCGGGAGCTGGCAGTTCTGCTGAACGCCATCAACAACCAGACGGCATCGGTTCGTTCGATCTGCCTTGTCGACTCCGGCACGGTCCCCGCGCAGAATGTCGCGCAGGCGCACGAAAACGTCGATTACGTCCGGTCCGAGGCCAACCTTGGCGGCGCCGGAGGTTTCTCCCTCGCGATCCTCAAGGCGGTCGCCACCGGGGCCGACTGGATCTGGATGATGGACGACGACGCCGAGCCCGCCGACCCGGAATGCCTCGCCACGCTCGTCCGCGAGGCGGAGGCCAGGGACCTGGAGGCCGTCGTTCCGCTCGTGGTCGCCCCCGGCCACCCCGACCGGCTCTCCTTCTTCTTCCGCCTGGACGGAAAAGTCACGCACGACCGTGCCGAGGTGGAGAAGATCGGGTTCCTGCCAAACGACGGACACTTCTTCAACGGCGCCCTGATCCGCTCGGATGTCTTTTTCAAAGTCGGCCTGCCGGACATGCGCCTGTTCATCCGCGGTGACGAGGTGGACTTCACCATCCGGCTCCGCAAGGCCGGTATCCGCTTCGGCACCGTCACGACGACGGCGATCACGCACCCGCACGCCTTTTCCGAGACCAAGCACGTCTACGGCGCCCGCTGGCATGTCATCGTGCCGGAGTCGGCTTTCAAGCGCTACTTCTACTACCGGAACCGTGGGTACCTGATCCGCCGCCACTTCCGGATTAAGTCGTTCGTCGCTGATGTGGGCGGGTACCTCGGCTACTTCCTGCAGCGCGGGGATCTCCGCGGCCTGGCCGACTGGTTCGGGGCTTTTTCCGCCGGGCTGCGCGGCAAGGGCTTTGGCCCCCTCAAGGACCAGAAGTTCTAGCGCCCGGGCTGTAGCCGGCGCCGGATCAGCAGCCCGGTGAGCAGCCAGGGCTCGCCGAAGACCCGGTAGGCGACCCGCCGGGGGTGCAGGATCAGCCGCCAGGCCCATTCCAGGCCGAGGCGTCCAAGCCACCGCGGTGCCAGTTTTTGGATCCCCGCAATTTGCTCGATCGCACCGCCGACGGCGCAGTAGACCGCCGGGGGCAGCGTGGCCAGCCGGCGCGTGAGAACCTGTTCCTGCAACGGCATGCCCAGGCCCAGCAGGACCAGCTGCGGCCGGAACTCCAAGAGCCACGTGACGGCCGAGTCCTCGAGTTCCTCGTTCCAGCCCTCGCCCGGCAGTCCGGCCACGCGGGCCTGCGGGACCAGGGCCGCGAGCCTGGCGACGGCCTGGGAGTTCGCCTCGTAGCCGGCTCCGATCACGGCGATCCGCTCGAGCCCGTCGACTTCCGCCAGCGCAGGGATCCAGTCCGTGGAACCCAGCCGGTAGTCCATGACGGGTCCCCCTCCCGTCCGGGCGCCGCTGCCGCGGGCCCAGAGCATCAGCACCGGGGCGCCGTCGATCAGGACCACGTCGCTTTGATCGTAGAAGGCGCGGAAGGCCGGGTCGGAGTGGCACAGCGTGACGCTGTGCAGGTTGTGTCCCACGACCGTGCGGGTGGTGCCTTCGGCCACGAAGCGGTTCAGCACCCCGGTCAGTTCCGGGACAGTCAGGGGCGTCGCGTCCACGTCGAGGACGGGGACGCGTTGTCGCTGGAGGGTCATGCCGTGCCGGCCCCCGGGTTGGGACGTTGGGCATCCGCAAGGGTCTCCCCGGCGTCGTCGGCCTCCGCAGGATCCACGGCTTCAGCGGTTTCCCCTGCCGCGGCCACCTCCTCTAATGCTTCCGGTTCCTCGCCGACGCCGAGCACTGACGGGACAACCTCGCGAAGCCGTTCCAGGCTGATGGCGCCCTGGCGGACCACCCGCAGCGGCACGGCGGTGGCATCGACAATGGTGGACGGCAGGGCGTCGGCGCCCTCGGCCGGCCGTGGTCCGCCTTCGAGGTAGACCTCCACTGACTCCGCGAGCTGGGCTTCGGCCTCGGCGGCGGTCAGTGCCGCGGCCTGGCCCGTGCGGTTCGCCGAGGAGACGGCCAGCGGCCCGGTCAGCGTCAGCAGGTCCTGGGCAACGTCGTCGGCCGGGATCCGCAGGGCGACGGTGCCCTTGGTTTCGCCAAGATCCCAGTCGAGTGACGGCTGGGCATGCAGGATCAGCGTGAGTCCGCCCGGCCAGAAGGCCTCGGCCAGGCGCCGGGCCTCGGCCGGCACGTCCGTGGCGAGGCCGTCGAGGGCGTTGAGCCTGGGGATGAGGACCGGCGGCGGCATTTTCCGGCTGCGGCCTTTCGAGGCCAGCAGCAGGGTCACCGCGAGGGGTGAGAACGCGTCGGCGGCGATCCCGTACACGGTGTCGGTCGGGAAGACCACGCACTTGTGGTCCCGGATGGCCCGCTGGGCATGTTCAAGTCCGGCAGCGCGCTGCTCAGCTGCCGTGCAATCGTAGCTAGTCGTCACTGGCCTATTCTTTCATCACTTAGGGCGTTGCCCGGTTCACCGGGAGTCAGCCGGGCCGGCGAGGACGGCGCTGGTGGCCCGGTCCCTGCCGTTGAGGTCACGATGGGTGGCCACCTCGGCCCACAGCCCGGAGCGCTCCAGCATCGTCGCAATCCAGCCGGCCTGGACTTCGGCGTGTTCCATCACAAAGTAGCCGCCGGGAACCAGCAGCCGCGCCGCGGAGGCCGCGGCCGCCGTCGGAAGTTCCATGCCGTCCGCTCCCCCGCCGTACAGGGCTTCGGGGGGATCGTGCAGTGCCACTTCGGGTTCGTTGGGGACCGCTTCGGCGGGAATGTACGGCGGGTTGGAGACCACGACGTCGAACGTCCCGTTGTGTTCCGGCAGGGCATCGCGCAGGTCACCGCGGATCAGGTGGACGCCGAGCGGCAGCAGGTTCCGGGCAGCCCAGGCGTGCGCAAATTCGCTGAATTCGACGGCGTGCACCTCCGCGCCGGGGACCTCGTGCGCAATCGAGCCGGCGATGGCGCCGGATCCGGTGCCTAGATCCACCACCTTGGGATGTGCCAGGCCTTGCAGCCTGTCGATCACGAGCTGCACGACTGATTCGGTTTCCGGGCGGGGAATGAACACCCCCGGCCCGACGGCCAGTTCCAGGTAGCGGAAATGCGCGACGCCGGTGATGTGCTGCAGCGGAATGCGCTGGGCGCGCTCGGCGACGAGCTCCGGGTAGCCGTCCGGGGCCGGGGTGTCCCCCAGCATCAGCGCGCGGAGCCGTCCGAGCCCGACGCCGAGCAAGTGCTCGGCAAGGAGTTCGGCATCGGCGCGGGGACTCGGGACTCCCGCGGCGGACAGGACGGCGGTGGCCTCGCGGACCGCGTCCGCGAGGCTCAGCCCGGTTCCTTCTGTCATCACTGCGCGGGGCCGGGACTAGTCGCCGATGGCGTCGAGGCGGGCCTGTTCGTCCATCTCGATGGCCGACTGGATGACCGGCTCCAGGTCGCCGTTCATGACCTGGTCCAGGTTGTAGGCCTTGTAGCCGGTACGGTGGTCCGCGATCCGGTTCTCCGGGTAGTTGTAGGTCCGGATGCGCTCCGAGCGGTCCATGGTGCGGATCTGCGACTTGCGCTGGGCCGAGTTCTCGGCATCGATCTGCTCCTGCTGGTGCGCCAGGATGCGGGCGCGGAGGACTCGCATGCCGGCTTCGCGGTTCTGCAGCTGCGACTTCTCGTTCTGCATGGCCACCACAATCCCGGTGGGAAGGTGGGTGATCCGGACGGCGGAGTCGGTGGTGTTCACGGACTGGCCGCCGGGGCCGGAGGAACGGTAGACGTCGATCTTAAGATCGTTCTGGTTGATCTCAAGTTCCTCGGGCTCGTCCACTTCCGGGAGCACCAGCACGCCGGCCGCGGAGGTGTGGATGCGGCCCTGGGATTCCGTCACGGGGACGCGCTGCACACGGTGCACGCCGCCTTCGAACTTGAGCCGCGCGTAGACACCCTCGGCCGGATCGTTCGAGTTGCCCTTGATGGCCACCTGGACATCCTTGTAGCCGCCCAGGTCCGACTCGTTGGCGGAGATCATCTCGGTCTTCCAGCCGCGGGATTCCGCGTACCGGGTGTACATCCGCAACAGGTCGGCCGCGAACAGGGCAGCCTCGTCGCCGCCCTCGCCGCCCTTGACTTCGAGGATCACGTTGCGGGCGTCGTCCGGGTCGCGCGGGATCAGCAGCCGGCGCAGCTTGGCCGCAGCCGTCTCCAGCGCAGCCTCAAGCTCCGGCACCTCGGCCGCAAACTCCGGGTCCTCGCCCGCCATTTCCTTGGCAGCCGCGAGGTCATCCTGGATGCCGTGCCAGGCATGGTAAGCCTCGACAATGCCGTTCAGCTGAGCCGACCGCCGCCCCAGCTTCCGGGCAATCTTCTGGTCAGCATAAACAGCAGGATCCCCAAGTTGTGCCTGGATAGCGTCATGCTCATCCAACAGGCCCTGTACGGACTCAAACATTTTCAAAACCTCTTTCGACTCTTACAAGTCTAGTAACGCGACAGCGAAGGTGGGAAAACAGCGAAGCCGTTCGGTTTTTGCCGCCCCGGGAGTGGCATCGGGCCTGCCGGAGCTGGGAGGCCTGCGATCGAAGATCGCAAGCCTCCCAGCGTAGGGACGGGGGCGGCAAAAACCGAACGGCGAAGGCGGGGGCGGAATCCCGCACGGCTAACCGTGCGAGATTTCCGGCACCCCGCCTTTGACTCAGCTACTTGTCGTTATCGGACTTCGCACCGAGCGTCGTCTTCTGCACCTGCATGAGGAACTCGACGTTGCTCTGGGTCTCCCGGATCTTGTTGGTCAGCAGCTCAAGGCTCTGCTGCGTTTCGAGTCCGGAAAGGACGCGGCGCAGCTTCCACATGATCTTGACTTCCTCGGGGGACAGCAGGTTTTCCTCGCGGCGGGTACCGGACGCGTTGACGTCCACGGCCGGGAAGATGCGCTTGTCCGCGAGCTGGCGGGACAGGCGCAGTTCCATGTTGCCGGTGCCCTTGAACTCTTCGAAGATGACCTCGTCCATCTTGGAGCCGGTCTCGACGAGCGCGGTTGCCAGGATGGTGAGCGAGCCACCGTTTTCGATGTTGCGGGCTGCACCGAAGAAACGCTTCGGCGGGTACAGCGCTGCGGAGTCGACGCCACCGGAGAGGATACGGCCGGAGGCCGGCGCCGCAAGGTTGTAGGCACGGCCCAGGCGGGTCATCGAGTCGAGCAGCACCACAACGTCCATGCCCATTTCCACGAGGCGCTTGGCACGCTCGATGGAGAGCTCGGCCACGGTGGTGTGGTCGTCGGCGGGACGGTCGAAGGTGGAGGCAATGACCTCGCCCTTGACGGTGCGCTGCATGTCCGTGACTTCTTCGGGGCGTTCGTCAACGAGCACCATCATGAGGTGGACCTCAGGATTGTTGGTGGTGATGGCGTTGGCAATCGACTGCAGGATGAGCGTCTTGCCGGCCTTCGGCGGCGAAACGATCAGGCCGCGCTGGCCCTTGCCGATCGGGGCAACCAGGTCGATGACACGGGGGCCGATCTTCTTCGGGTCCGTCTCGAGGCGCAGGCGCTCGGAGGGGTACAGCGGGACGAGCTTCGCGAATTCGACGCGGTCCTTGAGTTCCTCGGGGGTCTTGCCGTTGACCGAGGTGACGCGGACCAGCGCGTTGAACTTCTGGCGCGCGGTCTGCTGCTGATTCCCTTGCTGGGCCTCGCCTTCACGCGGTGCACGGATGGCACCGACGACGGCGTCACCCTTGCGCAGGTTGTACTTCTTGACCTGGGCGAGGGACACGTAGACGTCGTTCGGGCCCGGCAGGTAGCCGGAGGTGCGGATGAACGCGTAGTTCTCAAGCACGTCCAGGATGCCGGCGACGGGCAGCAGGACGTCATCCTCGGTGACCTCGACGTCGTCGACGTCCGGTCCCTGGACGCGTCCACGACGGCGGTCGTTGCGGTCGCGGAAGCGGTCGTTGCGCGAGCTGTTGTCGCGGCTGTCCTGCCCGCCGGAGCGCTCGGGACGGTCGTTGCGGTCTCGCCGGTTCCGGCGGTTCCGTCGGCTGCCGCCGTCGCTGTCGTCATTGTCGCGGTTGGTGTCGCGGTTGCCAGTGTTGTCGCGGGTGTCCCGGTTGCCGGCAGCGTCGTCGCGGCCGCCGCGGGTGCGCTCACGGCGCTGGCCGTCTTCGCTGCCCTGCTCTGCCTGGCGCTGTTCCGAACGCTGCTCGGTGCGCTGGTCCGAACGCTGTTCCGTGCGCTGTTCCGAACGCTGGTCAGCCTGACGCTGCTCGGCCGGGGCTTCGACGGCGGTTGCGGCCGGGGCTGCGGCCTGTCCGGCGGACTGGTCTGCGCTCTGGGCGGCGGCTTCGCCGCGGCGGCGGTTGCGGGTGCGCGGCTGGCGGGTGCGTTCGCCGCCTTCCGTCGAGGAAGCGGCAGTGCCGTTCTCGGCTGAGCCGGCCTCGGCGGAAACCACGGGGGCCTCCACTGCCGGAGCGGCTGCGGGTGCCTCGGCGGCGGGAGTCGTGATGACGCCGTCGCTGCCGGCGCGGCGGCTGCGGCCACGTCCACGGGCACGCGGGTTCTCCTGGGCCGGGGCCTCGGAGTCGGCAGCAGGCGCGGCGGCAGGAGCCGCAGCCTGGGAGACGGTGCCGTTGTCGGTCGCCTTTTCAGCAGCGCGGGCCGGAGCCTTGCTCACGGGAGTGCCGGCGCGGTGGGCGGAAATGGCCGACACAAGATCGCCCTTCCGCATCCGGGAACCGCCGGAAATCCCCAGCTGGCTGGCAAGTGCCTGGAGCTGGGCGAGCTTGAGGCCGGCGAGGCCACTGCTCTTGGCGGGTGCTGCCGTAGACGATCCGGCAGCAGAAGATGATGTTTCCACAGCTGAAGACAGCTCAGTGGTTTCGGTCACGAAGGATCCTTCCCCCTCGACGGCGTCCAGGCTAGGAGCTGGACGCGATGATTTGATCTGGGCTGCAGTTCAGATCCGCAGCCGGGATTTCGGCCTTGCCGGATGGATATTGGCCAGCACGGCCGGATATAGCTACACCTAGCGCGTTCCGGAAGATAAGGAACGGCGGGCTGACTTTTCAGGGGTGCAGAGATTGGTTCTGCGGATTCCTGCGTCAGACCAAAAGCAGGTGGCACCGAAAAATATTGCGCAGTGAAAGATGAGAGAGGCAACTAGGCCAACATCGCGGTCTTTTGAACAGTAACTGAATTACTGCCTGCGTGATTACCGCCGGTGCACTTCCACTTTAGCACCTTCAACGTCCACAGCCAGCTTCATCACACGCCAGCCCACGTCCGGCGTGTTGCCGGTCGTGAAGTCGCCGATGAACTCGACGGCGGCATCGGCCTGGGCCTCCCCGTTGGCCAGGACCAGCACCGTCGGGCCGGCGCCGGAGACGACGGCGGCGAAGCCCGCCTGCCGCAGGGCGGCGATCAGGTCCGCGCTGGGCCGCATGGCGTCCGCACGGTAACTCTGGTGCAGGTAGTCCTCGGTACCCGCCAGCAGGAGTTCGGGTTTTTGCGTCAGGGCGTGGATCAGCAGGGCCGCGCGTCCGGAATTCATTGCCGCGGCGTGGTGTCCCACCGAGGCAGGCAGCAGCGCACGTGCGGCCTCGGTGGACAATTCAAAGTCCGGCACGGCAACCACCGGAACCACCGCCGAGGCGACCGTCGCGCAGGTGCTGCTGTACTGGTCACTGTCCTGCCATGACAGCGCCAGTCCGCCGAAAATCGCGGGTGCGACGTTGTCAGGGTGTCCTTCCATCTCACTCGTGAGCTGCAGGACCCAGTCCTTGCCCCGGCGCGATGCCTCCGGAACCAGGGCATTAGCGGCGGTTACCGCGGCCACAACGGCACAGGCGGAAGAGCCCAGGCCGCGGCCGTGCGGATTGATGTTGTCTGCCGTGATCCGCAGGCCGTCGTGCCGGAAGCCGAGGCGGTGCAGGGCCTCCGTGATGGCCCTGACCACCAGGTGGGTGGCGTCGCGGGGCAGGGATTCCGCGCCTTCACCGCTGAGCTCGAATTCCAGCTCGCCGCTGTCCAGGGTTTCCACCGTTAGCGTGTCGAACAACGTCAGCGCCAGGCCGAGGCTGTCATACCCGGGGCCGAGGTTCGCGCTCGTGGCCGGCACGCGGACCGTCACGAGTTGCCCGGCCGGAACCGCCGGCGTGTCGGCGGCGGACTCGGCCGGAATGGTGAGGGTGGTTTCCACGGTTACTTTTCTTCCAGTCCCAGGGCCGTGGCCACGGTAACCACGTCGTTCGAGACCTTGACGGGCAGCACTTCGCTGCCGTCCTCGGTGCGGAGTGCCCACTGCGGGTCCTTGAGGCCGTGGCCGGTGACCGTGATGACGATGGTCTTGCCGGTCGGCACTTCCCCGGCTGCGTGCTTCTTGATCAGGCCGGCAACGCCGGCAGCAGAACCGGGCTCGACGAAGACGCCCTCACGGGCGGACAGCCAGCGGTGGGCGGACAGGATTTCCTCATCGGTCACGGCTTCGATCACGCCGCCGGACTCGTCGCGTGCGGCGATGGCGGTGTCCCAGGACGCGGGGTTGCCGATCCGGATGGCGGTCGCGATGGTGTCCGGTTCCGTGATCGGGTGGCCGGCGACGAACGGTGCGGCGCCGGCGGCCTGGAAGCCCCACATGACCGGGGTCCTGGTGGAGACTGCGGCCAGCGTCCCGGCGGTGGCGGATTCGAAGGGGGCGGAGTACTCCTTGTAGCCCTTCCAGTACGCGGTGATGTTGCCGGCGTTGCCCACCGGGAGCACATGGAAGTCCGGAGCGTCGCCGAGCCAGTCGACCACTTCGAAGGCGCCGGTCTTCTGGCCCTCGATCCGGGCCGGGTTGACCGAGTTGACCAGGAACACCGGGTAGGACTCCCCCAGCTTGCGGGCAATGTCGAGGCAGTCGTCGAAGTTGCCGTCGACCTGGAGCAGGGTTGCGCCGTGCGCGATCGCCTGGCTCAGCTTGCCCATCGAGATCTTGCCTTCGGGCACCAGCACCACGCACCTCAGGCCGGCGGCAGTGGCATACGCGGCGGCGGACGCGGAGGTGTTCCCGGTGGAGGCACACACCACGGCCTGTGCCCCGGCGGCAACCGCAGCAGTCATGGCCATGGTCATGCCACGGTCCTTGAAGGACCCGGTCGGGTTCATGCCCTCGACCTTGAGGTAGACATCGCTGCCGGTGAGCGCGGAAAGCTGCTGCGCGTAAACGAGAGGGGTGCCGCCCTCCCCGAGGGTGATGACCTTGGTCGCCTCGGTGACAGGCAGTCGTTCAGCGTATTCGCGGATAACGCCGCGCCATTGGTGAGCCACTTAGACTCCTTCTACCCGCAGTACGGATGTAATGGAATTGATAACGTCCAGGCCCTTGACGGCCTCGACGGTGGCTGCCAGTGCAGCCTCGCTTGCGCGGTGGGTCACGATCCGGAGTTCTGCCGATTCGATATTCGAGTCAGCATCGCGGTGGATGGTCTGCCGCATGATTTCAATGGAGACGCCGTGCTCGGCGAAGAGCTGGGCAATCCTGGCCAGCACACCGGGCTGGTCCGCGACGTCGAGTCCGATGTAGTAGCTGGTGACCGCAGCGGTGATGGGAAGCGCGGACACCTGGCCGGTCGTGGTCTCGGCGCGGCCGGGACCGCCCAGGACGATGCTGCGGGCAGCGGAGATGAGGTCGCCCATCACGGCAGAGGCGGTCGGCTTGCCGCCGGCGCCCTGGCCGTAGAACATCAGCTCGCCGGCGTTTTCGGCCTCGATGAAGACGGCGTTGAACGCCCCGCGTACCGCTGCCAGCGGGTGTTCGCGCGGCAGCAGCGTCGGGTGCACGCGGACGGACACGCCGGTGGTCCCGTCGGCGCCTGTTTCCATGCCTTCGGCGGTCAGCTTCTCGGCGATCGCCAGCAGCTTGATGACGAAGCCGGCGTCTTTCGCGGCGGCGATGTCGGAGGCTGTCACGGAGCTGATGCCCTCGCAGTACACGTCATCCAGCGAGAAGCGGGTGTGAAAGGACAGCGAGGCAAGAATCGCGGCCTTGGAGGCGGCGTCGTGGCCCTCGACGTCGGCGGTGGGATCGGCTTCCGCGTAGCCCAGGCGCTGGGCCTCTGCCAGGGCGTCGGCGAACTGCGCCCCGGTGGAATCCATCTGGTCCAGGATGAAGTTGGTGGTGCCGTTGACGATCCCGAGCACCCGGGTGATCCGGTCGCCGGAAAGGCTGTCCCGGATGGGCCGCAGGATGGGGATCGCGCCGGCGACGGCGGCCTCGTAGGAAAGCTGCACACCGGCCTTGTCCGCTTCCTCGTGGAGGGTGGGGCCGTCCTTGGCAACGAGCGCTTTGTTGCCGGTGACCACGCAGGCGCCGTTCCGCATGGCGGTCAGGATCAGGGTCCGGGCCGGTTCGATCCCGCCCATCAGCTCGATCACCAGATCGGCGTCCTTGACCAGGGCCTCGGCGTCGGTGGTGAACAGCCCGCGCGGCAGCTCGACTTCGCGGGGGGCGTCGAGGTTGCGCACGGCGATGCCGACCAACTCCAGGCGGGCTCCGGCGCGCGACGCCAGCATGTCGGCGTCGTCAAGGAGAATCCGCGCAACCTGGGCCCCGACGTTGCCACAGCCCAGCAAGGCTACTTTCAGGGTTCGCAATTCGGTCATTCAGACTCCCATGTCGCGGTTGAGCAGATCTTCTTCGGTTTCCCCGCGGACAATGAGCCGGACAGATCCGTCGCGCACAGCGACAACGCCCGGCCGGGCCAGATAGTTGTAGTTGCTTGACAGGGCCCAGCAGTAGGCGCCGGTCCCCGGTACAGCGAGCAGATCACCGGCTGCCACGTCCTCGGGCAGATATACATCTCTAACAACTATGTCGCCGCTCTCGCAATGTTTGCCCACTACTCGGGACAGCTGCGGGGCCGCGTCCGACGTGCGGGAGGCCAGAATTGCCGAGTAATCCGCGTCGTACAGCACCGGACGCGGGTTATCGCTCATCCCGCCGTCCACCGACACATACCGGCGCGGGTACGTAACGTTTTTGCTTGGCTCGCCAGCATCCGCGGCATCCCCGGGATCGCCGGCGCCGGCTGCCGGGGCATCGACCCGGACGGTCTTCAGCGTGCCCACTTCATAGAGCGTGAAGGTGCTGCTGCCGACGATCGCACGGCCCGGTTCGATCGAGATCCGCGGGGCGGTGATCCCCAGCTCGGCGCATTTGGCGCGGACGACGGCGGCCATCGCCTGGGCGATTTCGGCGGCCGGGCGCGGGGTGTCCACGGGCGTGTAGGCGATGCCGTAGCCCCCGCCGAGGTCCAGCTCGGGGAGCACGATCGAGTACTTGGTCTGCATCGCGGCGAGGAAGTCCAGCAGCTTCTCTGCTGCCAGGGCGAAGCCGTCCGGCTCGAAGATCTGCGACCCAATGTGGCAGTGCAGGCCCAGCAGCTCGATGCTGGGGTAGCCGGACGCGGCGGCCACAGCTTCCTCGGCCGCGGACAGGCCGGCCTGCTCGGTGGAGTCCCCGGCCATGGAGAGGCCGAACTTCTGGTCCTCGTGGGCCGTGGCGATGAATTCGTGGGTATGGGCGTGCACGCCCGGGGTCAGCCGCAGCATCACCTTCGCGGTTTCGCCGCGGGCCTCGGCAATCCTGGCGACGCGTTCGAGCTCGGCGAGGCTGTCGACCACGATCCGGCCCAGCTGCATGTCGAGGGCGCGGTGGATCTCGCCGTCGGACTTGTTGTTGCCGTGGAGCGCGACGTCGGCGCCGGGGATCCCGGCGCGGGCGGCGACGGCGAGTTCCCCGCCGGAGGCCGTGTCCAGCCGCAGCCCCTCTTCCTCCACCCAGCGGACCACCGCCGTGCACAGGAAGGACTTGCCGGCGTAGTAGACGTCCACTCCCCCGCAAATGTCGGCGAAAGCGTCGTTGAAGGCGTCGGAAAAGGCGCGGGCCCGGGCCCGGAAGTCGTTCTCGCTCATCACAAACAAGGGTGTGCCGAACTGGCGCTGGAGCTCGCTGGCGGGGATGCCGTCAATGGCGAGTTCGCCGGCGTCGTTCCGGCTAACCCCACTGGCCCACAGCGGCTCGTGCAGGACATTGAGGTCAGCGGGGACCTGCAGCCATTCCGGCGCGAGCGGGGAGGCTGCGCCGGCGGTGGTGGACGGGTTGGTGGTCATGGCAGTTACATCCGTTCCGGCGCCGAGACGCCCAGCAGTTCCAGTCCGTTGGCCAGCACCTGGCTCGTGGCGTCGTTGAGCCACAGCCGGGTGCGGTTGAGGTCGGTGATCGGCTCGTCGCCCTGTGGCGCGACACGGCAGGCGTCGTACCAACGGTGGTAGGCGCCGGCGATGACCTCGAGGTGGCGGGCCACCCGGTGCGGCTCGCGCAGTTCGGCGGCCTTGGCCACGATCGAGGGGTAGCTGCCGAGGTAGGAGAGCAGCTCGTTCTCGGTCGCGTGTTCGAGCAGGGACGCCTCGAAGCAGTCTTTGCCGTCCACACGGCGCTCCACCCCGGCGGCAACGGCGTTGCGGGCCGTTCCGCGGGAACGGGCGTGCGCGTACTGGACGTAGAACACCGGGTTCTCGTTGCTGTGCTTCTTCAGCAGTTCCGGATCCAGGGTCAGCGGCGAATCGGCCGGGAAACGTGCCAGCGAGTAGCGGACCGCGTCCTTGCCCAGCCAGGAGATGAGGTCCTTGAGCTCGATGATGTTTCCGGCACGCTTGGAGAGCTTGGCGCCGTTGACGGAGACCAGCTGTCCGATCAGGACCTCAATGTTGACCTCGGGATCGTCCCCGGCCGCGGCCGCAATGGCCTTGAGCCGGTTGATGTAGCCGTGGTGGTCCGCGCCGAGCAGGTAAATCTTCTCGGTGTACCCGCGGTCCTTCTTGGACAGGTAGTAGGCGGCGTCGGCGGCGAAGTACGTCGGCTCGCCGTTCGCGCGGATCATCACGCGGTCCTTGTCATCACCGAAGTCCGTGGTGCGCAGCCAGACCGCGCCGCCGTCGTCGTACACGTGGCCCTGTTCCCGGAGCCGCGCGACGGCGTCCTCGATCGCGCCGGCGTCGTGGAGTTCCTGCTCGGAGAAGTAGACATCGAACGCGACGCCGAACTCGGCCAGGGTGCGCTTGATGTCGTGCAGCTGGGCCTTGTACGCCGCGCCGCGGATCACCGGCAGCGCTGCGACGTCGGTCAGTTCGCGGATGTCCGGGTGCTGGGTCAGCACCTCGTGGCCAAGTTCGGCGATGTACTCGCCCGGGTAGCCACCCTCCGGGACACCGCGGCCGTGCAGCCGGGAGAGCACCGAGTGCGCGAAGACGTTCATCTGCGACCCGGCGTCATTGATGTAGTACTCGGCCGTGACCTCGGCGCCGGAGGCCCGGAGGACGCGGGCGATCGCGTCGCCCAAAGCCGCCCAGCGGGTGTGGCCGATGTGCAGCGGGCCGGTGGGGTTGGCGGAGACGAATTCCATGTTGACCGTGTGGCCTGCGAGCGCCGTGTTGGTGCCGTAGTCCGGACCGGCCTCGACGATGGCCTTGGCCAGGGCGCCGGCGGCGGCAGCGTCCACGGTGATGTTCAGGAACCCCGGTCCGGCGATGTCGACGGCGGAGACCCCGTCGATGGACTTCAGCCGGGCACTGAGCACGGAGGCGAACTCCCGGGGGTTGGTGCCGGCCGTTTTAGCCAGCTGGAGGGCGATGTTGGTGGCCCAGTCGCCGTGGTCCCGGTTCTTCGGACGCTCAACGCGCACCGCATCCGGGACATCGGAGGCGGGGAGGGCGATTTCACCGGCGGCGACGGCGTCCTTCAGGCAGGCGGATATGGCGAGGGAGAGTTCTTCAGGGGTCACGGTTCCAGCCTACCGGTGGCCTGCAGCGTCGCGGAATTTGAGGCGGGATCGCAGGGTGAACCACTACGCTGATTCATACGTTGTCATTGGTGTCCGCGGCCGGCCGCCGCTCGCGGGTCACAGCTTTCCGTCAGTCCCCTCCGAAAGTCGCCAGAGAAATGAGCCGCCCCATGAATACCTCTTTCCGGAAAAACGTTTTCGTCGGCATCGCCGGACTGTCCCTGGCCGGCTCCGCCGCCGGCTGTGCCCCCGGGCAAGCCACCGGCTCCCCGGAAACGCCCGCCGCACCGTCAGCCGCCGTGGGCAGCGCCAGCTACAAGGACGGCACCTTCAGCGCGGACGGCAACTACGTCTCGCCCAACGGCACCGAGACCGTGGGGGTGACCCTGACCCTGGCCGGCGGTACCGTGTCCGACGTCCAGATCACCCAGCATCCATCCAACCCCAACACCAGGAAGTTCCAGGGCGAATTCGCCGGCGGCATCCAGTCCCAGATCGTCGGCAAGAACCTCAACGAGATCAAGGTCTCCAAGGTGGCCGGTTCATCGCTGACGAGCGGCGGCTTCAACCAGGCTGTGGAAAAGATCAAGGCCGACGCCCAGTCGTAAACAGCACGTCGTAGGCAGCCAGTAGCCACAGGAGGAAACGTGCCGCATCCGGGCTGGACGGATTTCAGTTTCGACGGGATCGGTACCCGTTGGGACATCTCAACACCGTCCCCGCTCTCCGGCGCGCTCCGCCGCCGGCTGTTGGATGCCGTGGCGGACTACGACGCCGCGTGGTCCCGCTTCCGGCCGGACTCCGTGATCGCGGGCGCCGCGCGGCAGCCGGGACGCTACACCCTGCCGGCCGGGGCAGCCGCGCTGGGGCCGCTCTACCAGACCCTGTACCGCCTCACCGGCGGGGCCATGACCCCGTTGATTGGCGGCAGCCTCGAACAGCTCGGCTATGACGCCGGCTACTCCCTTCGCCCCGGCGGCCCGCCGCTGCCCGCCCCGCCCTGGGACGGGGTGCTCGACTGGCAGGGCACGGTCCTGACCACCCATGCCCCGGTGGTGATCGACGTCGGCGCCGCCGGAAAGGGCCAGCTGGCGGATCTGCTGTCCGCCGAACTGCGCGACGGCGGCGTCGGCGATCATGTCATCGACGCGAGCGGGGACCTGGTCAACACGGGATCCGCGCCGGTGGAGGTGGGCCTGGAGCATCCCTATGATCCGGCCCGGGTCATCGGCATCGTCAGTCTCGGGGCCGGGGCGCTCTGCGCTTCCGCTGCCAACCGGCGCGCCTGGGGCGACGGGCTGCACCACGTGCTGGATGGCACCACGGGGGCGCCGGTGCGCACCGTCGTCGCCAGCTGGGCGATGGCGGCGAGCGCCATGGTGGCCGACGCGCTGGCAACCGCACTGTTCTTCGTCGAGGGGTCCCGCCTGCGGGAGGAGTTCGATTGTTCCTGGCTGACCGTCCACTCGGACGGCCACGCGGAGTATTCGGCCGATTTTGAAGGGGTGTTGTTTTCATGACCGCCACCATCTCCACACCCATCGGCCCGCGGCTGGACAGTGCCCTGGGCCGGTTCACGATGTACCGGCTCATCCTTTGGGTCCTGGCCGTGCTGGCCGGCTACAGCCTGCTGCTGGACATACTGGGCTGGCTGACATTCGGGCTCCCGGAGATGCTCGCGCACCTGGCGCTGTGCCTCGGCCTGAGCTACGCCTCCAACCGGGCGATCGCCGCCGTGTTCCACGTGCGGCCCCACTCCGAATCATCCCTGATCACGGGCCTGCTGCTCTACTTTCTCTTTTGGCCGACGCAGTTCTCGGCGGGACTGCAGTACCTGGACTTGGCCGGCGTTGCCCTCGCCTGCGTGCTCGCGTCGGCGTCCAAGTACGCCCTGGCCTGGCGCGGCCGCCACATCTTCAATCCCGCGGCGGCCGGCGCGTTCATCACCGGGCTGACCGGGCTCAATATCGCCACCTGGTGGGCTGCCACCCCCGCGATGCTCTGGCTGGTGCTGCCGGGGGCCCTGCTGGTGCTCTACCGGGTCCGGAAGCTGCTGATGGCGTCCGTCTTCACGGTGGTGGTGGTCTCGATCGTGTCCGTGGAACTGCTGCGCGCGGGCATGGGAGCGGGCGAAGCGCTGTGGCAGTCCGTCGCCCAGCGGCCGGTCCTGTTTTTTGTCGGCTTTATGCTGTCCGAGCCGCTGACCCTGCCGCCGCGCCGTTGGCAGCAGCTGGCGCTGGCCGCCGTCGTCGGACTGCTGTTCGCCGTCCCCTACAACCTGGGCTTCGTGGCCAACTCCCCCGAACTGGCGCTGCTCGTGGGGAACGCGCTCGCCTTCGCCGCCGGTCAGCGAGGCCGCATCCTGCTCCGTTTCCGGGGTTCCCGCCCGCTGACACCGACGACGACGGAGTTCAGCTTCGAGCCCGAGCGGCCGCTCCGTTTCACCCCGGGACAGTACATCGAGCTGAACCTGCCGCAGGGGAAGGCCGACCACAAAGGCCGGCGGCGGGTGTTCAGCCTGACCAGTCCCCCGGATTCCCGGGAGCTGACCATCGGCGTGGGAACGGCCGAACCGCGGTCCACGGCAAAGCAAGCGCTCTTCGCCCTCGAGCCCGGCGACGAGCTGACGGCCACCACCGTGGGAGGCGACTTTGTCCTGCCGCGCAGTCCAGGGGCGCCCGTGCTGCTGATAGCGGCCGGCATCGGCATCACCCCGTATCTGGCCCAGCTGTCCGGAGGCTCCGCCGGGGACCGGGATGTGGTGCTGCTCTACCTGGCCAGGACTGCCGCCGAGCTCGCCTACGCCGGGGAACTCGAACGCACCGGGACCCGGGTCATCGCCAGGCTTGCCGACGGGTCCGCGCCGCCGGTTTTTATGCAGGATGCGGGCACCGTCCGGATCGACGGCGCCGCGCTGAAGGAGCTCGTCCCCGACATCGCGGGCCGGGTTGTCTATGTCTCGGGCTCGCCGGCGAGTGTCCGTTCCCTCCGCGGCGCCGCCCGCCGGGCCGGGGCACGGCGGATCCATGTGGACTCCTTCGCGGGCTACTGAGCGCGCCGATTTTCCCTTGGAGCCCACCTTCCTGCTAAGCTCTAGGACGTCCCGCCGGTAACGGCAGGAACCCTGACTGCCCTCGTAGCTCAGGGGATAGAGCGTCTGCCTCCGGAGCAGAAGGTCGTTGGTTCGATTCCAATCGAGGGCACCCACAAGAACCCCTAGGATCCACTGGATTCTGGGGGTTCTTTCGTGTTGGCTGACAGGGGGCAGGGTTAAAGGCCGCGCTGCGGCCCTACGAACGGGGGCGTCGGATGGACCTCGGTGCGGCGCTGCTGTTTCCGTTCCAGTGGCTGGTGTCCGCCATCATGGTGGGATTGCATGACGGACTGAGCTCCCTCGGGATGCCCGCTGCCAGCGGCTGGACGTGGACGCTGTCCATCATCGGGCTGGTCCTGGTGATCCGCGCCGCCCTGATTCCCGTTTCCCTGCAGCAGATCAAGGCCCAGCGCCGGATGCGGCTGCTGCAGCCGGAACTGATGAAACTGCAGGACAAGTACAAGGGCAGGACGGACCCGCTGTCACGTCAGGCGATGGTGCAGGAACAGATGGCTCTCTACAAGACGCACGGCACCAACCCGTTCGCGGCGTGCCTTCCCCTGCTGATCCAGGTGCCCTTCTTCTTCGCGCTCTTCACTGTGCTGTCCGGCATTACGACGGCGGCGAACAGCGGTAAAGGCATCGGCGCGATGAGCCACGAGCTAGCGGTTCAGTTTGACCAGTCCAGCATCTTTGGTGTCCCGCTGTCCGCGTCCCTGCTCCATGGCACGCCCGGGGGCGGCAACGTGGTCGCGGCGTGGATCCTCACGATCGTGATGATCCTCGCCATGACAGCGGCGCAGTTCATCACCCAGAAGCGCGTCTCGGCCAAGATCTTCTCCGAAGAGGCCACGGCCAACCCGTTTGTGCGCCAGCAGAAGATACTTCTCTACGCCTTGCCAATCGTCTTCGGCGCGGGCGGCATCTTCTTCCCCATCGGTGTCCTGATCTACTGGACCACCACGAATTTATGGACCATGGTGCAGCAATTCGTCCTTGACCCGCGGTCCCCCTGAGAAGCGGGCAGGAGCTTCCGGTCTGTTCAGCTCCGGGCCTCCACGATGCCCTTGAGCTTGTCCAGCGCCAGCGGCCAGGCGTCGTCGAACATGGCGACGAACTCGTCCTCGCTGTCGAGTTCCACGTCCACTGTCGTCACCCCGCCGGCAGCGCTGAAGGCGTACTTCTCATGGGCGCCCATAAAGGCCTTCGCTGCCTCGCTGGTGGTGTCGTGCTCGCCATTGACGATTTGCCCGACATAACGCAGGGAAATGAGCTCGTTCGGCCTGTTTTCCTCGACCGTGGCGATCATTCCCCCCAGCGAGCCGTCGCCGTCGGGCCCGAGGAATCGGATTTCACTGCCCTGGCTCCAGTCCCCCTCGTAGTAGGAACCGCTGTTGAACACGCTGGCCCACTCCCGGTACGTGGCATCGCTCAGCATGGTGGTCCACACGTCCCGCACGGGGGCGTTGATCGTCACCGAATACCTTAGCTTTTTCATGACTGATTTTACGTCCGGACCGGAACCGCGGAACAGGCCGCGGCGCGGAACGGGCAACAAACGGGGCGCGCCACCCTGCCAATTGTCGGTGCCCGCTCGTAGGCTGTCTGCATCGGCAGCGGGGTTCCAGCGGCCGGGTGGCTGGACTGGGTGCCGGCTGCCGCACCACCACGGGATCCCGCCGAAGCACTAAGGGGTCTCACCATGCACTGTTCCATCATCCCTCCGTACATGCTCCGCCGCCTGGCAGCCCAGCGCGAACCGGAGCTTTCCGACGCCGCCCGCGCGGCGAAGGAAGCCCTCCACCACGTCCCGGGCTTCCATGCGTCCCGCGCCCTGCCCGGTCCCGGCAGCCATCCGGGCATGCGGGAGCTCCAGCCGTCCCCGCCGGAACGGACGGTCTACGACGCCGAGTTCGCCGAGCAGCTGCCGGGCAGCGTGGTCCGCAAAGAGGGGGAACCGCCCACCGGCGATCCCGCGGCCGATGAGGCCTATGACGGGCTGGGGCACACCCACCGGCTCTACGCAGAAGCCTTCGGCCGGAACTCGATCGACGGCAACGGTCTCCACCTTGAGGCCACGGTCCACTACGGCCGCCTGTACGACAACGCATTCTGGGACGGCCGGCAAATGGTATTCGGCGACGGCGACGGACAGGTGTTCCAGCGGTTCACGAAGTCGTTGAGCGTGATCGGCCACGAGCTCGCCCACGGCGTTACCCAGTACTCCGCGGGGCTGGTCTACCGCCACCAGGCCGGGGCGCTGAACGAATCGATGTCCGATGTCTTTGGGGCGCTCGTTGAGCAGCATGTCCGGGAGCAGACGACGGCGGAGGCCAGCTGGCTGATCGGCGAGGGCCTCTTCACGGATCAGGTCCAGGGGACCGCTTTGCGTTCCCTGGAGGCTCCGGGCACGGCGTACAACGACGACGTGCTCGGCAAGGATCCGCAGCCGGACTCCATGGACGGCTACGTTCACACGAGCGCTGACAACGGCGGGGTGCACATCAACTCAGGGATCCCCAACCGGGCGTTCTACCTGGTGGCCACCGCGCTCGGCGGCAACGCGTGGGACGCGCCCGGCCGGATCTGGTACGAAACCCTGACGGGCGGCACGCTGTCCCCGACCGCCACGTTCGGGGCGTTCGCCAAGGCCACTGCCGCCTCCGCCAAGGAGCTTTTCGGGGCGGATTCCCCAGAGCATGACGCCGTGCGGTCCGCGTGGGAAACTGTGAAGGTAAAGTTCCCTGGAGCCAGACGGTAACCCAGCTCGTGGTGATCCGAGAGCCATGAACGTTACCGTCTCCTGACGATGCGAGACCGATGAAAATCACTGTCCAGCGCAGCGGCGGCATGGCCGGCATGAAGCGGACGTGGACCGTGCAGCCCACGCCCCCGGAGGATACGGACCTCTGGCAGCCCCTTATTGAGGCCTGCCCTTGGGACGCCGTCCCCACGTCCGGCCGGGGTGCCGCCGCCGGTGCGCCGGACCGGTTCCTGTACAACATCCGGGCCGGACAGCACCGCGCCACGCTGCCCGAACAGGCAGTCACCGGCCCCTGGCGGGACCTCGTTGAGACGGCCAAAGCGGCGGCCGAGCCTCCGCCGCCGTCTGGCCGCGGCTAGACGGCGGCGGCCAGTTGTCCGCGGAAGGTGCGGCGGTAGGACTGCGGGCTGGTGTCCAGCACCTTGGCGAAGTGGTGCCGCAACAGCACTGAATGGCCGAAGCCGGATTCGCGGGCGATTTCGTCGATGTTCAGGTCCGTGGTCTCGAGCAGCTCCTGGGCCCGCAGCACCCGCTGTGAATTGAGCCAGGCCGCCGGGGTCGCACCTGTCTCGGAGCGGAAGCGCCGGGCGAAAGTCCGGGGCGACATGTGGACACGCGCGGCGAGCTCGTTGACCGGATGGTCCTCCCCCAGATGCCGCACCATCCACTGCAGCAGTTCCTCCATGGGCTCGGAGCCGCAGGCCGGGATCGGCCGGTCGATGAACTGGGCCTGGCCGCCGTCGCGGTGCGGGGGGACCACCATGTCCCTGGCGATGGCCGCCGCCACGTTGGCGCCGAACTCCAACCGGACCAGGTGCAGGCAGGCGTCGATGCCCGCGGCCGTGCCCGCGCTCGTAATGATCCGGCTGTCCTCGACGTACAGGACGTTTTCATCCACCAGGGCAGCGGGGTATCTGCTGGCGAGCTCCCGGGAGTAGTGCCAGTGGGTTGTGCAGCGGCGGCCGTCCAGCAGCCCGGCCCTGGCCAGGGCGAACGCTCCGGAACAAATCGACATAACCCAGGCCCCGCGGGCGTGCGCCGCCCGCAGTGTCTCAAGGACGGATTCCGGCACGTCCCCGTCGCGGCCGAAGGGCGTCATGATGACCAGGTCCGCGTCCGCTGCCGCGTCGAGCCCGAGGCCCACGTGCATTGACAGCCCGGACTTCATCGGGACGTCGCCCGGCACGGGGGTGCAGACCCGGAAATCGAAGGCCGGCACGCCGGTCCCCCGGTCCGACCGGTCCAGCCCAAAGACCTCAAACGCGGTCCCGAACTCGAAGATCGAGAAGTTGGGAACCACGATCAGCGCCACTGTTTTGATCATGCCTCCATTCTGACAGAAACAGTGGCAGAAATTATAGCTTTTTGGGCATTTCTGCCACTTCTTTTGCCTCCCGGACCGGAGAACCATGGAGGTATGGAACTCATCGGAATCGCCCTCATCGTCCTCATCGTCGTCGGCCTCGCCGCCACCGTCGCAGCACTCCGCAAGGACGGGCTGGGACACAACCCGCCGGTCCGCTCGGAGGACTACTGGTCCGCGCTGGACCTGCCCAGCACCAACTACACCTTCCGGATCTTCTAAACCCCGGCAGACCCGATCACGCTGCACCCGGACCACCGCCCGCTGCCCGGCCCCGACAGGGACCGGGCACTTCTTTTGTCCCGCAACCGCCGCGCGGACAGTTCCCAGTAGACTGTGTGCAGCCATGACATTGCATATCTCCTACCCCGCCGAGCTGCCGGTCTCCGAGCGCCGCGAGGACCTGATGGCCGCCATCGCGGCCAACCAGGTGACCATCATCGCCGGCGAGACCGGTTCCGGTAAGACGACCCAGATTCCGAAAATGTGCCTGGAGCTTGGCCTGGGCGAGAACGGGCTGATCGGCCACACGCAGCCGCGCCGGCTGGCCGCCCGCACGGTCGCAGAGCGCATCGCGGAGGAACTCGGCGTCGAGATCGGCCAGGAAGTCGGCTTCCAGGTCCGCTTCACCGGGGAGGTCAGCCGCAACACCAAGGTCAAGCTCATGACCGACGGCATCCTGCTGGCCGAGATCCAGCGCGACAAGCTGCTGCGCAAGTACAACGCGATCATCATCGACGAGGCGCATGAGCGCAGCCTCAACATCGACTTCATCCTCGGGTACCTCAAGCGGATCCTGCCGCAGCGGCCGGACCTGAAAATCATCATCACCTCGGCCACGATCGATCCGCAGCGCTTCGCCAAGCATTTCGGCAGCGAGGAGGAGCCGTCTCCGATCATCGAGGTCTCCGGACGCACCTACCCGGTCGAGATCCGCTACCGGCCGCTGTCCCAGCCGGCCGGCGGCGCCGCCGGTGACGACGGAGACGGCGTCGGAGAAGGCACAGCCTCCGACGACGAGCTCGAAGAGGACCGCGATCCGCTGGACGCCGTCTGCGATGCCGTCGACGAACTCGCGCAGGAGGCCCCCGGCGACATCCTGATCTTCTTCTCCGGCGAACGCGAAATCCGTGACGCCGCCGAGGCCCTCAACGGCAGGATCCAGTCCAACCGGAAGCTGGCCGGCACCGAGGTGCTTCCGCTCTTCGCGCGGCTCAGCCTGCAGGAACAGCACAAGGTCTTCCATCCCGGCAGCAAGCGCCGGATCGTTCTCGCCACCAACGTCGCCGAGACCTCCCTGACGGTTCCCGGCATCAAGTACGTCGTTGACACCGGCACCGCCCGCATCTCGCGGTACTCGCTCCGCACCAAGGTCCAGCGCCTGCCGATCGAGCGGGTGTCGCAGGCGTCCGCCAACCAGCGCTCCGGCCGCTGCGGCCGCGTCTCCGACGGCATCGCCATCCGGCTGTACTCGGAGGAGGACTTCGAGTCCCGGCCGCCGTACACCGATCCCGAAATCCTGCGCACCAACCTCGCCGCCGTCATCCTCCAGATGACTGCGATGGGCGTCGCCCGCGGCCCGAAGGATGTCGAGAACTTCCCGTTTGTGGAGCCGCCGGACTCCCGGGCCATCAACGACGGCGTCACCCTGCTGCGCGAACTGGGCGCCCTGAGCGCCGCGCGTCCGCAGGAGGAGACGGGCGACGGCGACGGACGCCCCGGCCGCGGGCCGGCCAACGGCAGGAACGCAGCCAGGAATGCAGGAAGAAACGGCGGCGGGCTGACCGCCGTCGGGCAGCAGCTCGCCCAGCTTCCCGTGGACCCGAGGCTTGGCCGGATGATCGTCGAGTCCGGCAAGCGCGGCTGCGTCCGCGAGGTCATGATCCTCGCCGCCGCGCTCACCATCCAGGACCCGCGCGAGCGTCCAACCGACAAGCAGCAGCTCGCCGCAGAGAAGCACGCGCGGTTCCGGGACGAGAACTCGGACTTCACCGGCTTCCTGAACCTCTGGAACTACATCCAGGAGAAGCAGCAGGAGCTCTCCTCCACAGCCTTCCGTCGGCTGTGCCGCGCCGAGTTCATCAACTACCTGCGCGTCCGCGAGTGGCAGGACCTGTTTGCGCAGCTGCGCCAGCTGGCGCGGCCGCTTGGCATCAGCCTGGACAACAAGCGCCTGGCGGATCCGGTGGGCAACCATGAAGGGATCCACATCAGCCTGCTCTCGGGCCTGCTGAGCCACGTGGGCATCCTCGATGAGCGCAAGCGCGAGTACGCCGGCGCCCGCGGCAGCCGCTTCGCGATCTTCCCGGGCTCGGCCCTGTTCAAGAAGTCCCCTACGTTCGTGATGGCCGCCGAACTCGTGGAAACGAGCCGGCTGTGGGCCCGGGTGGCCGCGAAGTTCGATCCGCTCTGGGTTGAGCAGGTGGCGCCGGACCTGGTCAAGCGCAGCTACAGCGAACCGCACTGGTCCAAGAAGATGGGCTCGGTGATGGCCCATGAGAAGGTCACACTGTACGGCGTGCCCATCATTCCGAGCCGCCGGATCAACTACGGCAAGGTGGATCCGGAGCTCTGCCGGGAGCTGTTCATCCGGCATGCCCTGGTCGAGGGCGACTGGCAGACCCACCACAAGTTCTTCCACCGCAACCGGGCACTCCTCCACGAGGTTGAGGAGCTCGAGGCGCGGATGCGGCGCCGGGACATCCTGGTGGACGACGAGACCCTCTTCGAGTTCTACGACGCCCGGATCGGCCGGGAGGTCGTGTCCGAGCGGCACTTCGACAAATGGTGGAAGGAAGCACGGCAGCAGGACCCCTCACTGCTCGACTTCGACCAGGCGCTGCTGATCAGCGAAGACGCCGATGCCCTGGATGACTCGGCCTACCCGAAGACCCTGCTGCACAAGGGCTTTGAGCTGCCGCTAAGCTACGAGTTCCACCCCGTGGCCCCCGGCTCGCCGCCCAACCCGTCCGACGGCGTCACCGCCGAGGTTCCCGTGCTGTTCCTGAACCAGCTCGACGACGCGGCGTTCCGCTGGCTGATTCCCGGCCAGCGGGTGGAGCTGGTCACGGCCCTCATCAAGTCGATGCCCAAACAGGTGCGCAAGAACTTCGTGCCGGCCCCGGACGTCGCCCGGCAGGCCGTCGCGGCCCTCGAAGCGGACTTCGATCCGGCCTTCGACGAACTGGAGGCCTCCCTGGAGCTCGTCCTGCGCCGGCTCCGCGGCCAGGTCATCCCGCCGAATTCCTGGAACTGGGACGCCGTTCCTCCGCACCTGCGGGTCAGTTTCCGCGTCGTGGATTCCCAGGGCAAGGTGCTGGACGAGGGCAAGGACCTCGGAGTGCTGCAGGAACGGCTGGCACCGGCCACCCGCCGGGCGATCGCCGAGTCGCTGGGCGCCACGCCCGCGACGACGGCGCCCCAAGCGAGCGGCCGGTCCAACGGAAAAGCGAACGGCAAGGCGGCAGCCCAGGCCACCGGCACGGCAGCGGGGGCCACGGTTTCCGCGGTGTCGGCAGCCACGGCCGGTTTCGCCGAACAGGCGGGGCTGACCTCCTGGTCCTTCGGAAAACTGCAGCGCCAGGTCCAGGGAACGGTGAAGGGACATACCGTCACCGGCTACCCCGCGCTCGTGGATGAGGGCCAGACCGTGGCCCTGCGGCTCTTCCAGACGCGTTCCGAACAGGAACAGGCCATGCGCGGCGGCGTCATTCGGCTGCTGGCCCTGAGGGTGCCGCCTCCGGACCGCTACGTCCTGGAACACCTGAACAACACCGAGAAGCTCACGTTCAGCCAGAACCCGCATGGTTCCGTCACGGCACTGATCGCCGACTGCGCCCTCGCCGCCATCGACAAGCTCACCCCGGCCGAACTGCCCTGGGACGAGGCCTCCTTCAATGCACTGTACGAAAAGGTCCGCGCCGAGCTGATCGACACGGTCTTCACCGTCACCGCCGTCGTGGAGCGCATCCTGGCCAGCACCCGGCGGATCGAGAAGAAGCTCAAGGGAACCACAAGCCTGGCCCTGATCAGCGCCCTCAACGACATCAAGAGCCAGCTGGAGCAACTCGTGTTCCCCGGTTTCGTGGCACGGACGGGCTACAGCCAGCTCAGCCAGCTGCCGCGCTACCTTGCCGCGATTGAGAAGCGCCTCGAAAAGCTCCCCACCAACGTCCAGCGGGACGCCCAGCACATGGCCGCGGTCCAGGCCCTGGAGGACGACTACGACGACGCCGTGTCGGCGCTGCTCCCCGGCCGGCGGGCCGGCGCCGAGTTAACCCAGGTCCGCTGGATGATCGAGGAGCTCCGGGTGAGCCTCTTCGCCGTCGAACTGGGGACGGCCTATTCCGTCTCCGAAAAGCGGATCCGTGCGGTGCTTAATAAGGCGCTGGCGCCGGTCTGACGCCCGGTTAGGGGCGACAGACCCGCGCCAGCGGGTGGTCGGTTCGGCGCCGCCCTACGACTCCGGAACGTGGGCCGCGTGTCCGGCTTTCCGGAGACCTTCGCGGAGCGTCTCGGCGTTGGCGTCCAGCCGCGCGGGATCCGGGTTCTGGTCCACCGAGCCGAAGTCGAAGTCCGCCATGGTGTTGGACGGCCACACGTGGACGTGCAGATGGTTGATCTCGTAACCGGCCACAATGAGTCCGGCGCGGGCTGCGTCGAACACCTCAACCTGGACGGCACCGATCTTCTGGGCCACCTGCATCACGCGGGCCAGCAGCTCGGGCGGGGCATCCGTCCAGCGGTCCACTTCCTCGGTCGGCACCACCAGGGTGTGGCCGTCGGCGAGCGGACCCACCGTCAGGAATGCCACGACGTCGTCCTCGCGCCAGACGAAACGGCCGGGGATCTCGCCGTTGATGATCCTGGTGAAGAGAGTGCTCATGCGTCTGCCCTTTCCGAAGGTGTTCCGAGGGTACTGGTGTCCAGGACAAAACGGTACTTCACATCGCCGGCCACCATGCGGTCGTAGGCGTCATTGAGCTGGTCGGCGCGGACCACCTCGACGTCGGAGGTGACGCCGTGCTCGGCGCAGAAGTCCAGCATCTCCTGGGTCTCGGCAATGCCGCCGATCAGCGAGCCGGCGTAAGCGATCCGGCGCCGGATCAGCGCGCCGGGGTTCACCGGCGGCATGTCCTCCGAGGGGAGCCCGAGCTGGAAGAGGGCGCCGTCCACGCGCAAGGTGCGGAAGTACGGGTTGAGGTCGTGGGGCGCGGCGACGGTGTCGATGATGACGTCAATGCTCCGGTTCGCGGCGTCCATCGCGGCCTCGTCCCGGGACAGGATGACCTCATCCGCGCCGAGTTCCCGGGCGGCGGCGATTTTGGACTCCGACGTGGTGAAGACCTTCACTTCGGCGCCCATCGCCTTGGCCAGCTTGACGGCCATGTGGCCCAGGCCGCCCAGGCCAACGACGCCGACGACGTCCCCCTCTTCGACGTCGAAGTGGCGCAGCGGCGAGTAGGTCGTGACGCCGGCGCACAGCAGCGGCGCCGCCGCGGCCGGATCGAGGCTTTCCGGGACGTGAAGCACGTACCGGCGGTCCACGACGACGGAGGTGGCGTACCCGCCCTGCGTGATGGCGTCCCCGTTGCGGCGGTCCTTCGAACCGTAGGTCCCGGTCATGCCGTTTTCGCAGTACTGCTCCAGGCCGTCGAGGCAGCTGTCGCACTCACGGCAGGAATCGACCAGGCAGCCGACGCCGACCAGCTCCCCCGGGGTGAAGTCGACGACGGCGGAACCGACGCGGCTGACCCGGCCCACGATTTCGTGGCCGGGGACCAGCGGGTAATTCTGGTTTCCCCATTCGCCCCGGGTGGCGTGGACGTCCGAATGGCAGAGTCCGCAGAATTCGATGGCGATCTCGACGTCGTCTTCCTTCGGCGCGCGGCGGGCCACCGTCAGGGGAACCAGTCCGCTGTCGCTGGCCGTCGCACCGTAGGCGGCGGCAAGGCTCGGGCTGCCAGTGGCCTCAGACGGCGCGCCAACATCGGGGAGCGGCTTGGCAAGGGGCGGTGGTACGGGGCGTCCAGGAGTCATGACTCGACGCTACCCCCGGGTGACGGGACTTATCCAATCAGGAGGGTTGGGGGCCTCAGGCACGCTCGACACTGACCACGGGCAGCTTGTTGAGCCTGTGGGTCATGTTGCTGAGAGGAATCAGCGTGCCCCTCACCATTCCCAAGTTGCGGCGTCGCAAACTCATGCGGATGCCTGCGGCGAATCAACCGGGGTTTTAATGTCGCAGGTGCCCGATAGTGTGTTTCCATGGACGGCAATCAAGGGCCCGATATGGCTCAGCCAGAACAGGTGACGGTCGTGGATGTGGCCCGGTCGCTGGCCGCTGTCCGGCCGTCCGGGGACGTGCCGGAGCTGGACGGTGCTCGCTTGATTGCTGAAATCCGGTCCCTGGAAGACCGAAAGTCTGCCCTGTCTGCCCGTCAGGCACGTCTGTCCGTCGCCTTTGATTTGCTCCAGCGCCGTGAACAGTCCGACGCCGGGATGCCCGCGGCGGAACTTGGTGCCGGGGTCGGCGCGCAGATCGCCCTGGCCCGGCGGGAATCCCCGGCCAAGGGCGGGCGGCTCCTTGGCCTGGCGAAAGCCCTGGTCACCGAAATGCCGCACACCCTCGCGGCCTTGGAGGCCGGGCAGCTCAACGAATGGCGCGCCACCCTCCTCGTGCGGGAAACCGCGTGCCTGTCCGCGGAGGACCGGGCCGCCGTCGACGCCGAACTCGCCCCCGACACCGGAACCTTCGACGGCGCCGGGGACCGTCGCATCATCGCAGCGGCGCAGGCCGCCGCGTACCGGCGGGACCCGCGCACTGTTACCCAGCGCGCCAGCCACGCCGCGACCGAACGGCACGTCAGCCTCCGCCCGGCCCCGGACACGATGTGCTACCTCACCGCACTGCTGCCCGTTGCCCAGGGCGTCGCGGTTCATGCCGGCCTGACCCGGCACGCCGACACCCTCCGCAACGCAGGAGACCCCAGGACCCGCGGTCAGCTCATGGCCGATGCCCTGGTCGAACGCACCACGGGAAAGGCGGGCGGGATCAGCGGGATCGAGATCCAGCTCGTCATGACCGACCGCACCCTCTTCCAGGGCGACAGCGAACCCGCCCGCCTCCCCGGCTACGGCATCGTCCCCGCCGGCTGGGCCCGCGAGATGCTCACAAACGACGGAAAGGACGCGGGAACGGGCGCGGCGGGACCCGGCGCACCACGAGTGGGTCTGGCGGGAACAGGCCCCCTGGTCGGCGACCCTGCCGGGGACCAGGCCATGAACGTCTGGCTCCGCCGGCTCTACACCGCCCCGGGCACCGGCGAGCTCACCGCGCTGGACTCCCGCGCACGGCTCTTCCCGCCCGGACTTCGCCGCTTCCTCACCGCCCGCGACGACACCTGCCGCACACCCTACTGCGACGCCCCGATCCGCCACTTCGACCACATCATCCCCTGGCACCGCGGCGGACCGACGACCCACAACAACGGAGCCGGGCTCTGCGAAGCCTGCAACCACACCAAAGAAACCCCCGGCTGGTCCACTCGACCACGCCCCGGCCCCAGACACACCCTCGATGTCACCACCCCCACCGGCCACGCCTACCAATCCACCGCCCCGCCACTCCCGGGAACCCCTCTCCGCCACGCGGAACCGGAGCCGGCGCCGGACCTGGCCATGGCAAAGAGCCCAAGCCACCGCCGCCAACGCCGCCGCCGAGCCAACGACCTCCACCGCGCCCGGCAGCAAAGCCAACTCGCGGCCTGAACAAACACCCGCATCCTGAAGAAGCAACCTTAAGCGCCGCCGGCCTGACTGGATGGTGCCCCGTCGAGATCGTGCCCCGTCGGGATGGTGCCCCGCCTGGATGGTGGCGCCGTCGGCCTCCGCTTAGTCCGCGGCGGTGCCGTCCGCGTAGGGGGCATCCCCGGTCACCACTGGGTTCGCGGCATTATTGGACCACTCCGAGAATGACCCGGGATAGAGCGCGGCAGGGAATCCGGCGATTTCGAGGGCTGCGATTTCGTGGGCCGCCGTAACGCCGGAACCGCAGTACACAGCGGTGGGGACGTCGGCACGTACTCCGAGGCCTGTGAAGCGTTCGCGCAGGGCCGCCGGGGACAGGAACCTGCCGTCTGCACCGAGGTTTCCTGTGGTGGGCGCACTCACGGCTCCCGGAATATGGCCGGCGCGCGGGTCCACCGGCTCGAATTCGCCCCGGTACCGCTCCCCTGCCCGGGCGTCCAGCAGCATTCCTTCCCGGGCCCAGGAGGCAGCCTCATCGGAGTCCATCACGGGCATGGCACCGCCGGTCAGGACGATGTCCCCGGGCGCCGCTTGCCGGTCGCCACTTTCGACGCCGAAGCCCGCCCCACGCCAGGCGGCCAGGCCGCCGTCGAGCAGGTAAACCTCGGGAAGACCGGCGTTCCGCAGCATCCACCAGAGCCGGGCAGCGGCCAGGTTGCCGCTGTCGTCGTAGGCCACCACGACATCACCGCTGCTGACGCCCCAGGAGCGGACGGAGGCCTGGAACTGCTCCAGGCTCGGGAGCGGATGCCGGCCGCGGCTGGGGTCCGCGGGTTCGGCCAGTTCGCTGGCGAGGTCCACGAAGACGGCTCCGGGGAGGTGTCCGGCGAGATAGTGTTCCCGGCCGTGCGGGTCGCCGAGCGCCCAGCGCACATCCAGCACCACGGTCCGCCGGTCAGTGTTGCCGGCGCCGTCCAACCGGTCCTTCAAGGTGGCTACATCCATGAGGGTCTGCATCCGCCAACTCTATCCATGGCAATCTGCCGCCGCGGGTAGGCTGGTGCGGTGATCAGAGCGCGACAGCAGGACAGGGTGTGGGCCGACGAGGCCATCCGCAGAATCAACGCAGAAAACAACCGGTCCGCAGACACCCACCTGTATTCCGTCCCGCTTCCCGAGCACTGGGGCGTCCAGCTGTACCTCAAGGACGAGTCAACGCACCGGACCGGCAGCCTGAAGCACCGCCTGGCCCGCTCGCTGTTCCTCTTCGGGCTGGTCAACGGCTGGATCTCCGAAGGCACCACCATCGTTGAAGCCTCCAGCGGGAGCACGGCCGTGTCGGAAGCCTATTTCGCCCAGTTGCTGGGGCTGCCATTTATTGCAGTGATGGCCCGGACCACCAGCCGCGAAAAGATCGCACTGATCGAACAGTTCGGCGGCTCCTGCCTGCTCGTGGACCACGCGTCGGAAGTCTACGAGGCCGCCGCGGAACTCGCGGAGCGCACCTACGGCCACTACATGGACCAGTTCACCTACGCGGAGCGGGCCACGGACTGGCGGGGCAACAACAACATCGCGGAGTCCATCTTCGACCAGCTTGCCCTGGAAGAGCATCCGATCCCCCGCTGGATCGTGGTGGGCGCGGGCACCGGCGGCACCAGCGCAACCATCGGTCGTTACCTCCGCTACCACCGCCATGGCACGGAACTCGCCGTCGTGGACCCGGAGAACTCCGCGTTTTACCCGGGCTGGCTGGAAAGCCGCAACGCTGCCGTCGGCGCACCCCGCCACGACACGGTAGACCCCGCCGGCACGGCCCGGGTCACGGCTGTGGCCGGCGGGTGCCAGCCCTCGCGGATCGAGGGAATCGGCCGGGCGCGGCTGGAACCGAGCTTTATCCCGGCGGTCATCGACCATATGGTCCAGGTTCCGGACGCGGCCTCGGTGGCAGCGATGCGCCATCTGCTCGAGCACGCCGGCCTGCACGCTGGACCCTCCACCGGCACCAACCTGTGGGGCGTCTGGCAGCTCATCGCGGAGATGATCGCCGAGGGCCGCCGCGGCAGTGTCGTGTCGCTGATGTGCGACGGCGGAGACCGCTACGCCGGGAACTACTACAACCCGGAGTGGCTGCAGTCCCAGGGCCTGGACCCCGAACCGCACGAAGCCACCATCCGGGAATTCTTCGCCACCGGCACCTGGCCGAACTAGGCGTCCCTGTTTCCTAGACCTCGACGCTGTCCCCGCTGGAGAGGTGCCGGTATTCGGTGCCGTACTTCGCGCCGAACCGGGTCACATGCCCTTCCACGATTCCGCGTCCGTTGTCATTGAGCAAGGCGTCGTGGATCGGGAAGGCCTTCGGGGCGCGGACTCCAATCACGAAGTCGACCACCTCGCCCACCTTGTTCCAGGGTGCGTGGATCGGCACCAGCAGCGTCCGGACCTGCACCCCGTCGGGCACAATGAAGGAATCGCCGGGGTGGTAGACGTTGGAGTCCACGAGATAGCCGATATTGGCCACCACCGGAATCTGCGGATGGATCAGCGCGTGCTGCCCGCCAAAACACCGGACGGAGAACCCTGCCGCCTCGAAGTCCTCGCCGGGGGCTACAGCATGAATCCGCGGCCCGGCGCCGGGCGCCTTGTCGCGCAGTTGGGCCGCGACACCGGCCGGCGCATACAGCTGCAGGGACGTGCCGGCCAACAGGGCGGCCGCCGCGGCGTCGACGTCGATGTGGTCGGCATGTTCGTGGGTGATCAGCACGGCGTCGGCACCGGCGAGGGCCTGGTCGGTCTCGGAGAAGTTCCCCGGATCGAACACCAGCACCTTGCCGTCCTTCTCGAGCCGGACACAGGCATGCGCGAACTTCGTCAGCTTCATCGGGCCAGCCTAGGGTTCCGCACCGGCGGTGTCCACGCGCCCGGCTGGTAATCTGGGACCTTGCCACCAACCCGTATCGAGACCACAGTGAAGCGAGTTCCACGATGTCCCAAGGCGCCATAGCCGACGGCAGCCGGGCCACGGTGCCGGCTCCTGCCGCGGCCAAGGAGCAGCGTGTCACCAAGCAGCGCCTCGCGGTCAGCGCCGTCCTCGACGAGCTGACGGACTTCGTCAGCACCCAGGAGCTGCACCGCATTCTGCAGGACCGCGGCACGTCGGTGTCCCTCGCCACCTCCTACCGGATTCTGCAGTCCCTGGCGGACGAGGGCCTGGTGGACGTCCTGCGGAATGCCGACGGCGAGGCCGTGTACCGGCGTTGCGCCGTCACTGGCCATCACCACCACCTGTTGTGCCGCAGTTGCGGCAAGGCCGTCGAAGTCGAGGCACCCGCGGTCGAGGCCTGGGCAGCACGGACGGCAACCGAGCACGGCTTCACCTCGGTGGAACACACGGTGGAGATCTTCGGGCTGTGCCCGGACTGCACGGCCCGCGCTGCCGGCTAGTTCCTGGCCCTGCTGGCCGGAACAAGGGCCCCGTCGTCGGCGTCGCCAGCGTCGTCGGCGGTGATCAGGATGTTGCCCTCCGAAATGGATTCGGACAGAACGTCGTGCTCAATGGCGGTGGCCAGCGGCATTTGCTTGACGAAGCACATCAGCACGCCGGCAACCACGGCCAGCGGGACCATCCAGATAAAGATGGGTGTCAGCGCGTCGTTGTAGGAGGAAATGATGGCCTCCTTGATCGGCGCAGGCAGCTGGCTGACCACTGCCGGAGTCAGCGAATTCGATCCCCCCGGCGTGCCGCCCCCGGTTGCAGTGGCCGGGAGACGCTCGGCGAGCAGGTCGGCCAGCCGGCTCGCGAAAAGACTTCCCACCACGGCGGAGCCAAGGGTGGCGCCGATCTGCCGGAAAAAGTTGTTCGACGCCGTTGCGGTACCCACTTCGCGCAGCGGGAAGGAATTCTGCACAATGAGCACCATGATCTGCATGCTCAGCCCCAGGCCCAGGCCCATCACGGCCAGATAGGCGCAGATTACCCAGAGCGGCGCTCCCGGCGTGAGGGTGGAGAGCAGCACAAGGGCGATCGCGACCAGCACGCCGCCGGCGATCGGCATCCACTTGCAGCGGCCGGTGCGGCTGACCATCTGCCCGGAGACCACCGAGGCAACCAGCAGGGCGCCCATCATCGGGATCATCAGTAGCCCGGATTCGGTGGCGTTGACGGTGAACGCCATCTGGAGGTAGGTCGGCAAGTAGCCGATGGCGCCGAACATCGCCACGCCGATCAGCAGGCCGGCGACCGTCGCAAGATTGAAGTTGCGGTCCTTGAACAGGTGCAGCGGAATGATCGGCTCGGCCGTGCGGCGCTCCACCAGGACGAAGGCCACCGCGCTGAGAACCGTTCCGGCGATCAGCGCCAGGATCACGGGGTCGCTCCACTCGTACTTGCTGCCGCCCCAGGTGGCGAACAGCACGAGGCAGGTCGTTGCGATCGCGAGCAACACCATGCCGCCGAGGTCCAGGCGCGGCTTGCCGCTGTGCTTCGGAAGCTTGAGGAAGAACACCGCGCCGGCCAGCGCGAGCAGGCCCAGGGGGATGTTGATCCAGAACACCCAGCGCCAGCCGGGCCCTTCGGTAAACCAGCCTCCCAGCAGTGGACCGGCTACGGAAGCAATGGCGAAGACCCCGCCCATCATCCCCATGTATTTGCCGCGTTCACGGGCCGGTAGGACGTCGGCGATGACGGCCTGCGACAGGATCATCAAACCGCCGCCGCCAAGTCCCTGGACCACCCGGGCGGTGATCAGCACACCCATGTCGTTTGCCAGGCCGCCGATGACGGACCCGATCATGAACAGGATGATGGCGGCCATCAGGAGGGCCTTGCGTCCCATCAGGTCACCGAGTTTGCCGTAGATGGGCATGGTGATGGTGGAGGCGAGAATGAACGCGGTGATGACCCAGAGCATGTCGCTGATGCCGTGGAGTTCGCCCACGATGGTGGGCAGGGCCGTGCTGAGCACGGTCTGGTTCAGGGCCGCCAGGAGCATCGAGAGCATCAGGCCCACGAAGAGCAGCACCATGCGCTGCTTGCCTTCGGCCGGTGCCGCGGCGGGGACTGCGTGCTTGGTCATGAAATCTTCCTTAGTAAATGGTGGAGCAGGCCCAGCGACGGCCCGAGGGTCTCCGGGGAGATGCCCTCGACGGGGTCAAAATCGGGGGAGGTGAGATCGAAGCGGATGGGGACTCCGGCGATCATGACCAGCATGCGCGCGGCTTCCTCCAGGCTGAAGCCTTCGGCGCCGGCCGCCCAGGCGGGATCCTGGGCAAGTACGTCGGAGATGCCCTGGCAGACGAGGCTCTCAGCCTTGACCATGTAATCCATATGGCGCCGTCCCAGTTGGGGATAGTGCGCAATCAGCTGGCGGCGCCGGGCGCGGTCGGTGCCCCCGATCGCCGTCCCGGCGACGGTCACGAGCAGTCGCGAAACCTGCCGGACCAAATCGTCGGCGGTGGTGGAGATCCGGGAAAGCTGTTCCTCGTCCAGGACAGGTTCACGCAACCCCAGAATCGCGTCTTCCTTGACCTGGAAATAGTTGAAGAAGGTCCGTGCGGAGACGCCGGCACTGGAGGCGATGGCCTCCACTGTGGTCTGGTCGACGCCGTGCTGCAGGGCAAGGGATGCGGCCGCCTCATGGAGGGCCGTCCAGGTCTCGGCCTTTTTGCGCTCACGCAGGGGCAGCGAAGCAGCGGTAGCCATGTGTTAAATATTTGAACGACTGCAAGGATTGCACAAATGCATACTTGCAGTGATGCAACTAATTCATCGAGGCGGGGCCAGTCAGGTGGCCGGCAGCTCCGCGCCGCGCAGCACCCGGCCGTTCAGGCCGCGCTTGGCCCGGATTCCGCCGATCACCCGGCAGACGACGTAGATCAGGAAGGACAGCGTGGTGACGTAGGGGCTGATCGGAATCCGTCCGCCGAGGGCCAGCAGGATGCCGCCGACGGTGGCCGTCATGGCGAACACCACACTGAGGATCACCACCAGCCGGGGTGAAGACGTCACCCGCATGGCCGCCGCCGCGGGAGTGATCAGCAGCGCCAGCACCAGCAGGGCGCCAACAATCTGGATGGAGAGTGCCACGCTGACGCCGAGGAGCAGCATGAACCCGATGGCCAGTGCCCGCACGGGCACCCCGCGGGCGGACGCGACGTCGGGGTCCACGCTGGCAAAGGTGAGCGGACGCCAGATCGCCACCAGCGCAATCATCACCACGACGGCGGCGACCGCCAGCACCTGGAGCTGGACGGTTCCGACCGAAACGATCTGACCGGTGAGCAGGCCGAACTTGTTGGCGGCGCGCCCCTCGTACAGGGAGAGGAAGAGGATGCCCAGGCCCAACCCGAAGGGCATGATGACGCCAATGATCGAGTTCTTGTCCCGCGCGCGGACGCCCAGCAGACCCAGCAGCAGCGCCGCCACGACGGATCCCACCAGGGAGCCCAGGACGATGTCCGCCCCGATCAGCAGGGCAAAGGCCGCGCCGGCAAACGAGAGTTCCGAGATCCCATGGACGGCGAAGGCCAGGTCCCGCTTCATCACGAACGTTCCGATCAGCCCGCCGAGCAGCCCCAGCACCGCTCCCGCCCAGAGGGAGTTCTGCACCAGCGCAAGCAACTCGCCGTAGTTTTCGAAGTTGAAGATTGAATTGAGGAGGCTGTCCAGGTCCATTTAGCCCGTCTCCCCCGCCACCGCGTGGGCGTCCTCGTGGTGATGCGTCGTGGCATCCGGCAGTCCGACGACGATCAGCCGTCCGTTGGCGTTGATCACTTCGACGTGACTGCCGTATAGATCGGACAGGACTTCCGTGGTCATGACTTCCTCCGGCGGGCCCACCCGGAACCGTCCGCCGGCCAGGTACAACACCCGGTCCACATAGTCCATGATCGGGTTGATCTCGTGCGTTACGAACACCACGGCACTGTCCTGGTCGTGGCATTGCCTGTTGATCAGGGCACTGACCGCCTGCTGGTGCTGCAGGTCCAGGGACAGCAGGGGTTCGTCGCAGAGCAGCACCTTGGGGTCGGCGGCCAGAGCCTGCGCCACCCGCAACCGCTGCTGCTCGCCGCCGGACAGCTGGCCGACGGGGACCTTTGCGTAATCGGCAGCTCCCACCAACTCGAGCAGCTCATCGATTCTGCGGTTCACTTTCGCCCCGCCGAGCCGGAGCCCCCAGCGGTGGCCGTCGACGCCGAGCCCCACGAGGTCGCGGGCGCGCAGCGGCGTGTCGGGGTCGAAGGACTTCTGCTGCGGGACATAGCCGATCCCCCGGTTGCCCCGCTCCACGGGCCGGCCGGCGAGCGTCGCCGAGCCGGAGCTCAGCTCCTGCAGTCCCAGCAACACCTTGAGGAACGTCGTTTTCCCGCTGCCGTTGGGGCCGAGTACAGCGAAGAATTCACCCGGGTTAATGTCCAGATCCAGGCCCTCCCACAGCGTGCGTTTACCGAACGCGAGGGAGGCTCCACGGAGGCTCACTACGGGTGTCAACTTGGATTTCCTCGAATTCTGCACAAGCCTCTGGCTCGCACTCTGCGCCAGGAGTGTCTGGCTGGACGGTCTGGCAGGGCTGCCTGGCTGGTCGGTCCTGCTAAGCAGTCAGGTCACGCTGTCCCGCTAATCTTAGGCCAGTGCCTTGCCGATGTTGTCGACGTTGTCTGTCATCCATTGCAGGTAGGACTTGCCCTCGGGCAGAGTCTCGCTGAAGTTCACCACCGGGACCCCGGCAGCTGCTGCCGCGTCCTTGACGGCAAGCGTTTGCGGGCCTTCGGTCTGCTGGTTGTAGGCCAGCAGCCTGATGCTGCCCGACCCCATCAGGTCGGTGGTCGCCTTGAGCGCGGCGGGCGGGACGTCGGTGTCTTCTTCGATCGCGGCGGTGTAATCGTCCGGGGTCTGGTTTTCCAGGCCCGCGGCATCGAGCAGGTAGAGCGGCACCGGTTCCGTCACGGCAACAGGCGCCGCACCGGCGGTGGCCTTGATTTCCGCCAGCTCGGCTTCGAGGCTGCCGAGCGACTCCTTGAAGGCCGCGGCGTTGCTGCGGAAGGTCTCGGCGGAGGACGGCTCGAGCTCGCCGAGCTTGGCCGCGACGGCGTCAGCCAGCCGGGCCATGGCCGGCAGGCTGTACCAGACGTGTTCGTTGAAGCCGGCATGTTCATGTCCGTGGCCGTCGGCGTCGGTGGACGCGCCTGCAGTCTCTTCCGGGGCCAGCCCGGAAAGCTCCACGGCATTGAGCACATTGCCGTGGTCCAGTCCCGTGTCGTCCACGAGCTTGTGGAGGAAACTGTCGTAACCACCGCCGTTTTCGACCACCAACTCGGCTTTTGAGACCGCCAGCTTGTCCTGCGTGGTGGCCTCGTAGGAGTGCGGGTCCTGGCTGGTGCGCGTGATGATGGAATTGACGCGCACCTTGTCTGCGCCGATCGTGCTGACGATGTCCCCGTAGACGCTGGTGGAGGCCACGACCTCGACGGTTCCCTCGCCGGCACCGTCCGGTGAACTTCCCGAGGTCGGGGCGCAGGCGGTCAGCAGCAGGGTGGCGCCAGCAAGGGCAGCGACGATGGCACGGGCAGCAGGACGGTGCACGGGAAACCTCGGATCTGTTATTGAGAATCAGGAGCAATAGCTCGAGTGTATCCCTAAATAGGAATGATTCCTATTTAGGGATACACCGGCAGCTACTGGTCCTGGCCGAGTCTCCGGTAGCCGGTGGCCTGGGTGGCATCCCGGATCTCGCCGACGAGCTGCTCGATGACGTCTTCCAGGAACAGGACGCCCTGGGTGAGACCGTCCGGGCCGATCACGCGGGCCAGGTGCGATCCGGTCCGCTGCATGACGGACATGGCCTTCTCGATCTCGTCGTCCATCGCCAGGTTAGCCAAGGACCGGATGTGGCTCTCCGCAATCGGCTGGTGGTACGCCGCGTCGGGGATGGAGAGCACGTCCTTGATGTGCAGGTAGCCGGACAGCATCCCGTCGTCGTCAAGCATCGGGAAGCGGGAGAACCCGGTGCGGCTCACGGCCTTCTCGAACTCCACCGGGGTGGTGTTCGATTTCATCATGACGAGCTTGTCGAGCGGGACCATCACGTCGGACGCGGTGTGTTCAGAGAACTCCAACGCACCGGTGATGAGTCCGGCGTCGTCGTCCACGAGCCCGTGGCGGGTGGATTCCTGCACGATCGACTGCACTTCCTCGAGCGTAAAGGAGGAGGTGACCTCATCCTTCGGCTCAATCCGCATCAGTTTCAGGATGTGGTTCGCGGACCAGTTGAGCGCCACGATCACCGGCTTCACCAGCCGGGCGATGAACATCAGCGGCGGGGCCAGCAGCAGCGCCGCCTTGTCCGCCACGGAGACCGAAATGTTCTTCGGGACCATCTCGCCGATGGTGACGTGCAGGAAGGTGACCAGCAGCAGCGCGACGGCGAAGGCCACAATGTCGGCAATTTCCACCGGGATGCCGACCGCCTCCAGCGGCACGGCCATCAAGTGGTGGATCGCCGGTTCGGCCACCTGCAGGATCAGCAGCGAGCAGACGGTGATCCCGAGCTGCGCGCACGCGAGCATCAGCGAGACGTTTTCCATGGCGCGCAAAGTGGTTTGCGCGCGCTTGGATCCTGCCTCGGCAAGCGGCTCGATCTGGCTCCGGCGGGCGGACATGACCGCGAATTCCGCACCCACAAAGAACGCGTTGCCGAGCAGCAGCACCACCAGCCAGAGAATGCCGGCCCAGTCGCTCATGCGGCACCGACCTGGCCGCGGGAGAGCTCCTCGTGGTGCACCCGGACGGGTTTGAAGCAGATCCGGTCAATCCTGCGTCCGTCCATGCGGGTGACGGCCAGGGTGCCGCCGGCGACGTCGACGGTGTCCCCCACCGCTGCGATCCGGCCCAACTTGCTCATGACGTAGCCTCCCACCGTTTCGTAGGCAGACTCGTCGGGCACGGTCAGGCCCGGGATCTGTTCGGAGAGCTCATCGGGGCGCAGCAGGCCCGGGAAGTACCAGTCCCCCGAAGCGCTCTGCAGCAGTCCCGGGCGTACCTTGTCGTGTTCATCGGCCACTTCCCCCACGATTTCCTCCACGAGGTCCTCCAGGGTGGCGATGCCGGCGGTGCCGCCGTACTCATCCAGGACCACGGCCAGCTGCAGGTTGCCTTCGCGCAATTCAGCCAGCAGGGCGTCCAGGTGAATGGTTTCCGGAACCCGGAGCACGTCGGTCATGATGGCGCCGGCTTCCAGCTTGGCGCGCCGGTCCGAGGGAACGGCGATGGCCTTCTTGATGTGCACCACGCCGCGGATGTCGTCCGAGGATTCCCCGATGACCGGGAAGCGCGAATAACCGGTGCGGCGTGCGGCCTCCACAATGTCGGAGACCGGCTGGTCGCCGTCGATGGTCTCGACCCGGATGCGGGGCGTCATGACGTCCGCCGCCGTCCGGCCCGAGAACTTGAGGGTCCGGGCGATGAAGTTGGCAGTCCCGGCGTCGAGGGTACCCATCGCCGCCGAACGGCGCACAAGGGAGGCCAGCTCGGCCGGAGTCCGCGCACCCGATATCTCTTCCTTGGCCTCCAGGCCGAAGAGATTGAGCACCTTGTTGGAGAAGCCGTTGAGCACCACAATGGCGGGTTTGAAGATTGCCGTAAAGATCAGCTGCGGGCGGGCCAGGGCCTTGCCGACCTGGAACGACAGCGCAATGGCCATGTTCTTAGGGACCAGCTCGCCGATCAGCATGGACAGGAGGGTCGCAAAGGCCATCGCCAGGACCAGCGAGACGGAGGAAACTGCGGCTTCCGGCAGGCCAAGGGCGCCCAGCGGGCCTTCGAGCAGTTTGCCCACCGATGGCTCCATGACGTAGCCGGTGAGCAGGGTGGTGATGGTGATGCCCAGCTGGCAGCTGGAGAGCTGCGTGGACAGGGACTTGAGGCATTTGAGCAGGGGCGCGGCGGCAGTATCGCCGTCATCCACCGCCCGCTGGACCGTGGCCTGGTCGAGGGCCACGAGGGAAAATTCAACGGCTACGAAGAAGCCGGTTCCAAGGATGAGCAGCAGGCCTGCTCCGAGAAGAAGCCACTCCATTTAGCGGCCTGCTTCCGGGCCGGCGGGGCGGCGTGATGCCCGGCTGCCGGCGTATCGGGTGTCCGGGTGCCGGAACGGGCTGCCCGGCGGAGGATGGTCAGCCGAGGCCGACCCTGTTTCCTGGAAGGACCCTGTTTTCTGAAAGGCACGTCGCTGGTGTGCCGCCGGAGAATGATGGGCACGTGAACGGGGTTTGCCGGCTCTTCGGGTGGACTGCGCGGGAAGGGTTTCCATTCCCCGCTGACAGCCCCCAGGCCGGCACCTAGATTTACTGTCCATAAGAGTTTCAGTCTACAGGAGCGCCAGGCGCCGGCCGCCGTCGTGACACCGCAGGTGATGCCCGACGGCGGCCGCTTCCGCCAGCGGTGCAGCTCACCAGCTTTGCGGGACCGGACGGCCTTCCTGATACCCGGCCGCGGACTGGATTCCCGCGACAGCGCGTTCCCGGAACTGCGCGAGGTCCGCAGCGCCGGCATAGCTCATCGAGCTGCGAAGCCCGGCCGTGATCATGTCCAGCAGGTCCTCGACGCCGGGCCGCGCCGGATCGATAAACATCCGGGAGGTGGAGATGCCTTCCTCGAAGAGGGCCTTGCGGTCCTTTTCGAAGGCGCCCTCGCGCTGGTTGCGGTTCTGCACGGCTCGCGCGGACGCCATGCCGAAGCTTTCCTTGAACTGCCGCCCGGCGGCGTCCTGCTGCAGATCTCCGGGGCTCTCGTGCGTGCCGGCGAACCAGGACCCGATCATCACCTGACTGGCGCCGGCGGCCAGGGCCAGCGCGACGTCGCGGGGGTAGCGGACTCCTCCGTCGGCCCAGACGCGCCCGCCTGCAGCCCGAGCGGCAGCCGAGCACTCAAGGACAGCGGAGAACTGCGGCCGGCCCACGGCCGTCATCATGCGCGTGGTGCACATGGCCCCGGGACCCACGCCGACCTTGACGATGTCCGCGCCGGCCTGGATGAGTTCGCGCGTTGCCTCCGCTGTGACCACGTTCCCTGCCACGACCGGAACGCCGGGAGCAAGGGCTTTCACCGCGGCCAGGGCGTCAAACATCTTCTGCTGGTGGCCGTGTGCGGTGTCGAGGACCAGCACGTTCACCCCGGCGGCGAGGAGTTCCGAGGCACGCCGGGCGACATCGCCGTTGATTCCGACGGCGGCGGCCACCTTGAGCCGGCCGGCTGCATCCAGCGAGGGCCGGTACAGCGTGGAGCGGAGGGCGCCCTTCCGCGTGAGGACTCCGGCCAGGACGCCGTCCCGCTGCACGGGGACAAAGTCGGTGCCGGCGGCGTCCATCGCGTCGAAGGCCCGGCGCAGGCCGGCCCCCGATCCGGCGCCTGCTCCGCTGCCGTCGGGCGAGTCTTCCAGCAGCGCCGCATCCAGTACCAGCGGCTGGTGGCGCATCACCGAGGCGAGCGAGGCGAACCGGTCCTGGCCCTCGCAGTCCGAGGCCCGGACGACGCCGGTCACGGCACCCGAGTCATCCACGACCATGATCGCCCCGTGCGGACGCTTGCCCATCAGGTGCAGGGCATCAATGACTGTGTCGGCCGGTGACAGCGTGACCGGGGTTTCCAGGACGGTGTGGCGGGTCTTGATCCAGGCCGTGACGTCCCGGATGACGTCCAGCGGCACGTCCTGCGGCAGGACCGCCAGCCCGCCGCGCCGGGCCATGGTCTCGGCCATCCGCTTGCCGGTCACCGCCGTCATGTTGGCCGCGACGAGGGGAATGGCGGAGCCGGTCCCGTCGTCCGCCGCCAGGTCCACATCCAGCCGGGAGGTGACATCGGAACGGGACGGAACAAGAAAGAGGTCCGAATAGGTCAGGTCGGTGGTGGGATCGGTCAGGAAACGCACGGTTGCTCCTTAAATAGGCATTCCGGTGCTCAACGGGTTCTCAGTGTGATTCTAGCGAGGCTTCCCGCCGGCTCCGGCACCGGTCCGGCACCTGTCCGGGCGGCGGCTCCGGCAGGCCTCCGGACCGCCAAATGGGGCGCCGTGACGGCGCGTTGAGACGACTTGATGATTTGAGTCACCCTTATTGGCGGTTTGGCAAGAATCGTCACTAGACTGGCATGGGTCTGGGTTCACTGGACGCGGAGACTGGTTCAATTGGCGTGCTACGGCACCGCGAAACCAGTGGGAATCAAACTCATGGAAGAGGCGTAATTCAAGTGCCAGAGCAGCCTAGCCACCGTCTACCAGAGGAATTTGGCGGAAACGAGTGGCTCGTTGACGAACTGTACGAGCGGTATCAGCAGGACAAGAACACGGTGGATGCCAAATGGTGGCCCTTGTTCGAATCCTTCGATGCCGGAGACAGTTCTTCCACCAACGGAGCCTCAGGCGCAGCGACAGTTGCGCACCCCGCCACCCGCGAACTTCCCGTAGTAGCCCCGGCTGCCGCGACGGCAACGCAGCCGGCCGCGCCCGCCCCTGCTGCTGCCCCCGCGGCGCCTGCCGCCGCCCCTGCCGCGGCGAAGAAGGCCCCGGCCACCGTGGCCCGCGATGGCTCCAAGACCTCGGAAGCCGGCCCCGGCACGGCACCGATCCCTGCCCAGCTCCCCAAGAACATCAAGGCCCCGACCGCCCCCGAGGAAGACGTCGTTTCCGTCCTCCGCGGCCCGGCCAAGGCCATCGCCACCAACATGATCACGAGCCTGGAGGTCCCGACCGCCACCAGCGTGCGGGCGATCCCGGCGAAGCTGCTGATCGACAACCGCGTGGTCATCAACTCCAACCTGGCCCGTGCCCGCGGCGGCAAGGTGTCCTTCACGCACCTGATCGGCTACGCCGTCATCCGCGCCCTGGCCCAGTTCCCGTCGATGAACGTCTACTACGACGAGGTCGACGGCAAGCCTGTCGCGGTCCAGCCGGCGCACGTGAACTTCGGCATCGCCATCGACATGCCGAAGCCCGACGGCTCCCGCCTGCTGATGGTGCCCAACATCAAGAAGGCGGAGACCCTCAACTTCTCCGAGTTCTGGCACACCTACGAGGACCTGATCAAGCGTGCCCGCGCCGGCAAGCTGACCGCCGATGACCACTCCGGCACCACGGTCTCGCTGACCAACCCCGGCGGCATCGGAACCGTGCACTCGGTGCCGCGCCTGTCCAAGGGCCAGGCCGCCATCATCGGCGTCGGCGCACTGGACTACCCGGCAGAATTCCAGGGGGCCAGCGCGAAGATCATCGCGCACAACGCCATCAGCAAGGTCCTCACCCTGACCTCCACCTATGACCACCGCGTCATCCAGGGTGCCGGCAGCGGAGAGTTCCTGAAGCTCGTGCACCAGCTCATGCTGGGCGCGCAGAACTTCTACGACGAGATCTTCGAGTCCCTGCGCATCCCGTACGAGCCCGTGCGCTGGAGCCCGGACCTGCAGGTGGACCCGGCCGACGAGATCAACAAGGTCGCCCGGATCCAGCAGCTCATCCACGCCTACCGCGTCCGCGGCCATCTCATGGCGGACACCGATCCGCTCGAGTACGTGCAGCGCAAGCACCCGGACCTCGACGTCCTCACCTACGGCCTCACGCTGTGGGACCTGGACCGCGAGTGGCCCACGGGCGGCTTCGGCGGCAAGCCGATGCTCGCCTTCCGTGACATCCTCGGCGTGCTCCGCGATGCCTACTGCCGCACCACGGGCATCGAATACATGCACATCCAGGACCCGGAGGAACGCAAGTGGTTCCAGGACCAGATCGAGCACCCGTACTCCAAGCCGAGCCGCGACGAGCAGCTCCGCATCGTCTCCAAGCTCAACGCGGCCGAGGCCTTCGAGACCTTCCTGCAGACGAAGTTCGTCGGCCAGAAGCGCTTCTCGCTTGAGGGCGGCGAATCCCTGATCCCGCTGCTGGACGCCATCATCTCCGATGCGGCCGACGACGAACTCGACGAAGTGGCGATCGGCATGGCCCACCGCGGCCGGCTCAACGTGCTCACGAACATTGCCGGCAAGACCTACGCCCAGGTCTTCCGCGAATTCGAAGGCACCCAGGACCCGCGCTCCGTGCAGGGCTCCGGCGACGTGAAGTACCACCTCGGCACCGAGGGCACCTTCACCTCGGACAACGGCAAGGAGACCAAGGTCTACCTCGCCGCCAACCCGTCCCACCTCGAAGCTGTGGACTCCGTCCTCGAAGGCATCGTCCGCGCCAAGCAGGACCGCCTCGACCAGGGCGAAGCCTTCCCCGTGCTGCCGATCATGGTGCACGGCGACGCCGCTTTCGCCGGCCAGGGCGTTGTGGCGGAAACGCTGAACCTCTCCCAGCTGCGCGGCTACCGCACCGGCGGCACCATCCACATCGTGGTCAACAACCAGGTCGGCTTCACCACCGCCCCGTCGTCGTCCCGTTCGTCCACCTACTCCACTGACGTCGCCAAGATGATCCAGGCGCCGGTGTTCCACGTGAACGGTGATGACCCGGAAGCTGTGGTCCGCATCGGGCAGCTCGCCTATGAGTTCCGCCAGCGGTTCCACAAGGACGTTGTCATCGACATGGTCTGCTACCGCCGCCGCGGCCATAACGAGGGCGACGACCCCTCGATGACCCAGCCGCTGATGTACAACCTGATCGAAGCCAAGCGCTCGGTCCGCAAGCTGTACACCGAATCCCTGATCGGCCGCGGAGACATCACCGAGGAAGAAGCCGAACAGCTGCTGCGCGACTACCAGGAACGGCTGGAGCGGGTCTTCGCAGAGACCCACGCTGCGCAGACCTCCCCGATTCCGATCATCAAGGCGGATTCCGCCGCGGTGTCCGATCTGGAGCGCCCGATGGCTCAGCAGACCGATTCCGGCATCAGCGCACCGGCCTCGACGGCGATCTCCGCCGAGACCCTGGCGCGCATCGGCAAGGCGCACGTCGACATCCCCGAGGGCTTCACGGTCCACGCCAAGCTCAAGCAGCTGCTGGAGAAACGTGAAGTGATGTCCCGCGAAGGCGGCATCGACTGGGGCTTCGGCGAGCTGGCCGCCTTCGGTTCGCTCATCATGGAAGGCGTTCCCGTCCGGCTCGCCGGCCAGGACTCGCGCCGCGGCACGTTCGTGCAGCGCCACGCCGTCTTCCACGACCGCGCCAACGGCGACGAGTGGCTGCCCCTGGCCCACCTCTCCGAGGACCAGGCAAAGCTGTGGATCTACGACTCCCTGCTGTCGGAATACGCGGCCATGGGCTTCGAATACGGCTACTCGGTGGAACGCCCGGATGCCCTGGTGCTCTGGGAGGCGCAGTTCGGTGACTTCGTCAACGGCGCGCAGACCATCATCGATGAGTTCATCTCCTCGGCCGAGCAGAAGTGGGGCCAGCGCTCCTCGCTGGTGCTGATGCTGCCGCACGGCTACGAGGGCCAGGGACCGGACCACTCGTCCGCCCGGATCGAGCGCTTCCTGCAGATGTGCGCCGAAGAGAACATGATCGTGGCCAACCCCACGACCTCGGCGTCGCACTTCCACCTGCTGCGCCGCCAGGCGTACAGCCGGCCGCGCAAGCCGCTGATCATCTTCACGCCGAAGCAGCTGCTCCGCCTCAAGGCCGCTGCGTCGTCGGTGGAGGACTTCACCGCCGGCACCTTCCAGACGGTCATCCCCGAGCACGAGCAGCTGCAGGGCGACGCCGTCGAGCGTGTCCTGCTGGTGTCCGGCCGGCTGTACTACGACCTGCTGTCCACCCGGCAGAAGACCGGAGACAAGACGACGGCGATCGTCCGGGTTGAGCAGCTTTACCCGCTGCCCGCCGCCGAGATCGCCACCGAGCTTGCCAAGTACCCGAACGCCGAAGTTGTTTGGGCACAGGACGAGCCCGCCAACCAGGGTCCGTGGCCGTTCATCGGCCTTAACCTTCCGGACGCCCTGGACCGCAGGGTCCGCCTCGTTTCCCGCGCCGCTTCGGCTTCCACCGCGGCAGGATCGATGAAACGCCACGCGGCGGAGCAGGACGCGCTGCTCAAGCAGGCATTCGCACGTAAGTAAGGTCAGCGCTGCCCGGCCGGAGATGTACACACGCAACTCCGGCCGGGCACCGTTGTTTAACCGGCCTTGTCCCGCGCCATCTTCGATGGTGGGGACGGGATAATGGACGCTCTGGAGTGAAGAGGTAGTCGTGGAAGATCGAAAGCTGCGGATCGCAGCCGTGGGCGATGAAATGCTGGCCGGGCTGGGTGATCCCCGCGCGCTGGGCTGGCTGGGGCGGGTGCTGGCGCGCACGCCGCAGGACGGGCTCTCCCTGGAGTGCTACTCCCTCCCCTGCCCGCAGGAAGGCACGGAAGGCCTGGCCGCACGCTGGTTCCAGGAAGCCGGCCGGCGCTTCAACGACCACCACGAGAACCGTCTGGTGATCGGGCTCTCCGGACGCGATGTCGAGTTCGGGCTCTCCACGGCCCGCAGCCGGCTCAACCTCGCCAACATCCTCGACACCGCGTCGCAGAACAAGATCGAGGTCTTCGTCGTCGGCCCGCCGCCGACCCTGGACCCGACCCAGAACCGCCGGCTCGGTGAGCTCAACACCGCTTTCGCCGACGTCACCACGCGGCGCAAACACCTCTACGTCGACACCTTCTCCCCCCTGCTGAACCACGAGCAGTGGCGCCAGGACCTCGCCGCCAACGGCGGCACCCCCGGCCAGGCCGGCTACGGGCTGGTGGCCTGGCTCGTGCTGCACCGCGGCTGGTTCCAGTGGCTGAGAATCGACGCCCCGGAGTAGCATGCGCGGCTACCGCCGCCCGGGATCTTCGCGATATATCTTGACTGAGCAAATCCGGCGATATATCGTGACTTCATAGTCACGATATATCGCAATGATCAGTATGAAGTGTCGCCCGCCCGGAGGAACCATGACAGAGAACAACTGGACCGTCACCGGTCCGCAGACCATCGACGTCGATGGCGTCAGCTCGATCAAGCTGGGCATCGTCCGCGGCCGCTTCGACATCGTCACCCACGATGAGGCCGTCACCCGGATCGAAGTGTCCGATGTGCACGGCGACCCGCTGGCGATCAGCCTCGTCGACGGCCGTCTCGAGGTCCGGCACCAGCTGCACGGGCCGCAGGGCTGGTTCAAGAACCTCATGGGAACCGTCAACAACAGCAGCAGCAACTCGGTGGTCATCAGCATCGCCCTTCCCGCCGGCGTCGAGGTTGAGGCCGGCACGGTCAGCGGCGATGGCATGGTCTCCGGGATCAGCGGGCGCACCCGGCTGAACACGGTGTCCGGTTCCGTCCTGGCCGACGGCACCTCCGGGGACCTGTCCGTCAACACCGTCAGCGGCGAAGTGATCGCACGCAACCACCACGGCGTGCTGACGGCCAAGAGCGTCTCCGGCGAGATCACGGCCTCCGGCGATTTCAGCCACATCCGCGCCAACACCGTCAGCGGGGACCTGAGCTTTGACCTGCACGGCTTTACCCAAGACTTCGGCGCCAACGCGGTCTCGGGCGATGTCACCATCCGCCTCCCGCACGACGTCGGCGTGGACATCATTGCCAAGTCCGCCAGCGGCGCCGTCGTGATTGACGACCTGAGATACAACCAGCCCAGCGGCACCGTGCAGACCATAGCCGGTCCTGACGCGCAACTCATGCTGGTCCGCACCAACTCCGTCTCGGGCAGGACGTCGATATTCCACGGCCAGCCCGGCACTGATACCCCGACGGGGCCCTGATGCCTCCGGTCTTTGCCCACGGGGCGCTGCGCCTGTACCTGCTCGCGCTGCTGGAGTCTGGCCCGAAGCACGGCTACGAACTCATCAAGGCCCTCAGCGCACGCTTCGGCGGCACCTACTCCCCCAGCGCCGGAACCATCTATCCGCGGCTGGGCAAGCTCGAGGAGGAGGGGCTCGTGGCAACCCACACCGAGGGGCGCCGGACCTACTACAGCATCACCCCGGCGGGGCTCGTGGAGCTGAACAGCCGGCGGGACGAACTCGCCGACGTCGAAAATGACATCTCCGCATCAGTCCGGCGGCTCGCGGACAACCTGCGGCACGACATCAAGGCCAACATGCGGGGTCTGCGGGCCGATCTGGCCGCCACGGCCGAGGCCGCGCGTTCCTCCGCCCGTGCGGCCGGATCCACCGTCGCCTCACTCGCGGGCCAGCGCTACTCGCAGGAGGGCGACAGCAGGCTGCGTGAAGCCGAGATGCTGGTGCAGGCGTTCCGCGATGACATCCGCGTCGAACTGCGCCGGCACGGCGGCCGGCATCCGATTACTCCCGTGACGCTGGAGACGGTCAAGACGGTGCTGGACCAGGCACGGATCTCCATTCGCAACTCGCTGGAATGATTCGCGCTGTGATTGCCGCCTGTGGCACCCCCGCCCCGCCGGTTCGCGGCGGGTGTCCTGATGTGGGAGACTTGAGGGCAGCTCTTTTGAGTACCAAAAATTAAGGAGGCCAGCTATGAGCAAGCGTGCACGTAAACGTCGTGACCGTAAGCGTGGCGGCGCGAACCACGGCAAGCGCCCCAACGCCTAAGCAAAGCTTGGAATAACAGCTTTAAACGAATGACCCCGGAAACCTCACGGTTTCCGGGGTCATTCGTTTTGCCTGGCGTAACGCCGCGGTGTCCCCCGGGTCAGGCCTCGACCGAGCTGGAGTGAATCCGGTCCAGGATCGAGTTCTTGAGATTCTCCGGGGCAGCCTCGGTGCAGGAGCGCTTCACCATGACGCGGATGACGCATTCGAGGTCGTACTGCTCAAAGCATTCCGGGCACCCGTCCAGGTGGTCCTTGATCTCGGCGATGTCATCGTGCGTGAGGGCACCATCCAGATACTCGTAGATACGTTGCATCCGGGCGTCGTCGCAATCGCCCAGTCCCTGGCAGTCGCTCATTTCCTGTTCTCCTGTTTGTTGCTTCCTGCCGCCGCTGTGGCATCGGCGGCCCTGAATCCCCGCTCGGCGGCGTAGTCGGCGAGCATGTCCCGCAGCATCTTCCGGCCCCGGTGCAGGCGGGACATGACGGTCCCGATCGGGGTGTTCATGATGTCTGAAATTTCCTTGTACGCGAATCCCTCGACGTCGGCGAAGTAGACCGCCAGCCGGAATTCCTCGGGGATGGCCTGCAGGGCGCGCTTCACGTCGGAGTCCGGCAGGTGGTCCAGCGCCTCGGCCTCCGCCGATCGGAGTCCGGACGAGGTGTGCGACTCGGCCCGGGCGAGCTGCCAGTCCTCGATCGTGTCCGAGTTCGACTGCAGCGGCTCACGTTGCCGTTTGCGGTAGAGGTTGATGTAGGTGTTCGTCAGGATGCGGTACAGCCAGGCTTTGAGGTTGGTGCCCGGCTTGTACTGGTGGAACGCGGAGAACGCCTTCGTGTACGCCTCCTGGACCAGGTCCTCGGCATCCGCGGGATTCCTGGCCATTCGCATGGCCGCGGAGTACAGCTGGTCGACGTACTGCATCGCGTCGCGCTCGAACCGTACCCGGCGTTCCTCCGTGGTTTCCGTCGCCACGTCCAGGGCCTGCCCGTCCACGATCGTCTCCCGGGCGGCAGCATCCTGCACGGCAGCTGTCCCCGCGCCGTCAGCCCCTGGCGCGTCAGTGCCTGCGGCGGAGCCGGACTCCGGCACCGCCCCAGCTTCCGGGGCAGGTTCGGGGAGTGCGCCGGCGGGGCCGGCAGCAGGTGACTTCGCGGGCGTGGCGCCGTTTCCGGCGACCTCGTGCATGGCCGCAACGGCCGGATCCATGGTGCTCATTGCGTACCAGTCTACTGTCACCTTGCGGCGGGCGCCCGGAACTGCCGGAACTGCCGGGCTGGTTCGTTCCTGCAGGGCCATGGTCCATAATTCCGCCGGGTCTGCCGCCACATGCACGTCCTTCACCAGAATCAAATCTTCGCCTCCCTGCTCATCTTCAGCTCATCGTCCAGCCGCACAACGGCGGCCGGGATCTTTCATTCACAACCCCGGCCGGCGGGCAAATATTCCGCAAAAGTGCAAGACTAGAACCGGTTCCCCCGCATCGATTCCGCGGTTCGTTCATCCAGGAGGAAATTCATGTCCTTTGTCCGCTTTCTCGCCCGGCCCATGCTCGCCTCCAGTTTCGTCCTTGCAGGCATGGACAAGCTCAAGAACGCGGATGACACGGCCACGCAGCTGTCACCCCTGCTGCGCCGTGCGGCTGAATCCCTGCCGTTCCAGACCAACGAAAAGGTGCTGGCCCGCGTTATCGGCGGAACCCAGGTGGGAGCAGGCGTGCTCTTCGCGCTCGGCAAGTCAGCACGCCTGGCCGCCACGGTCCTGGCCGTCATCTCCGCACTCAACGGCTACGTTGAATGGCGCAGCGCCGACATCACCTCCAAGGAGGGCCGCGACGCCCGCCGCAAGCAGCTGCTCAAGAACGTATCGCTGACCGGAGGCGTACTGCTGGCTGCCGTCGACACGAACGGCCGGCCCAGCCTGGCCTGGCGGGCCGAGCACCTCGCCGCGGACGCCAAGAAGAACGCCGGCCACTTCGCCGCCGACGTCAAGAAGTCCACCGGCCACCTGGCCACCGACGTCAAGAAGACCACCAACAAGCAGCTGAAGAAGGCCGACAAAGCCGTGCGCAAAGCTGTAGACCACACCGTCGGAGCCTAAAGCAGCAATGACAGGCACCACCCCCACCGCAGCTGCCCCCTCCGTCCCCGCCGCGGGCGCACCACTCTGGCGGGCGCCGTTCGCCGACCAGCCGCTCGACGCAACGGTCACCGTTCCGGGATCCAAATCCCTGACCAACCGGTACCTCGTGCTGGCCGCCCTCGCCGACGGACCCTCGCGGTTGCGGGCCCCGCTGCATTCCCGGGACTCCGCACTCATGATCGAGGCACTGCGGCAGCTCGGTGCCACCATCACGGAAGTTCCGGGGGACGGCGACTTCGGTCCCGACCTGGCCATCACGCCCATCAGCCAGGACGCTGCCGGGTCCCGGACCGGCATCGACTGCGGACTGGCCGGGACGGTCATGCGGTTCGTCCCGCCCGTCGCGGCCCTGCGCCGGGGAGTGACACTGTTCGACGGCGATCCGCACGCGCGCAAACGCCCGATGGGGCCCATCATCGAAGCGCTCACCGGGCTGGGCGTCGCCGTCACCGCACCCGACGGCGGTCCCGCTTCCTCGCTGCCGTTCGCCGTCGCCGGTACCGGCGACGTGCGGGGCGGCCACCTCGTCATCGATGCCAGCGCCTCCTCGCAGTTTGTGTCCGCGCTGCTCCTGACCGGTGCCCGCTTCACCGAGGGACTGCACCTGGAGCATCAGAGCAAGGACCACGCCGGGAAGCCCGTCCCCAGCCTGGACCACATCAACATGACGGTCGCCGTTCTCCGCGGAGCCGGGGTCGTCGTGGACGATTCCCGCCCGAACCACTGGATTGTCTCCCCCGGGCCCATCCGCGCCTTTGATCTCAGGATCGAACAGGACCTCTCCAACGCGGGCCCCTTCCTCGCGGCGGCCCTCGCCACCCGCGGCACAGTCCGCATCCCCAACTGGCCGGCCGAGACCACCCAGGTCGGCGATCTGTGGCGCGGTATCCTCACGACGATGGGGGCCACGGTGACGTTCACGGACGGCACCCTGACCGTCACCGGCGGCCCCGAGATCAAGGGCGCCGACTTCGACGAGACCAGCGAACTCGCCCCCACAGTCGCCGCACTTTGCGCCCTAGCCAGCAGCCCCTCGCGGCTGAGCGGCATCGCGCATCTCCGCGGGCACGAAACAGACCGGCTGGCCGCTCTCGTCGCAGAGGTCAACCGCCTGGGCGGCGACGCCGAGGAGACCTCCGACGGCCTCATCATCCGTCCCGCACCGCTGCACGGCGGTGTCGTCCACAGCTATGCCGACCACCGGATGGCCACCGCGGGCGCCATCCTGGGCCTGGCCGTTCCCGGCATCGAGGTCGAGGACATTGCGACCACCGCCAAGACGATGCCGGACTTCCCGCAGATGTGGGAGTCCATGCTCGCCCAGGGCACCGCCGGAAACGCAGCCACCGCAAAGAAGGACGCCTCCGGTGGCACGCAGCACTGACTCCTGGGACGAATCCGACGTCCGGATCCGCCCGAACAAAAAGGGCACCCGGCCCCGCACCAAGGACCGGCCCGCCTACGACGACGCCGTCACCGGCCGGATCATCACCGTTGACCGCGGACGCTACACCGCCGTCGTCGCCGAAGGCACCCCCGAAGAACGCAAGATCATCGCCGCCCGCGCCCGGGAACTGCGCCGCAACCCCGTCGTCGCCGGCGACTTCGTCTCCCTCGTCGGGGACGTCAGCGGCGAACCCGACACCCTGGCCCGGCTGGTCAAGATCCAGGACCGCAGGACCCTGCTGCGGCGCAGCGCCGACGACACGGACCCGATCGAGCGCGCCGTCGTCGCCAATGCCGACACGCTGGTGATCGTGGTGGCGGCCGCCAATCCGGAGCCCCGGACCGGATTCATCGACCGTGCCCTCGTGGCCGCGTACGACGCCGGCATCGAGCCGCTGCTGCTCGTCACCAAGGCCGACGTCAAGGATCCCGCGGAACTCCTCTCCAACTACCAGCACCTTGCCTTCCCGGTGATCATCTCCAAGACGGCGGACTCCGCCGCCTCCGGCATCGATGCCCGCTCGGACGACGGACTTTCCGCCCGGCTGGACAAGGACGCCGTCTCCCAGCTTCGCGCCCACCTCGACGGGAAGGTCACCGTCATGCTGGGCCATTCCGGTGTGGGCAAGTCCACCATGGTCAACGCCCTGACCGGCGCCGAGCGCGCCACCGGCGGCGTCAACGCCGTGACCGGGCGCGGCCGCCACACCTCCTCCTCCGCGCTGGCCCTCAAGGTCAACGAGGCGCCGCCGGGCAGCTGGATCATCGACACCCCCGGCATCCGCTCCTTTGGCCTTGCCCACGTGGATCCCGACCGGATCCTGCGCTCCTTCCCGGACCTCGAGCCAGGCACCGACGACTGCGAGCGGGGATGCAAGCACGATTCCAGTGCCGTCAACTGCGGGGTGGACGCCTGGGTTGCTGCCGGCCATGCCGGCGAGTCCGGCCCCGCCCGGCTCGCCTCGCTCCGCCGCCTGCTGGGGACGGACCCGCGGATGGAAGCCCAGGACGTCAAGGAACTGGGTACCGTCTCCTAGTCCGGCAGGCCGGCTGTCCGGCCGTCAGCCGCCCCGTGCCCGGCCGCATCCGGCGGCGCAGGCCCGTGGCCTCCCGCCCCGCAGCCCGCTTTGGCGGTAGTTTGGAACCATGAGTCAACCCGCTTCGAGCTACAACGATGACCTGCGCCTTGCCCATGTACTGGCAGATTCCGTAGATTCCCAGACCATGAGCCGCTTCAAGGCGCTCGACCTTCGGATTGAGACGAAGCCGGACCTGACGCCGGTGACCGACGCCGACAAATCAGTCGAGGAGGCCATCCGCGGCCAGCTCTCCCGCTCCCGTCCGCGCGACGCCGTCCTTGGCGAGGAGTTCGGCAGTTCCGGCCATGGCTCCCGCCGGTGGATCATCGACCCGATTGACGGGACCAAGAACTTCGTCCGCGGCGTCCCGGTCTGGGCCACCCTGATTGCCCTCGTCGACGAGGGCGAGCCGGTCGTCGGCGTCGTCAGCGCCCCGGCGCTGGGCAAGCGCTGGTGGGCCGCCAAGGGTGCCGGAGCCTACATGGGCCGTTCGCTGGCTGCCGCCACCCGGCTGAAAGTCTCCAACGTCTCCAAGCTCTCGGACGCCTCCCTGTCCTATTCCAGCCTGGGCGGCTGGAAGCAGCGCGGCAACCTCGACGAGTTCCTTGACCTCACCGAGAAGGTCTGGCGGACCCGCGCTTACGGCGACTTCTGGTCCTACTGCCTCGTGGCCGAAGGTGCCGTCGACATCGCCTGCGAGCCCGAACTGAACCTCTACGACATGGCCGCGCTGGTCCCGATCGTCACGGAGGCGGGGGGACGCTTCACCTCCCTCGAAGGCGAAGACGGCCCCTTCGGCGGCAACGCCCTCGCCACCAACTCCATCCTGCACTCGGAGGTTCTCAAGCGCCTCAACCCGGGCCTGGACGACCTGCTCTAACAACCCGCTTCCAAGGATTCCCCAACCTCCCTGTACGACTCTGTCAAAGACGCCGGCCCCGACAGCCGGCCTCAAGACTAGGGCATCTTTTTGGGAGGAGAGCAGCCTTGTCTGACACACATCAAGCCTCGATTCGCGGCACCTCCGTCGTCAGCCCCGTTCTGCTGGTGCTCGTGGCGAAGTACCGGGACCTGGACCCCGCGTCCGCCGCCGCCCTGCACGCCGCTTCCGCCGGGCTCGCACAGCATATTCTTACCGGCAGTCCGCCCGTCGCAGCATCCGTGGTCCTGTCCACCTGCAACCGATTCGAAATCTATTGCGAAGTCCCGTCCCTGGCGGTCCTTGAAGCCGCTCGCGCAGACGTCCTCGATTCAGTCCAGTTCTGCTCCGGGCTGCCAACGATCCGCCTTTCGGCCCTTTTCGAGGAACTCCGGGGAACCACGGCTGTCGAACATCTCTTCGCCGTTGCAGCGGGCCTGGACTCGGTCGTTGTGGGTGAGCGCGAAGTCGCCGGCCAGGTCCGGCGCGCTCTCGCCGACGCACAGGCCGCCGGAACCACCAGCGGGCGGCTGGGCAGGCTGTTCCAGGCCGCGTCCCGCACGGCCAAGGATGTCGGGGCTCAGACCTCGCTCAGCAACGCGGGCAGATCCATCGCTTCGGTCGCCTTGGACCTCGCCGCCGGAACGAGGCGGGCCGGGACCACCGGGACGTCGGCCGTTCTCTTCGGTACCGGTTCCTACGCCGGTTACGTGGCGGAGCTGCTCAGGAACCGAAAATGTTCCGAGATCTCCGTCTTCTCCCATTCCGGCCGCGCGGAGGCCTTCGTGGCGGCCAGGGGCGGTAGAGCCATCTCCGCACAGCAGTTGCCGGCAGCCGTTGCCGGATCCGATCTTGTCATTGGCTGTAGCGGTGCAGGGGTCCGCGTCGACGCTGCCGCCCTCGCCCGGTGGCGTGCGGGTGCGGCGCGTCCCCTCACCGTCATCGACCTCGCTCCCAGCCACGATTTCGACCCGCACGTGGCGGAACTGCCGGGGGTGGACCTCATTACGCTGGAATCGGTCCACCTCGCCGCTCCCCCGGCGGATGCCGAAGCGCTGCGCCTCGCGCGCGCCCTGGTCCGGCAATCGGCACGCCACTTCGAGGAGCAAGACGCGGCCCGCGCTGTCGATGCCGCCGTCGTCGCCCTGCGCGAGCACCTCCAACAGGTCCTGGTGAGCGAAATGGAGCGGGTCAGCAAACAGCACGCCCGGGGCGCCTCGACTGAAGACGTCAACCTCGCCCTCCGGCGCATGATCCGGCGCGTGCTCCATACCCCGACGGTCCGCGCCCGGGAGCTCGCCGCCCTCGGACGCCAGGACGACTACACGGCGGCGCTGCATACGCTGTTCGGCCTCAGCGTCCAGGCCGACAATGAGGCTGCCGCCCCGACCCCTGAGCGGGGTATTGCTGCCTCTTGATCGTCGCGCCACGATCCGCCTTGGGGCTGTCCGGTAATAACCGGCGCGCGCCTCGCGTAACAAACGGCTTCACATTCATGTCCCGCCTTTCTGCGGCAGCAGGCATGTCCTAGGCTCGAAGCAGGTCACGAGTGCCAGCGCTAAACCCCGGTTTGCTGGCCGGCAACCCTCCATTCGCGGTGGGGTGCCCCGGGTGACGACCTGGCCGGTCCGGAACGGACCCGGCAAGCGCGGATCCCCGGTGTGTGGGGTCCTTTTCGAGCGAGGTCCCATGACTACTGCCACCATTCCTGCCACCCCTGACTTTCAGACCGGCGCCAGCCAGGCCCGTCCCGACGCGCGGTTCGCCGTAGCCCGACGGCCGCTGGCCGCCGTGACCGGCGCCGAGATCCAGGCACCGCTCATTCAGGGCGGCCACGTCCGCTACGCCAACCTGGACTACGGCGCCTCGGCCCCTGCCCTGTCCGTGGTCTCGGCCTACCTCAACGAGATCCTGCCGTACTACGCCAGCGTCCACCGCGGCGCCGGCTACGCCTCGCAGATCAGTACCTCGGTCTACGAGAACGCCCGCACCATTGTCCGGGAGTTCGTGGGCGGCCGGCCGGACGATGCGGTGATCTTCACCCGGAACACCACCGATTCCCTGAACCTGCTGGCCGGGTGCCTGCCCGCCGTCGACGGCGTGCACACCGGCGAGGTGCTGTACCTCGACATTGAGCACCATGCCAACCTGCTGCCGTGGCAGCGCGTCCCGCACCGCAGCGTCATCGCCGCCCCCACCCTCGCCGCCACGCTGGAACTGCTCCGCGCGGAGCTCGCCCACAGCGGCGTCAGCCTGCTCGCCGTGACCGGCGCCTCCAACGTGACCGGCGAGATCCTGCCGATCCGGGCCCTGGCCGCCCTGGCCCACGACTACGGCGCCAGGATCGTCGTGGACGCCGCCCAGCTGGCGCCCCACCGGCGGATCGACATCGCCGCGGACGACGTCGACTACCTTGCCTTCTCCGGGCACAAGCTCTACGCACCGTTCGGCGCCGGGGTTCTGATCGGCCGTCCCGACTGGCTCGACGCCGGCACCCCGCACCTGGCCGGCGGCGGAGCCGTGCAGGACGCCAGGATTGACAGCGTCAGTTGGACCACCGGCCCGGCCCGGCATGAAGGCGGCTCCCCCAACGTCCTTGGCGCCGCCGCCCTGGCCCGGGCCACCCAGGTGATCGCCGATCTGGACGCGGACCAGTGGCACACGCACGAAAACGCCATCCGGTCCTTCCTCGTTGAGGGCCTTGCCCGGATTGACGGTGTGACGGTCCACCAGATCTTCTCGGACAGTGCCTCCTTCGACTCTCCGGCAGGCGCCGGGCCTGGCAACGCCGCGGGCACCGCCACCGGTACCGGCACGATCGGCGTCGTCAACTTCTCGGTGGAAGGCTACGACGCGGGACTGGTGGCGGCGTACCTGTCCGCCGAACACGGCATCGGGCTGCGCGACGGCCGCTTCTGCGCGCACCCCCTGCTCCGGCGGCTCGGGCTCCCGTCGGGCTCGCTGCGGGCCAGTTTTGGTGTGGGGTCCCGGCTGGAGGACGCCCAGCGGCTGCTCGCCGCCCTCCAGGAACTGCGCCGGACCGGCCTCGGCTGGGACTACGTCGTGGACGCCGGACGCTGGGTGCCGTCCAACGACACCCGCAGCTACCCGCACTGGGCCCCCAACACGCCCGGCACCGCCGGCGCGGCCCCCTGCACCCAGGACTGACAGCCCGCTGAGGTCCGGCGGGGAACCACCGCCCCTGCCGCGTGCGGTAAATTCGAAAGGTACCATCCGGACCTGTCGAAGGAGATCGCACGTGGCACGCGGCGGACCCAAACTGCATCGGGAACGGCGCCAGGAGCTGGGGCAGAGTTTCCAGGACGGCGGGGAACACTACGACCGCGTCCGTCCCGGGTACCCCGACGATTCGGCCGACTGGCTGGTCCCCCGGAACGCCAGGGACGCCGCGGACCTCGGCGCCGGCACCGGGAAGTTCACCGCCCTGCTGGTCGCGCGCGGCCTGCACACAGTCGCGGTGGACCCGTCCGCCGACATGCTGGAACAGCTGCGCCGGACGCTCCCGGGCGTCACCGCCGTCGAGGGTACCGCCGAGCGCACCGGACTGCCCGCCGGGGCGTTCGACGTCGTCACCGTCGCCCAGGCCTGGCACTGGTGCGATCCGCTCCTGGCCAGTGCAGAAATCGCACGGATCCTCCGCCCCCACGGGGTACTGGGGCTGACCTGGAACCAGCTGGACACGTCCGTTCCCTGGGTGCACCGCCTCTCACGCATCATGCATGCAGGCGATGTGCACAAACCGCACTTCACACCGCCCCTTGGCCCGGAATTCACGGGACTGGAGAGCCACCTCACCCGATGGGAAGATCCGGTGCGGACCGCCGACATCATGGAGCTGACGAAGTCCCGCAGCTACTACCTGGCCGCCAGCGAAACAACCCGGGCCAAGGTCCTGGGCAACCTCGACTGGTACCTCCACGAGCACCTTGGCCACCGCCCCGGCGAGGTCCTTCCGCTCCCCTACCTGACGCAGAGCTGGCGGGCCGTCCGGGCCTGACCGTCTCCGGCGCCGCCTGACGGTAGGCTGGAAACTGTGAAGACCAGTCTGCCCTCCTCCTCGATCGAGGACTACGTCAAGGTCATCTACTCCTTTACGGAGTGGCAGGACAAGCCCATCACCTCCACCCAGCTGGCCCAACGGCTCGGCGTAGCCAACTCCTCGGTCTCCGAAATGGTGCGCAAGCTCAAGGACCAGGGCCTCGTGGACCACCAGCCCTACAGCGCCATCACGCTGACGGCCGACGGCGTCCGGCTGGCGTTGTCCATGGTCCGGCGGCACCGGCTCATCGAAACCTTCCTGGTCCGTGAACTCGGCTACCGCTGGGACGAGGTCCACGACGAGGCCGAGCTCCTGGAGCACGCCGTCTCGGACACTTTTATCGACCGGATGGCAGCCAAGCTCGGGAACCCGGTGCGGGACCCGCACGGCGATCCGATCCCGGCCGCAGACGGTTCCATCGTGATGCCCGCTGCCTACCGGATGAGCGAACTCGATGACGGGCATACGGGCCGGATCACCCGCATCAGCGACGAGAACCCTGAATTGCTGCGTTACCTTTCCGCCGAGGAGATCGATCTGGACGCGGACGTGGAGGTCCTGGGCCGCAAGCCGTTCGGCGGCGCCCTGGTGGTGCGCATCGGATCCGGTGCGGCCCGGCACGAGTTCGACCTCGCCGAGGAAGTCGCCTCCGCCCTCTGGGTGCACAGCGAGTCCGGCCATCCCGGCTGCAGCCTTGAGCGAAACTAACGGCTGGCGTGCGTGGGCGGCCGTCGCCGTCGGCGGACTGATCGGCACGGAACTGCGCTACGGTGCCGGGCTCGTGTTCCCCGAGACAGCGGGCTCCATCCCTTGGACCACCCTGGTGATCAACGTCGTCGGCAGCTTTGTCCTGGCGGCCCTCACCACGGTCTGGATCGCCCGGCCAAAGACCGCCTTCTGGCTGCGTGCCGGGCTCGGCCCCGGACTACTGGGTTCCTTCACCACCTTTTCGGCCGTGGTGTTCGCCATCGACCAGCAGTTCCGTGGTGGCTTCCATGCCAGCTGGCTGGGCTACCTGGGCCTGTCACTGGTCCTGGGCCTCGGCGCCGCGGCCGCCGGCTGGAAAACGGGCAAGGCCCTGGCCGACCTGAGCGGCGGGGCCTCATGATTACCGCCGTGCTGGTGGGACTCTTCGGCGTCGCCGGCGCCCTGCTGCGCTTCGCCGTCGACTCCTGGTTTGCGCACCACCCGGGGCGCCATCCGCACTGGCCCTGGGCGACCCTCACCGTGAACGTGGCGGGGTCCTTCATCATCGGCGCCGCCCTGGGGCTCACGGGCCAGCTGGGGCTCGGTGCCGAGTGGCAGTCCGGCCTCTCGACCGGGCTCGCCGGCGGTCTCACCACCTTCAGTTCCTGGACCACCGCCACGGTGCGTCTGGTGAGCGAGACGCGCTACCGCGCCGCCGCGCTCAACGTTGCCGCGAACCTGGCCGCCGGCCTTGCGGCGGCAGCCCTCGGCCTGGCCCTCACGGGGCTGTGACGAGCCTTACTCCGGCGTCCTGACGGCGATTCGGGGACCGTCCCATCCCGTATCGTTGAAGGATGGTTACCCGACGTGAAGCAGCCCAGATCCTCGACATTCCGCTGGAAATGGCCCACCGTCACGGCATCCCGCCCCGGCTGAGCGACGCCGAGCTCGGCGACCTCCTGGACAACCCGCCGGCCTGGCTCGTGCAGTCCAAGGCCAACCGCACCGGCAAGCGCCCCATCTGGGTCCAGCTGACCTGCGCGGTGTGCGGGTTCTCCGAGGCGGCCCGGCCGAAGAAGTGGTGGCCGGAGTTCACCTACGTGTGCTGCGCCCACCACGCGCCGTACGAGATCCCCGGTGTGGCTGTCGGGCTGGTCCGCAGCGAGTATGAGGGTGTGGGCAGCCGCTTCGTCGGCATCGTGGACGTTGCGGTGCCCGAGGCGTAACTTAATATCAGGGGGCATCCCGGCCCCCTGCTGTGAGGGAGCGCCCACATGCCTGACAAAACGCCGCACCGGAGCATGGCCAAGAAACCGGTGAAAACCATCAAGGAAAAACGCGCCGAGAAGAAGTCCAAGAACGTCGCGGAAACGCACACGGACCCCGTCGCCCACATCAAGAAGCGCTGAGCACGGCCCGCCCGCCGGGCAGCCGCTTCTGCCCACAGACGGGCAAAACAGAAGGCCGGAAGCTGACGCTTCCGGCCTTTTGTGTGGAACTTTACGGGGTGGAGCACCGTCTCCGGGGCTCCGATGGTGGAGATGGGGGGAATTGAACCCCCGTCCGATGTCGTGTTGTCAGGGCTTCTCCGGGCGCAGTTTGCGTCGGATTTTCTCGGCCCCAGCCATGCTGCAAACAGCTGGCTGATCCGGGCCCAGTCATCAAAGAGTCCCGTTCACCCCGATGACGGGGGTAAACAGCAGTGGCTATCTAAATGACGCCAGGATCCGGGGCAATAGCAACCTCGGGCTGACGGACTGTCTTACTGCTTAGGCAGCGAGAGCGAAGTCAGTGCGTTTTGATTCGGCACTTATTGGTTTGCAGACAGCGTTTACGAGATAATTCTGCATCCTCGGCCCGCTTCACCTGTCGCGACTAACATCGTCGAAACCGATCATCCCCGTATTTTTTTATCAAACCGATCAGGTCTGGTGCCGAACCGCTGTTGCGGTTTCCGCGCCGTTCCTTCCCGGACTATCTAGCATAACGCACGTCCCCGCGGAATCATTCCCGCCCGTTCCGGGCGTCGGTCCCTAGCGGCGGTTCCGCTCGCGCATGACCCGCAGGGCCTCGCGCTTGTCCTGCTGCTCGCGCAGGGTCTGGCGCTTGTCGTATTCCTTCTTGCCGCGGGCGACGCCGATCTCCACCTTCGCCCGGCCGTCCAGGAAATACAGCTGGAGCGGGACGATGGTGAAGCCTGATTCGCGGATCTTGTGCGAGATCTTGGTGAGCTCGTCGCGGTGCAGCAGCAGCTTCCGACGGCGGCGTGCGGCGTGATTGGTCCAGCTCCCCTGGTGGTACTCGGGGATATGGATGCCCTCCATCCACAGCTCGTCGTTGTAGAACGTGCAGAAGCCGTCGACCATGGAGGCGTGGCCCTCACGGAGGGACTTCACCTCGGTGCCCATGAGCGCAATCCCGGCCTCGTAGGTGTCGAGGATGGTGTAGTCGTGCCGGGCCTTGCGGTTGGTGGCCACTACCTTACGGCCACTTTCTTTCGGCACGGTAGAACTCCTTGGATCGATGGGTGGGCCCTCAGCCGGAGCGGCCTGGGCTTCTTCCAGTTTACGGCAGTGCCGCAGCTCAGCCGCGGGGCTTCCGCTCCGGGCGGATCAGAGCAGGTTCATCGGGTCCACGGCCCGGCCGTTGAGCCATGTCTCGAAGTGCGAGTGGCAGCCGCTGGAGTTTCCGGTGGTTCCCGAATAGGCGATCAACTGTCCCTGGCTGACCTGCTGTCCTGGAGAAACGGTCACACTGACGTTGTGATAGTAGACGGTGGTCAGCGAGTTTCCCTGGACAACGCCGTGCGAGATCTTCACGTTGTTGCCGCCGCCGTCGTTCGCCCAGCCGGCTGAGAACACGGTGCCCGCCGCGGCGGCGTAGACCGGCGTGCCGCAGGCCGCGGCAAAGTCGATGCCGGTGTGCATGTAGCCGCCCTGGCCGTAGAAGTCGGTGGTGCCCGGCGGCGTGGCGCGCCAGCCGAAGCCGGAACTGATCCGCACGCCGTTGAAGGGGTGACGCAACCCGAATGCCGACGGGTTTCCGGGCGGGGCGGGGACGTACGGCGCCGGGGCCGGCGCCGGCGGCCTGACCTGCCCGGCGGCACGGGCGGCCGCCTCGGCGGCGCGGGCAGCGGCTGCCGCAGCTGCCCTGGCGGCCTCGGCGATCCGGCGCTGCTCGGCTTCCCAGGCCTCGCGCAGCTTCCGGTCGCGCTCGACGATGTCCGCCGCGACGGCGTCCTGCTGGGCCTTGACCTGGACGATCTGCGTCTGGATGGCGGGCTTGGCGGCCTGGAGTTCGGCGTCGAGCCGGGTGGTGTCGGCGATGAGCTGGTCCACCTGGGCCTTTTTGGACTCCGCCTCGTCACGGGCGGCCTGTTCCCGGGCCAGGGCGGCGTCCGCCTTGGCCTTGAGATCCGTGATTTCAACCTCCACCGCTTCGAGCCTGGCCTGGGAGTTGACGTTCGTGGCGTTCTGCTGGGTGAGCTTGTCCATCGCCGAGTTCTGGCTGCGCATGGCCTGGTCGGCCAGGTCGATGGTGTCCGTGAGGCTGCCGCCGTTATTCGAGCCGAAGAACAGCGAAAGATTGGAGGGCACACCGCCGGACTTGTAGGCCTGGGTGGCGATCTGCCCGATCAGCTTCTTGGTGTCGGTGATTTTCTGCTTGTCCGTCTCGAGCTGCTGCGTAATCTTGGCCTTGTTCTGCTGGGCCAGGTCCACGCGGGCGGCGAGGGCCTCGGCCTCCTTGACGGCGCTGGCGACACGGCCCTGGGCCTCCAGGAGGGCCTGCTGCGCTCCGGGGAGCTGGCCCTGGTACAGAACGAGGTCCCCGGCGGCCTGCGCGATCCGGGAGTCCACGAATTCGAGGGAGTGCTGGACCCTGGCCGCTTCCTCGCGGAGGGCGGCCTGCTGGTCCTCGAGGGTGTCGGCAAACGCCACCGGGGTCGGGGCACCCAGGCTGGCTGCCAGGACGAGCGCCAGAGCGGCGCCGACAATGCGGCTGCGGCGGCCGGCCGCCGGGAGCCTGGTCGAAACCGGCTGCGGTGCGGGTCGGTGCATCCGTGTCATGGGCTTTCCCTTTTCGTTGTGCACGCTAAACCCTCAAGTAACGCCGGAGGGTCAGGAGTGATGATACTCCTGCCAGCAGGACGCCGAGGCCAATCAGGGCCGGCGCCAGAATCAGCGTCTGCGCTGCGGAGATAAAGGCGGTGTCCGGATATTGCTGGGACAGGTACCCGCCCAGGAAGAAATGCGCCACGGCCCACAGCGTTGCCGAGGCCAGCGCCGCGCCGATCACGGCGGCAATCACGCCCTCAAGGATGAACGGCAGCTGAATCACCATCTTCGACGCCCCGACCAGGCGCATGATCCCGGTCTCCCGCCGCCGGCTGAAGGCCGAAAGCCGGATCGTGGTGGCGATCAGCAGAATGGCACAGACGATCATCACGCCGGCGACGCTGACGGCCACAAGCGACGCGGCGTTCATGACCGAGAAGAGCCGTTCCAGGAGCTGGCGCTGGTCGATCACAGTTTCGACGCCGGCCTGCGAGGAGAACGTCTCGCTAATGATCTGGTACTTCTCCGGGTCCTTCATATTGATCCGGAAGGAGGCCGGAAGCTGGTCCGGCGTCACCGAGTCGACAATCGGGGAATTGGAGAACTGTTCCTTGAAGTGCTTGTACGCGTCGTCCTTGGACTCGAACTGGAAGTCGTTGACGTACTGGGCCACCGCGGGCGATTCCAGCAGCTTGCCCAGGTTGTCCTGCTGTTCCGGGGTGGCGGGGCCGGTGGCGCAGCCGGCCGCCGTCGAACCGTCGCTGCAGAGGAAGATGGCGACCTGGACTTTGTCGTACCAGTAGCCCTTCATCTGGTTGATCTGCAGCTGCAGCATGCCGGCGGCGCCGACAAAGGTCAGGGACACGAAGGTCACCAGGATGACCGAGACCACCATGGAGAGGTTGCGGCGCAGGCCGCTGCCGATTTCGGCGAGGACGAATTGGAGCCTCACAGCTGGCCCTCCCCTGCGGCGCGGGCGTCGGAGCCGGTGGCGGCAGCAGGCTGGGCTTCCCGCCCGCTGGCATCCCGCAGGCGGCGTGACTGTCCCACAACCGGAATCATGGAGGTGTAGAGGGCCTTGGCTTCGTCCCGGATAATAACGCCGTTGCGCAGTTCAACAACGCGTTTGCGCATCTCGTTGACGATGTCGTCGTCGTGCGTGGCCATAACGACGGTGGTGCCGTTCTGGTTGATCTTGTCCAGCACCCCCATGATGCCCATCGAGGTGGTGGGATCCAGGTTGCCGGTGGGCTCATCGGCCAGCAGGATGCCGGGCCGGTTGACGACGGCGCGGGCGATCGCCACACGCTGCTGCTCACCGCCGGAAAGTTCGTGCGGGAGGCGGTTTTCCTTGCCTTCGAGGCCGACGGTCTTCAGGACCTCGGGAACGGTATCGCGGATGACGCTGCGGCTCTTGCCGATGACCTGCATGGCGAAGGCGACGTTGGCGAACACGGTCTTCTGCGGCAGCAAGCGGAAATCCTGGAACACGACGCCGATCCCGCGGCGGAGCCGGGGCACGCGCCAGCTGGAGATGTTCGCTACGTTCTGGCCGGCGACGTAAACGGCACCGGAGGAGGCGCGGTCCTCTTTGAGGACAAGGCGCAGGAAGGTGGACTTGCCGGACCCGGAGGCCCCAACAAGGAAGGCGAATTCGCCGCGGTCGATCTCAAGGTTGATCGAATCCAGCGCGGGTCGCGCCTTCTGGTCATAGACCTTGGTGACATTTTCGAAACGGATCATGGCCCTAAGTACCCTGCAGGACGTGGACGGGTACGGCCCTGTTCTGCTGCCGGCGCGCGGGCTTTCTAGTGGGGGAAGTAGAGCTCCGGCTTCTCGACTATACGCACGGGCCGCGGCGGATCGGCCTGAGTGCGCAGGCGTGTCGCAGGAATAGACGGGAGGGGCCGGTGTGACGCACGAGGCAGCAGGGGCGCGCCAACGCCGCCGGGGCAGCTGTGCCGTCGGCGGATACGAGCCCGGAGGCTCCTTGTCCGCGGGTTACTTGTCCGCGTTGCGGTTGTCGGTCCGCCAGCGGATGCCGGCGTCGATGAAGTCGTCGATCTCGCCGTCGAACACGGCCGAGGTGTTGCCGACCTCGTGCTCGGTGCGGAGGTCCTTGACCATCTGGTAAGGGTTCAGAACGTAGGAGCGCATCTGGTCGCCCCAGGAGGCCTTGACGTCGCCGGCGAACGCCTTCTTCTCCGCGTCCTCCTGCTCCTTCTTGAGCAGCAGCAGCCGGGACTGCAGCACGCGCAGGGCGGCCGCGCGGTTCTGCAGCTGGGATTTCTCGTTCTGCATGGACACGACCGTGCCGGTGGGGATGTGGGTCAGGCGCACGGCGGAGTCGGTCGTGTTAACGGACTGGCCGCCCGGGCCGGAGGAGCGGAAGACGTCGACGCGGATCTCGTTGTCCGGGATGTCAATGGAGTCCGTCTGTTCGATCAGCGGGATGACCTCGACGGCGGCGAACGAGGTCTGGCGGCGGCCCTGGTTGTCGAAGGGGCTGATCCGGACCAGGCGGTGGGTGCCGGCCTCGACGCTGAGCGTGCCGTAGGCGTAAGGGGCCTTGACCTCGAAGGTGGCGGACTTGAGCCCGGCTTCTTCGGCGTAGGAAGTGTCCATGATGGTGGTCGGGTAGCCGTGGCGTTCGGCCCAGCGCAGGTACATCCGGAGCAGCATTTCGGCGAAGTCCGCGGCGTCGACGCCGCCGGCGCCGGCGCGGATGGTCACGACGGCTTCACGCTCGTCGAACTCGCCGGACAGCAGGGTCACGACCTCGAGTTCCTTCAGGGCCTTGCGGATCGATTCCAGCTCGACGGCGGCCTCGCCCATGGAGTCGGCGTCGTCCTCGTCCTGGCCCAGTTCCACCAGGACCTCAAGATCGTCGATCCGCGAGGTGAGGGAGTCGAGGCGGGCCAGTTCGGACTGGCGGTGCGAGAGCCTCGAGGTGATGACCTGGGCGGCCGCGGGGTCATCCCACAGATTGGGTTCGCCGGCCCGTTCGCTCAGTTCGGCGATGTCTTCCTTCAGCGCCTCGACATTCGAAACGTTCTCGATGGAGGCGTAGGTGGCGCGCAGGGCGCGGATTTCTGCGGGAAAATCAATGTTTGCCATGGTTTTTTAAGCCTACGCTATCCGTGCGAGCCGCCCGGACTGGGTCGCAGGCACGTCCGTGGTGCGGCCGGGGAGCCCGCCCGGGCAGCTACCGCGTAAGCCGGGAACGCGCCGTCGAACTCGCTTCGATCCTGATGCCGTCGGGGACCAGGAAGTTCACCACCGGCGGGTGGACGGCGGCGCTGAGCACCACGACGGCGGTGGAACCGTCGGGGCTGCCCGTTCCCGGCCCGACGGCGAGGCCGCTGAAGCGGCTGGTGGCACTGCTGCGGTCCAGGAACTCGACGGCCGCGCTCCGCACACGGGCTCCGGTCAGAATGGCGGTCGGGCTGCCGCCGCCGGTTTCGAGCTGCCCCAGGGTGAAGCTGTCCGCGGCGGCGACCGAGGCGCCGTCGGCCAGCGATAGGAGCTTCTTATGCTCGATGTAGACACTGGACGCGCCGATGACCACGGTTGCGAGCAGCAGGGCGAGCAGCACAAAGCCGATGAACAGCACCATCAGTTGCCCGTCGTCACCGCCCCGGCCCCGGCCTGGCGGATCCGTTTCCGGTTCCTGCGGCGGCCGCCCGGCACGCTGCTTCCGGGGAAGGTTCATCGGAAGCGGCCCACCAGTTGTGTGGCCGAGGCGCTCAGCTGCCCGGCGTTCAGGTCCAGCACCTCGCGGAACGGGACGAACGGCAGCGGCACCGTCAGATGGACGGTCACGGTCACGGCCGATCCCGCTGCCAGGCAGTCCGCCGGGACGCAACCGGTTTCGACCCGGGCGTTCGCCGCGGAGTGGCCGTGGTCGGCGAGCGCCAGCAGGACGGCCTGCTCAGCGGCGGCCCGGCCGCCGGCTGCATCCGACTGGGCAACGAAGACCTTCGCGGCCTGGTCCGCGGCGCCGACGACCGCGAATGAGCCGCCCTGGAGCTGGCCCATTGTGATGATGAAGTAGACCAGCGGGACCATCAGCAGCAGCGACAGGAAGGTGAACTCGACGACGGCGCTTCCCCGTTCTGTGTCGTCGGGGACGCGGGCGTCCGCCGCGGCGGCGATTCCCCCGGGCCCACCGTCCGGTGCAACAGGGCCAACTGGTGCGTCAGGGCGGGGCCGCGCGTCAGGGCTGGATGGCCGCATGCCCCTTCACCTCCAGAACTGCGCGGGGACCGATCAGCCCGATCACGGGCAACGGCGCGCGGACCGTGACTTCCAGGGTCCGGATGCCCTGGTACGTGGCCTCGCTCGTGGTCACGTCCTGGGCGAACGCAGGGTTGAGCGCGACGCCAATGAGCTGGGCGGTCCGCTCCTTGGCATCAACGGCGCTGCGGTCCGCTAGGGTGCCGTATCTGGCGCCGGACGCGGCGGCATCGATCAGCGTGTTCCGGACGTGCAGGACGAGGGTGAGCTGGACGATGGCGAGGAAGAACAGCGTCAACAGCCCGCCCACAAGGACGAAGTCCACCACCGCCGAACCGCGCTCGTCAGTGCTGCCCCTGCCGGCGCCGGGCCGACGCACGTGCTACTGCCCGACCTTGTCCATGGCCTGGTTGAACAGTCCTTCCAGGGCCGGGCCGGCGAGCGCGAGGAGGGCGGCGACGAGGACGGCCGACATCAAGGTGATCATCACCCAGCCGGGCACGTCGCCCCGTTCGTGGTGATCACCGGGGCGTCCTGGCTCCCGGATAATAGCCGCCTGCGCCCTGGCGTGACCGGGCACCAGGCTGATGGTGCACAACATCAACAGCGCCATATGGTTCAGGATCTGTTTCATGTTTTCCCCTTTGGTTGATGCTTCGTTTGGTTGATGCTTCGTTGGTTTTGCTGCGGCTTCCCTGCTGTTCCCTTTTGTTGCTGTTATAGGCCCATGCTGATGGCGGCCGGGCCCGGAAAGACGGCGAACACGACCGTCAGCGGCAGGACGCCGAAAACGACGGGAACCATCATTCCGATTTCCTTCTTTCCGGCCGACTCCATCAGCTCGCGCTTTGCCGTGTCCCGGACGTCCTGGGCCTGGGCCCTCAGCACATCAGCGAGGGGAGTCCCGCGTTCGACCGCCACGATCAGCCCGTCCACGAAACGGAGCAACGGGCCCAGCTCCGTCCGTGACGAGAATTCCTGCAGGGCTTCCACGAGTGGTTTCCCGGCCCGGGTCTCCGCCAGGACCCGGGTGAAGTCCTTGGACAGCTCGCCCCGGGCGCTGCGGCACACTCTGTCCAGTGCGCCGGTGGCGCTCTCTCCCGCGCTGACGGCGAGCGCCATGAGCTCGGCGATGCTGGGGAACTCCGCCATCATGCGGGCTTCGCGCTTCCTGACCTGTGCGCCCAGCAGGTAGTCGCGCAACAGGAATCCACCGGCGGCGCTGCCAAGCACCAGCACGACGGCGAGGAGGGGGCTGGAACGTCCGGCCGCACCGAAGAGCACGACGGCGCTGACCGCCGCGACAAAACCGCCCGCTCCCCAGAGGAGCTGCTCTGCCCTGAAATCCGCTGGGGACTTGACGCTTCCGGCCCTCGCCAGGCGGCGGTCCAGGGCCAAGGAACCGGGGTTCAGCCTCCCCAGCCACGAGACTGCATCGCCAATGACCGGGCGCAGGATCCGCGCCAAAGGACCGAACGGAGTGAAGTTTCTCGGCACTGCGCGCAGGAGCCGGGATTCCAGGTTGTGGGACTTCAACTGCGGCCCGATGCGGTCAACGAAAGTGGTCGGCCGCATGAAAGGCAGCCTTATCAGCAACAACCAGGCACCGCAGCCCAGGACGACTCCGCAGGCAACGGCAGCCGCCATCAGCCCTGTCATCGGAGGACCCGCTCATCTGCCGGCAGCGCACCAATGCGCAGCATGACGGCATAGGAGACCAGGGACACCGCCAGTCCCGCCATCAGGACGGCGGCGCCGAGCGGGGTGTTGTAGGCCGCCACCGCTTCGGGCCGGCTGGCCAGCAGCATCAGGACGATCCAGGGGGCGGCCACTGCCAGCCGCGCGGCATTGACGGTCCAGGATTGCCGGGCCTCCAGCTCGCTCCTGGTCCGGGCACTTTCGCGCAGGAATTCCGCCAGGGTGCCCAGCAGCCGGCCGAGATCCGAGCCGCCCACTTCCCTGGTCAAGCGGAGCGCCTCCACAATCCGGTCGGCCACGGGATCCGCCAGCCGGTCCTTCAGCCTCGTCAGGGAGGGATCGAACTGTCCTCCGGCGCGGTAGTCGGAGCCAAAATCGCGGAACACCTGACGGAGTTCCTCAGGACCCTTGTCGCCCAACTGGATGAGGGCTTCCGGCAGCGAGAGGCCGGCGCGGATCGCAGAGCGGAGGTGGTCGACAACGTCGGGCCACAACTGGCGCAGAACAGCGGTGCGCTTCCGCGCGCGCCACTTCACGATGGCCATCGGCAGCCAGCCCCCAAACAGGCCAAAGCAGCCAGCGATCGGCCACGACCTGGTCACCGCGAAGAAGACGATCGTCGTGAACGCTCCAACGCCGAGGCAGCTGGCCAGCAGGCCGGGTCCGCTGACCTTCTCGATTCCCGCGGAGCGCAGCAGATCCTCCAGGCGGCTGGGTCCCGGCCTGCGTCTGGCGGCGTGCGGCTGTTCCCAGGCAGACCACCAGATCAGCAGGAGCCCGGCGCCGGCAAGCATGCCCAGCAGCGCAGCCATCAGCGCGGCTCCAGCAGGGCCGCGACGTCGTATCCTGCACGGGCAAACTTCTCGGCTGACGGCATCGAGTTGGCCCTCGGCTTCAGCTGGCCGTCAGCGAGGGCGAACACCATGGACGACTCGATAATGCCGTTCTCCACCCGCCGGCCCAGCGATAGAATCTCCGTCACTTCCCTGCGCCCGCTGGCGTGGCGGGAACAGTGGATCACGAGGTCGATGCAGGAAGCGACCGTCGGGACCACAAAGGCACTGGAAATGTTCTCCCCTGCCAGCAGCGGGAGTGTGCAAATCTTCGTGACTGCGTCGCGGGCGGAATTCGCATGGACGGTGCACATTCCGGGCAGTCCGGAATTCAGGGCGATCAGCATGTCCAGGCTTTCGGCCTCCCGGACCTCGCCCACCACCAAACGGTCGGGGCGCATGCGCAGGGCCTCCTTGACCAGCCTGCGCATCGGGATTTCGCCGTCGCCCTCCAGATTTGGCTGCCGGCACTGCAGCCCCACGACGTCCCGCAGCGGGAACTGCAGCTCGAAGATCTCCTCGACCGTGATGACGCGCTCGCGGGTCCCGATGCTCGCCGCCAGACAATTGAGCATGGTGGTCTTAGCAGCGAATCGATAAGGTACCTACATGATTCGCACCGCTATGTATGCCCGCATTTCCGATGATCGATCCGGCGAACGATTAGGTGTCGAGCGTCAACGGGCCGACTGTCGGAAGATTGCGGAAGCCCGAGGGTGGACCATTACAGAGGCATACGTCGACAACGACATATCCGCCTACACGGGGAAGTCGCGTCCGCGGTTCGAACAGATGCTGGCTGATATCGAATCAGGACAGTTTGACGCTGTGGTGGCCTATCACCAGGACCGTCTGACACGGCAGCCCGCGGAATTTGAAAAGTTTCTACTGACCTGTGACGGCGCCGGCGTGAGGCACTTCGCAACTGTGACTGGCTACACGGAACTTGGCCACGGCGACGGGATCATGGTCGCGCGCATCTATGCCGCCGTGGCCGCCAACCAGTCCGACGCCGCATCACGTCGAATTCGACGGAAGAACGACGAGAGAGCGTCCGAGGGGCTGCCGCATATCTCCGGTTCGAGGGCTTATGGATACGAGATGGACCGACGGACGGTCATAGAGTCCGAGGCCGAAATTATCCGCGACGCCGCGGCAAGGTTCATCGCCGGAGAATCGCTGAATTCGATCACTGCGACGCTCGCGGCGGCCGGCGTCAAGACAGCCACAGGGCAGAACGAGTGGCGGACGCCTACGTTGCGCAATCTCCTGAAGTCCCCGAGGCTGGCTGGACTCCGAGAGCACCGAGGCGAAGTAGTGGGCAAAGCCGCATGGCCCCCGATCCTTACGCTTCAACAGCACGAGCAGATCAAACACAGGCTGACCGATAATGCGCTCGCCGGAAAGAGGTCGCCGCGCCGGTATCTCTTGTCAGGGAAAATCTTCTGCAAGCTGTGCGGTGGCAAAATGTTCTCCGCCTCTTCGGACAAAGGTCGCCGGAGATATGCCTGCCTGAGCGGACCGGACTTCGGAGGCTGTGGAAAGATTTACATCGCGGGTGAGAGCTTGGAAAGGCTCATTGCGGACGCGGTGCTGCTTCGCCTGGACACGGCAGAGATGGCCCAAACCATAGCCAACGCCCCGGATTCAGACGCTGAGTCGGCAACGCTCCGCGCCATGATTGCTGACGGCACCGAACAACTCGACGAGCTTCTCGGCCTCTACACCTCCCGTCAGCTGCCTGCCCGCGAATGGATCAAGGCTCGCGCGAAGATCGAGGAACGCGTCGAGACCGCCAAAAAGAAGCTCGGAAGGCTGGACAGAGGATCGTCCATCGTCTCCTATCTAGGTCAAGGAAAAGCCCTCGCCGAAGCGTGGGACGCGGACGACATGACTCTCGGCCGCCAGCGCGCAATCGTCGACCTAATACTGGATCGTGTCCTCATAGAGCCAGCCAAACGAAAGTCGAACCGGTTGGACCCATCCCGCGTGACCCCAATCTGGCTGCTTTGACGCCCGACGGTTTCGGGCGGTGCTCGCCGCTCCGCGGCGTGCGCTCCGTCCTAAACCGCACGGCCATTCAAAAGCGTGCCCACCTTACGCAGCACGAGGGGATCTGTCACAGCGATCTCGAAACCTTGCGCCGCCAGGGACTCACCGACCCACTTGGCCAGCGTTTCAGCATCCAAATGACTCAGGCCCACTGGTACCACCTAGTCGGGGGACCGTCCCAGCTCTCCTGCTCGTCCGAGCTCCAGGACTTCGCCGGTCGTGCGCCCATCAGCTCGCAAGCGGCGCCTAGGGTCTCGTGGGCGGTAACCCCTTCAAGACGCTCCGACAAGGGCTGAAACCCCTGTGCCACTTCGTACCGATGCAACCCACCAAGGTCCTCAGCGGAAAATGTCTTGGCGACGTACTTGGCGAGATAAGCGGCAGCAATACGCGCAGAATCTCGACGCCCGGCGCCCATGCGTTGACCCGTGATGCGCTTGATCGAAACGAAACCATGGCCCCATGCGTCGGCGATCACGGACTGGCGAACAAACTGGCTCAAAGCAAAATGAAGGTGCAACCCGTGGCCGGATTTATGCCACTCAGGAACCCAAATGTAGGGGAAGGGTTCTCCACCCAGTTCTGCGCGGAGACTTCGGAAGAAGTTACCCACGTCGACGCGCGCTTGGGCGGGATCGTGGCAGCCGCTCCCCCGGTACGTGAGTGTCCCGAACCTGTCCAAACAGTTAGCCGCAGCATACCGCCGCAGTTTTGACCTCGCACGCCGTGCGGCCTCTGCACGCGAACGCTCAGGATCAGCAGCCGACCCGGGCGGCACGTATAAGGATGGACGGCGATAGGAGCTTCTAAACGATCCGCCGGCTTCACCAGCGGTGGGATAGAGCGTCAGGTACCAGCGACCTTGACGAGGCAGAAGAGAAGAGAACAAGAGCGCAACCTCATAGACAGCAGGAAGAGATCCCAGTGTCGGCGACACAGGGACCACCTGAGGCCGTGGCCCCTTGTTCTTGCGCTGTCTACGTTTTCCGGCTGGCCCTGCGGTTGCTTTAACCCTCGGGAGGGGTGCGCTCTAATATCATGTGATTTGTCTGGCGCGGTGGAGCGCCAAACAGCCGGTCACCTTGTTCATTGTTCGTTATGTCCGCGTTCCGATCTTGGCATGAACCTCCCAAGAAAGTACAGAGAAACGCGAAACGAGTTACGTTGCTGATTCAAGTCAAGACGCACCGCTGCCCGCTATCGCGGTCAGCGCTGCGCCAACGGCGCCACCTCCAAGGGACGCACCCACTACAGCAACGATTTCCACGCTGTTCGAATGCCTGGCTGCGAGCAGCCCAGCCATTTCTCTCAGGTCAGAACGCCGATCATTCTGCATCTTCTTGAGTTCATCCATGATCCAAGGTTCAAAAGGCTTCATGGTGTGAAGCGCATAGTGCTCTTCAAGGCCATCCGAGAAACTCCGGTGGAATCTCGCAGCGCGATTTTCGGTGTGGAGTATTTGCAGGCTAAGGGAGAGAGAATTTTTTCCTGATGACCAAAGCCTCGTAAACCATGCCTTGATGCCTCCACGCTGCTGCAGTTCCAAAAGCTCTTCCAGCTGGTGGTTGTTCCAGGCGTCCTGGCTGAGCAGAAGGTTACGTTCAGATACGAGAGAGTAGAACTGAGCTAGTTCATGAACCACTTCTTCTTTTACACGATCAAGGAGCAATTGAGCAGAATCCGCCTGACCGCTAAACACCATGTCGTCGTATCCCTCTTGCCGTGTATGCTCCAGCTCAAACTCAAGAGCAACCTCGTTTCCAGTGTCCGCATCTTCCTCGGGAGTAGCCTCCACCCAACAGTCCACCCAGAAAGGGCTCGGACCTAAACAAGTAAAACTGATCGGAGCGACGAGCTCTTTCCGCTGCTCAAACTCCGACCTCAAGAACTCACGAACGATCATCACAGCAATGGAAGGGCTGTTCGCGTCACCATCCATGGAAACGAACGCGACTGGATATCGCCCTTCGAAACGGATATCCACATGGAACTCGGTCGTCGTGAATTCAGTGCCGCGTGAGAGCTTTTTTTGTATGTGCTGGGGAATCGTCACACGAAAAGTGACCTGGCCGTCTACTGGGTGCGGGAAAAAATGACCTCCCGGATGCAGCCCGTTGTCACTGCGAAGCACTTCGGTAGGGATCTGCAGGACGGACGCCCCACTGGCCCGCCCTGTGACCGCACGTGGCGTCTCAATGACAATCGAATCCACACTGGGAATTGCTTCCAGAGCCTTGCGTAAGTCTCGCGCCCAATCTGACGTTAGGTATTTGCCATCCTGATTATCAAGCCCAAGGAGATCCTCACCGTGCGCCTCGAACATGAAACAACCGATACCGAACGATACTGTTTGCACGGATGAAGGTACCTCTCTATTGACCCAATTTCGACCGTAGTTCCTAAGTCTAAGGGCGTAATTTTCCTAATTCTGCGAGACTCGTCGCTCTGTGACCGTTCGCGCTTCCCCCTGCAGTCGCTCATGCCAACTGGGAGGAACCTACCGCAGGGCGTTCTTGTGCGCCGACCTCACCACTTTCGCCAGCTCGGCTCGCCAACGTCTCGTATCGGCGCCCCTGGTCTTACATGCGTGGCAGTTAGGGCAAAGAGCAACCATGTTCGCGGGGTGATCGTCTCCACCAAGGCCTAGGTCCATGATGTGGTCCACATCCAGGATTGGCTCACCTCTGCGGTTCATCTCGGCCGGCATCCCGGTGCACCTGGCGCTCTCACAACGACCGCTTGACCTTGCCAACACAGCTTGACGGGCGGCAGCGCTACGCGCGAAGTCGGTGCGCACGACTCCGTCTCGGCGACGGGGTTGCCCGCGGCCTTCAACACGCATTAGCAAGTCCGCATAGGAGGACCCGGTCTTGGCTTCAGGCACCTCTGGCCCATCATCGGATGCCGAAGCGGCTTCGGCGAGAGCAGTAGTAACGTCCTCTGGCCAGCGGCCCAGTTTCTGCCCCGGCACTGCTTCCAATCGCCACTCTATCTCCGGCCGGGCAACCTTGTTTTCACCGATTCCTTGGACCCACGCACGGCCGAGGACCGCAGCCCACGTCAGAAAAGTAAAGGACCCCCCCAAAGGCTTGTACCAGAACCGGACGGCAGAGTGCGATACGCGAGCCTCCTCCAGTAGGGAGTTACCGCCAGCAGTCAGCCTATGAGGACCATTAAGTCCTTCGCCGCGGTACCCGAACTGTTCGGTCAATGTGGGAGGCTCATCTGCGTACGGCCCGGAAGCATCCGAGAATACGTTGACGACATTCTCCCCCGGGAATCTGACGATGCCGGCTTGTTTGTTGCCGCCGAAAGCCATGTAAATGTGAGTTCGGCTAGGGAACTCGATGCCGAGCTTGGGCGGGTTGAGCTGTGCGGGGAAACGACTTCAAAGCCGAGTCGCAGGAGTGCGCGAACCGCTCCCTGAGCTCCCCCGCTGAAGTCACCCGCTTTCAGTGGGCCGAGACCGGAGTGTTCGTGACCGAAGGCGGCCGCGACAATCGGCTTGGAGTCGAAGAGCTCTCCTCCCACTCTCAGGAAATAATCGCGCGACTCCCCAAACCCGTATTTCGCTAAAAATGCGGTGCGGCCAAGCAGGCGAAACTCCGAGATCGCCTCATGGACGGCATCCGGCTTGGTTAGCTGAGTAAGTCGAGCCACAACACTCCTATTTTCAAGTTCAGGCGCTGACAGCGGGGACGCCATGACTCAGCCCTGTAGCTTAGCCTACGACCTCCAACGAGCGGGGCGTCGAGTGGGTGTCTTAGCGATTTGTGGCCTTGCCCGCCTGCGTGGCGCCGGAGACCAGAATGTTCAGCCCACTGGCCACGGCGGCGCCGAGAAACCGCGCTGCCTGCGGCGTCAGCGTGCCCAGTTCCACCAGGTGTTCGAGCCGGCTGGCCTTCACCACGAACTTGCGGATATTGACGGCCCAGTGCCGCCGCGTCACGTCCGGGATGACGACATGCAGGCGGGAGCCGTCGGGCAGCGCGGCATCCACGAACGGGGAGGACATGTCGAGGCGGCGCCCCGAGCTCTTGAGCATCCGTTCCACGAGGTCCCGGACCTGCTGGTCCGTGAGCGAGACCGAGGTCAGTTCGGATTCGCCGTTCCGTGCCACATAGATTTCGTTGGGAGCATTAAGCCAGATTTCCTCAATGGCCGGATCGTCCAGCAGCGGCTGAAGGGCACCGAACCCGGCCACGGCGTCGAAGACGAACCTTCGGGCGGTTTCCAGCGGACCGATCGGCGGCAGGGGCGCCAACAGGGCCCGCTCGTCGTAATCCAGCACCGCTGCCTCAACGAGGCGGCGGACTTCACCGGTCTGCCTCAGGGGATCGAGTCCGCGCCGGCGGATCAGCTCGCGGACTTCGTCCTCGACAATGCGTACAGCCTCCACAATGGCCCCCAATATGACTGCTTGCCCTGTCCCCCGGGCGCTGCAATTGGGTTAAAGCTATGGGTGGGCGGGCCGCCGGACAAGGGCCCGCAGGGCCGCATGTGGAAAACCGCCGGTCGATTTCATAACAATTTTCACACCAGTAACACCAGGAACTCTGGTTCCGTTTAACTGGCGGTGTTAGGGTGAGCGCGACAAGTCAGACATTCTCACATCCGGGCAGCTTCGTCTGCTCTCCACCGGGCGCGAGATCACTATGACACTGCCATGAGCGTGTTGTTCCGGAGCGACAAATGAAGCGGACTTTCCTTCCCCCCAACAGTCACCTCGGCAGCCGGGTCGGGGCCACACTGCTGGCCGTCTCCCTGATCGCCGGTCCCGGCCTGGCCACGCCGGCAGCCGCCGTCGAGCCGGCACCAACGGCAACCGCGGCCGCGACGGGTGCCGCAACAGCGACTCCGGCGATGGCCACACCGACGGCTTCGCCTGCTCCGGCCCTAGCCACCACCGCGCCGGAACCCACACCCTCGGCGGGCAGTGCCCAGCAGACGGTTGATAAGTCATCGGAGGTTTACCGGAGCGCCATGGCCGAGGCCACCAAGGCCGGCGGGGCCGAGATGGGGCAGGGAACGCGCGCAGCCGACGCACCGGCCGACGGGGACAAGGCTGCGGGCACCGAGGCACTGGCCACGGAAGGCACCTGGATGCCCAGCTTCGGCGTCCAGGGACTCGACGTCAGCAAGTACCAGGCCGGAATCAACTGGCAGACCGAGTGGAACATGGGCGCCCGCTTCGCCTACATCAAGGCCACCGAAGGAAATTACTACACCAGCACCACGTTCAGCGACCAGTACCTGGGATCCAGGGCCGTTGGCATGATCCGCGGCGCCTACCATTTCGCCAACCCCGCGGCGTCCTCCGGCGCCGACCAGGCCCGGATCTTCGTTCGAAACGGCGGCGGCTGGAGCGCCGACGGCTACACCCTCCCACCCGTGCTCGACTTTGAGGGGAACCCCTACGCCGGCCAGACCATTGGCGGCTATTACCAGGGCAACACCTGCTACGACATGTCCCCCGCCCAGCTGACGTCCTGGGCCCGCGACTTCGGCAACACCATGCTGGCCCTGACCGGGCGGCTGCCGGTCATGTACACCACCACCACGTGGTGGAACTACTGCACCGGCGGACCCTCCGGTTTCGGCGACTGGCCGCTCTGGATCGCCCGCTGGCCGAGCTCGCCCAGCGACAGCCCGGGCGGCCTGCCCTCCAGCTGGGCCAACTTCAGCTTCTGGCAGTACAGCGAGTCCGGCCCCTTTGCCAACGGCGGCGACTCCAACGTCTGGAACGGGGACTACACCTCGCTCAAGCGCTTCGCCACGGGCACTGCCCCGGCTCCTCCCCCGCCCCCGCCCGCCCCGCCGGTCCCGACCGATCCGACCCGCAGGCTCGTCTCGCCCGGCGACTTCGACGGCGACGGCCTGGCCGACAAGATCCAGCGCAGGGCCGACGGCGAGCTCTGGTTCTACCCCGGCAACGGCGCCGGACAGTATCTGGCCGGACGGCGGATCGGTTCCGGCTGGGGAATCTATGACCGGGTCCTCGGTGTGGGTGACTACAACTCCGATGGAAAGAACGACCTGGTCGCGAGGAAACTGGACGGCTCCCTCTGGTTCTACGCGGGCACCGGACGGGTGTCGGCCACCGACGAGGGCTACCGCCCCGTCGTGAAGATCGGGGAATTCGGCTGGGATGCCTTTGACAGCCTCCTCGGCGTCCGGGATTTCGACGGCGACGGAAAGCCCGACCTGGCGGCACGCACTCCGGACGGAAGCCTGTACCTCTACTCGGGGACCGGCGCCGGCCAGACCGGGACGGCACGCAAGATCGACTACGGCTGGCAGATCTTTGACCAGCTCATCTCCATCCAGGACTTCGACGGCGACGGCACCAACGATCTGGCGGGCCGCCGGTCCGACGGCACCTTGTGGCACTACTCCAACACCGGCCGTGCCGTGATGGTCAACGGACGCCAGATAGGTTCAGGCTGGGGAATCTACGACGAGATCGTCGGGACCGGGGACGGCAATGGCGACCGGATGGCGGACTTCGTGGCCAGTGACCCCGCCGGGGCGGTCTTCTTCTACGCGGGAACCGCCATGAAGGACCAGGGCTACGAGGCCGCCCGGAAAATCGGCGAGTACGGCTGGGGTGCCTTCAACGCGCTCACGGCGGTCCAGGACTTCAACGGGGACGGAAAGGGCGACCTGCTGGCCCGCAAGCCCGACGGGACCCTGTGGTTCTACCCCGGCAACGGGGCAGGCGCCTACGGAACCCCGAAGAAGATCGGCGACTACGGCTGGAACGCCTTCGATGCCTTTGCCGGCGTCGGGGACTTCAACGGCGACGGCAGGAACGACCTCGTGGCGAGGAAACCGGACGGGACGCTGTGGCTTTATCCGGGGACAGGTCGCGTTGATGCGGGCAGCAACGGCTATGCCGGGGCAATCAAGATCGGTCTGGCCGGCTGGGAGGTCTTCGACACGATCACCGGGGTCGGGGATCTCAACGGCGATGGCCGGAACGACCTCCTCGCCCGCAAGCCCAACGGCTCTTTGTGGCTCTACAAGGGCTCCGGGAAAGTCGATGCCTCAAACAATGGCTACCAGGGTGCAGTAAAGGTCGGGGATTACGGCTGGGAGGCCTTCGATCAGCTCTGGGGCGCCGGCGACTTCAACGCTGACGGAAGGAACGACCTTCTCGCCCGCAGGCCCGACGGCACGTTGTGGCTTTACCCCGGAGACGGCAGCGGCAGGCCCGGTGCCACCATCCGGATCGGAACCGGCTGGAACGTCTACGACAGGATCCTCACCGGCTGGAACCTCAACAGCGACGGGAACCCGGATCTGGTGGCACGGCGGCCGGACGGCTCCCTCTGGGCGTACTCAGGAACCGGCATGAAGACCAGTGAGGGCTACCTCCCCCGCATTCTGGCCATGGTTCTCTGACTTAGACTACTTAGAGCCATGACTTGAGGCAGAGCCGTCGGCAGCACGGATGATGCCCGCCATTCCCTGAGGAGCCCGCACCTTGAAGCACGCCATCATGAGTCCACCGGACCGCAGCCCCGGTGCCAGATGGTTCTGGTGGCCGCTGCTTGTCATCTTCGTGATGGGCTCCGGATGGGCGCTGGCGTCGCCAATCTCATCCATCCCCGACGAACCGGCCCACATCGTCAAGGCTGCTGCGGTGGTCCGCGGCGAACTGGTCGGCACCCAGTCAGGTGAGGGCGGGCCGCTCCTGGCGGTCCAGGTCCCCCGTTTTATAGAGCACACCAACCAGATCACGTGCTTTGTGAGGGACCTCACGGCCACCCCGAAGTGCTCGCCGGCAATCCCCGGAGATCCCGCCGAAATAGTGTCGGGACTGACGACCGCCGGCCTGTACAACCCCGTCTACTATGCCGCCGTCGGCTGGCCTTCGCTGGTGGTCAGCGGCTTCAAGGCCGTCTATGGCATGCGGCTCGTGAGCGCCCTCCTTACCAGCATCTTCCTGGCGCTGGCGTTTTCAGCATTGTCCCGCCTGCCGCGGAACAATTGGGCCATCGCCACCCTGGCCGCCGCCGTCACCCCTATGACTCTCTTCCTGAGCGGCTCCGTCAACCCGAACAGCCTGGAATACGGCACAACAGCAGCCATTGCGGCGAACCTGCTGCTCCTGCTGAAGGGGTCCCTGCAGGGCCGAGCTCTCGTGGTGCCGGTGGTCGCCACGACGGTCGCGGCAGCGCTGCTCGCCAACACCAAGGCGCTCTCACTGCTCTGGCTGCTCGTCGTCGTGGTCGCTGTCCTTATCCTCGGCACCGCGGCCGAGCTCAAGGCCCTGCTGCGCCGGCCGGCGGTGTGGGCCGGCGCCGCGGTCATCGGGGCGTCGTGCGCCTACGCGCTCTGGTGGGTCGCCAGCCACAACAGTCTCGCCAGCAAGCCGTTCGACGGCGCCGGGCTGGGTTTTGATGCCGGGGCTGAAATCATGATCGATAAGACATTCCTCTTTATGCACGGCTACATCGGCCAGTTCGGCTGGCTCGAGCTGGACGCGCCCACCGGCGCCATGGCGCTGTGGACTGCGGTCTTCTTCTCCGCCGCCCTCGCGGGAATCATCTACGGCCGGGGCCGCTACCGCATCTCGACCATTTTCGTCTCCGCGGCCCTGCTCCTGCTCCCCATTGTGCTGCAGGCCGTTATCATCACCGACCAGGGAATGGTGTGGCAGGGCCGGTACATCCTGGCGATTTTCGTTCCCTGCCTCATGATCGCGGGCGTCGCGCTGGACAACGCGAATCCCCGGCCCTGGCCCGCGCCCGCCGTGCCCGCCCTCAACACCCTCATCGTGCTGCTCGCGGTGTGCCACGTCGTGACCTTCATCTGGGTCCTGCGGCGCTATGTCACCGGCCTGGCTATGGACATCCGGTGGGGTGAAATGTTTGACAACCCGCAGTGGCAGCCGCCGCTGGGGACCCTGGTCGTCGTGACAATCTTTGCCGCCGGCACGCTCCTCGGCGCGTTCTTGATGCTGCGGCATGTTCGCTCCAACTCCGTGCCCGCGGCCACCCCGGACGCCGCCCTGGCGGACCCGGCCGTTCCGGCCACGGACTCCCCCCTGCCCGACGCCCCCGGCGCGGCGTCCCCCGCCGGCGAGCGGGAACGCCGTGCGCCGGTCAGGCTGGGCAAGCCATGAGCCGGACGACTCCCGCCGACGCCACGGCCGCGAAAAAGCCCCGGGGGCTGCTGGCGAAATTCTTTGGCCACAGCGCCGTCCGTTACCTGATCGTGGGCGGGCTCTCGTTCGCCGTCGATTTTGGCCTCCTCGTTCTCCTGCGCGAGGTCTTCCACTGGGATGTCGGGATTGCCAGCGCCACGGCCTTCCTCAGCAGCCTTGTCTTCAACTTCCTGGTGAACCGGAAGTTCTCCTTCGACTCCGGGCACCGGACCCACGTCAGCATGATCCGCTACGGACTCCTGGTGGTGGCCAATACCCTGGCCACAGTGCTCATCGTGCAGCTGCTGACGCCAACGCTCCTGGGTTACATGGGCGGCAAGGTCATCTCCACAGCGGCCATGACGGTCTGGAACTACTTCCTGTACCAGCACTGGGTGTTTGGGGGAAAGCCGGCGCACCACGGCGCCCATGAGCACAAGCACCTGCTGGCGGAGGCTGACGACACCCGGTCCCAGGCCCCGGAGGCGGGAGAGCCGACGTCGGACGGGGAACCGGCGCGGACGCACCCGGAGTCCTCATAGGAGCAGCGGCCCAACGACGACGGCCCGGACTGGGATCCAGTCCGGGCCTTCGTTATGTCCAACGGCGTCGCGCTAGGCGGGGTTGCGCAGGTATTCCGCCAGCCGCTGCGAGGCGTCAGCCGGGGCAAACCCGGTCGCCTTGATCTTGTCCAGCTCCAGGACGCTGTTGAGCGGCCGGGGTGCCGCAGCCTTCCCCCGGAAGTAGTCTTCGGTGGAGACCCCGGTGACATCCCCGCGGGCCGCCCCCGCCAGCTCAAAGACGTCAGCGGCGATGTCGGCCCAGGACTGGGGCTCGCCGTCGTTGGTCAGGTTGTAGATGCCAAAAGGCGCCTTGACCTCCAGGAGATGCCTGATGCCCGCGGCCAGGTCATCGGCAAACGTCAGCCTGCCCACCTGGTCGTCGACGACCGTCGGGGTGACTCCCCTGGCTGCCAGCGACGCCATGGTGCGGACAAAGTTGTTGCCTTCCCCAATGACCCAACTGGTGCGGACGATGTAGTGGCTGGGAACAACGCTGACGACGGCGTCCCCTGCGGCCTTTGTCTGGCCGTAGACCCCCAGCGGAGCCAGCCCCTCGTCCTCACGGTGGCTCTTCATGGAGCCGTCAAACACGTAGTCGCTGGAAATGTGCACCAGCACGAGCCCGTAGCGCGCGGAAATTTTGGACAGTTCGGCGACGGCTGTGACGTTGAGGGCCCACGCCGCGCTCCGTCCCTCGTCCGTTTCCGCCTCATCCACCGCCGTGTACGCAGCCGCGTTGATGATGGTGGAGTACCGCTGCCAGTTCCGGCTGGTAAACGACGCAGGATCGGCCACATCGAAGTCACCGCGGTCCGCGAACTCCACGCTCGTATCGCCGGCATAGGCGGCCCGCAGTGCCTTGCCCAGCTGTCCGCCGGCTCCCAGCACCAGCGTGCGCCGGGCCGCCATCGGGACGACATCCTGCAGCCGCGGGTGGGCCTTGTCCTTGTCCGACAGCTCGGCCTGGTCCAGGGGAATGGGCCACGGGATGCTGACGGTCTCGTCCGCGAGGTTGAGGAAGGTGTATTCCGCGTCCGCGGACCAGTGATCGTTGACCAGGTAGACGTACGAGGTGTCGTCTTCAAGGGTCTGGTAGGAGTTGGCGACCCCGCGCGGAATGTAGATGGCCTTGCTGGCGTCCAGCTCGGCGGTGAAGACCGTGCCGAAGCTCGGGCCCTCCCGCAGGTCCACCCAGGCGCCGAAGATGCGTCCGCAGGCCACCGAGACGAATTTGTCCCAGGGCTCGGCATGGATGCCGCGGGTGGTTCCGGCCTTGTCGTTGAACGAGATGTTGTTCTGGACCGGCCCGAAGTCGGGGAGACCGGCGGCCAGCATCCGTTCGCGCTGCCAGTTCTCTTTGAACCAGCCGCGGTTGTCCCCGTGGACCGGGAGGTCGAAGAGGAGTACCCCCGGGATGGGGGTTTCCGTGACGGAGAGCTTTTTCTGGAACTCCATTCCTACTGGCCCTGCTCCTTGTACTTGGCTTCCGTGGCGGCCTTCTGCGGCCGCCACCAGTCCTCGTTGGCCCGGTACCAGTCAATGGTGTCCTCAATACCGGCGTCGAAGTTCGAGAACTGCGGCTGCCAGCCGAGCTCGTTGCGGAGCTTGGTGGAGTCGATCGCGTAGCGCAGGTCGTGACCGGGCCGGTCGATGACGTGAACGTAGGCGTCCCGCGGCTGGCCCATGTGCTGCAGGATGAGCTCAACCACGTCCTTGTTGTTCTTCTCCCCGTCAGCGCCGATCAGGTACGTTTCGCCGATCAGGCCCTTGTCGATGATCGCCAGCACGGCCGAGGAGTGGTCATTGGCGTGGATCCAGTCGCGGACATTCTCGCCCTTGCCGTACAGCTTCGGGCGGATCCCGTCGATCACGTTGGTGATCTGGCGCGGAATGAACTTCTCCACGTGCTGGTACGGGCCGTAGTTGTTCGAGCAGTTGCTGATCGTCGCCTGCAGCCCGAAGGACCGCACCCAGGCACGCACCAGCAGGTCCGAACCGGCCTTGGTGGAGGAATAGGGGCTGGAGGGGTTGTACGGGGTGTTCTCCGTGAACCGCTCCGGATCATCGAGTTCCAGGTCCCCGTAGACCTCGTCGGTCGAGATGTGGTGGAAGCGCTTATTGTGCTTGCGGGCCGCCTCGATGAGGGTGTACGTGCCGATGATGTTGGTGTCCAGGAACGGACGCGGATCCTGCAGGGAGTTGTCATTGTGTGATTCCGCGGCGTAATGCACCACGACGTCATGGGCTGCCACCAGTTCATCGACCAGCGGCTGGTCGCAGATGTCCCCCTTGACGAACCGGAACCGGTCGGCCGGAAGATGCTTGAGCGACTCCAGGTTGCCCGCGTACGTCATCTTGTCGAGGACAGTCACGAAGTTGTCCGTGGTGGACATGACGTAGTGGACAAAATTGGAGCCGATGAAGCCGGCGCCGCCGGTTACTAGTAGTCGCTGCATAGTTTCAAAGGTTACCGGATTTGGCCGATACACGAGTGAGCAGGAAAGATGGCCTGTATGCGCGGAATCATTTTGGCCGGCGGTACCGGCTCTAGGCTCCATCCGATTACACTCGGCGTCAGCAAGCAGCTGATGCCGGTCTTCGACAAGCCGATGATCTACTACCCGCTCTCCACCCTGATCCTGGCCGGCATCCGGGACATCCTGATCATCACGACCCCGCACGACGCGGAGCAGTTCCAGCGCCTCCTGGGCGACGGCTCGCAGTTCGGTGTGAACCTCAGCTACCTGCAGCAGCCCTCCCCTGACGGCCTCGCCCAGGCCTTCGTGCTCGGAGCCGAGCACATCGGCAACGAGCCCGTTGCGCTGGTCCTTGGTGACAATATCTTCTACGGCCCCGGGATGGGCACCCAGCTGCGCCGTTTCGAGAACATCGACGGCGGCGCTGTCTTCGGATATTGGGTGTCCGACCCGAAGTCGTACGGCGTGGTCGAGTTCGATGCCAGCGGCAAGGCCATCTCCCTCGAGGAGAAGCCGGCGAAGCCCAAGAGCCACTACGCCGTGCCCGGCCTGTACTTCTATGACAACGACGTCGTCGAAATTGCCCGGAACCTCAAGCCCTCCGCCCGCGGCGAGCTGGAGATCACGGACGTCAACCGAACCTATCTCGAACGCGAGAAGCTCCACGTGGAGATCCTTCCCCGCGGCACGGCCTGGCTCGATACCGGAACGTTCAACGACCTGAACGACGCGTCCAACTTCGTCCGGACGACGGAAAACCGCCAGGGACTGAAGATCGGCGCCCCTGAAGAGATTTCCTGGCGCCTGGGCTTCCTCAGCGACGACGAGCTCCGCCAACGTGCCGAACCGCTGATGAAGAGCGGGTACGGCAGCTACCTCCTCGGTCTGCTGGAAAACGGTCGTTGATCCAGGCGCCGGTGCGTCGACGGCAGGACTCTGACAGCGCAGGCGACGAACGCCCGGCTGACCGTACGACCGGGTCCGGCCGACGTCGAACGTTCTGGTGGGCTTTCCTGGTGCTGATGGGTCTTTCCGGCGCCTGGACCTTCGCCACGCCCCTGATGGGGGTTCCGGACGAACCCGCCCACGTCATCAAGGCTGCCGCCGTGGTCCGCGGAGAGCTGACCGGCCGTGAAATGCCCGACGGCGGCGCGTTCCAGCTTGTTACGGTGCCGGCCGGCATCGGCTATTTCGACACGTTCGGCTGCTTCGCCCAGAAGAAGGACACTCCACCGTCCTGCGTCCCGCCCTTCAGCGGCGACCCGAGCGCTCTGGTGGACGCCCGGACGTCCGCCGGGAACTACAATCCCATCTACTACGCAGTTGTTGGGCTGCCGTCCCTGGTCAACAACGGCGCCGCCGCCGTGTACGGGATGCGCCTCGTCAGCGCCCTGCTCAGCTGCCTGTTCCTGGCCTCGGCGTTCTCGGCGCTCTCACAGCTGCGGCGCCGGAAATGGGCCGTGGCCGCCACAGCCGCGGCCATGACACCGATGGTTCTGTTCCTCAACGGGGCCGTGAACCCGAATTCCCTGGAGTACGCCACCTCGGCCGCGCTGCTGGCCAACCTGGTGTTGCTGCTGGAGCGCTCCGCTGACCCGGGAGCCTACCGGCGGTATGTCCCCGTCATCACAGCGGCGGCCTGCGTACTGGCCAACACCAAGGGTCTGTCCCTGCTCTGGCTGGCCCTCATGGCCGCCACCGCCGCCATCCTTGGCACCTGGCCACAGATCAAGGCGTTGAGCCGCAACGCCTGGGTGTGGGCCGGCTCCGCGGCTATTGGCTTGTCCTGTGCCTTCGCCCTCTATTGGATCACCCGGCACGACAGCCTCTCCAGCAATCCGTTCGAGGCAGCAGGGTCCTCCCCGCTCACCGGAGCCGAGATCATGCTGGACCGGACGTTCGACTACGCCACCGGATACGTCGGACAGTTTGGCTGGCTGGAAGTACCGGCACCGATGGGCGCGTTTGTGCTCTGGCTGGGGCTCGGCACGGCGCTCGTGATGGCCGCCGTCGTGCTGGCCAGGGGCCGCGGCCGGACCGCAACGGTCGTGCTGCTCGCCGCCCTGCTGCTGCTTCCCCCGCTGCTCCAGGCCCAGGCCGTTGGGACGATCGGGATCGTCTGGCAGGGCCGGTACATCCTTGCCGTCTTCGTACCGCTGCTGATGGTGTGCGGCCTCGCCCTGGACCGTATGGATGCGCGTGGTTTCTCGCCGCAGGCCGCGGCGCTCCTCAATGCCACGGCGATCCTCGTTGCGGTCTTCCACTTCTGGACCTTCGCGCACACCCTGCGGCGCTACGTCACCGGGTGGGCAGTTGACCGCCGCTGGTTCGAGATGATCACCGAACCGTCATGGCAGCCGCCGGGCGGAACGCTGCTGAGCCTTGCCGGCTTCGCCGTGCTGCTGCTCGTGGCGCTGTGGCTGCTGCGCCGTGCCGTCCGCGCGGAGCTCCGCGCCCTCGAGCCGACGGTCTGAGGCCCTCCCCCGGCCATACGGTCGGGAGAGGACGGGTCCGGTGAATCCGCCGGACCTTATCGGACGGCGTAGACGTAGGCGGGTTTCCCCTCCCATTGAAGTTCAGAATCCAGGGTCAGGCACGCTGCTTCGAGCGGTAGCGAGGAGACGATCTTGTCCAGATTCTGCCAGGCACTCTTGAGCGTGCAGGGATCGATGCTCACCCCGACGGCGTCGAAGTCGTTGGTCACATAGGTCGTAGGGTGGCCGGGAGTCCAGGCGAAGAAGATGTAACCGCCCCCGCGGTTCCACTTGTTGGCGAAGGCCGACTCGGGATCCAGCTTCTGCCACGCCGCCACGTCCGGGCCGGAGCGCTGGAGGCCCGAGAGTGAAGGCATGCCGTTGGTCAGCAGCAGGGTGTTAAGCGCCGGGGTGTCCGCCGCCCAGAGCTTGCCCTCGGCCCTTGCCGCAGGTGCCTGGGCCGCCACGGCCTTGGCAGTCTCCGACGCCCGCAGGTCGCCCAGGCCGGCCAGCACCGGATTCGCCCGGGCAACGGGCAGCGCTGCCAGGACAATGCAGAGCGCCAGGGGCCACAGCCGCCGGGGATACTTCGTGACGGCGGCAACCGCCACGCCCACCGCTGCTGACACCAGGAGAATGACCGTCGTGGTCAGCGATGGCAAATCCGACGCCTTCAGCAGCGACGCCGCGTACCCGGTGGCAAGGGCGCACGCGGCACCGGCCACGAGCGGTACGCGCCACGAGGCAGGCGGGGTCCAACGGCTGAGCAGGAGGCCGAGGAGGATCACCGCGAGCACGCCCACCACCTGGCCCGCCCGCGGCGGCGTGACGAGGTTGAGCAGCGGGAACTTCTGGCTCATGGGGCCCAGGTCCAGGGTGATCCAGACAATCCACAATGCGGACCAGGTGCCGAACGTCCATTCGACGATGTTGTCCCGGAAGGTCAGTCGCCATTGCGCGGCCAGCAGGATGACGAGGATCCACACGAAGAACACGGTGAACGAGGAGGACAGCTCGCTGGCGTTAATGCCAACAGGTTCGCTGTACTGCAGCGGCCCAAGGGCTGGCGCCCCGAGAAGGCGGCCGAGAGGCTGGGGATCAGATTCGACCCGCCGCGAGCCCGGATAGACCGTGCTGAACAGGGCCTGGAGCCCTTCCCTGTTCTCAAGCAGGGTTCCGACGCCAAAGACCACGGCTGTGCCGCCGGTGATAAGGATGGACTTCAGCCGGGGTGCCCAGCCGCCGCCTCGAAGCAGGATCCACGCGGTCGAGGCAATCAGGACCGGGAGGCCGAGCAGCAGGGACCACGGCGCGTAGAAGCTGGGAAGGCCCGCGATCAGGATGCCCCCGAGGACCGCCATCGCCACGGGTGCGAACCGCTGCCCTTTTTGGAATCGCTGGAAAGCGGCGATCATCAGCACGCAGCCGCCGAGCGTGTAGGCGATCAGCGCCACCGGCATCAGGGACCACCACGCGCTCGACGGCGACAGCACGATCAGGATCGCAGCGAACCAGCCGAACCGGCGGGAGCGACCGAGCTGGTGGAACCAGGTCGGCATGGCGAGCAGCAGGATCAGCGACGGGAGCCACCAGTGCGCGGCGAACAGCATGTGCTCAGGAATGACCGCCGCGGCGCGGAGCATGGTCGAGTCGAAAAAGACGAACTGCTCGAAGAAACCGTCGGTCGGGAACCGGTGCACCAGATCGGCCCGGGCGGCGAGGGGACTGAGGCTCGGGGCGCCGTGAGTTGCCAGGATGGAGATGACAATGGCCGAAAAAGCGTGGATCTCATCGGACCGGATCGGCCGGGACTTGCCGAACTGCCAGCCCAGCGGGTTGGCGGGATCCTGCCGCAGGTCAGAAATGCCGACGTTCGACGTCGTAATCCCCAACAACACGAGGACCATGAAGCCCAGCCCCGCAATCAGGCGCGCCGCCCGGTCATTGACACAAACCCAACGGTGGAATCTGCGGCCTGCCTCGGCAACAGGCGTGGGAATTCGCGTTTTCAACTTAATTCCTCCATGCGCTCCACACCATCGCGGGCACGTCCACCCGGACGTGGTGCTGGGAGGCTGCTAGTCAGATCGATCCTGCAGATCAATCAGTTGGCCGCTGAGACTGCCACTCCGCCGTCGCCGACGGCACGTCCGGCGCGTTCCGTCGAGCCTCGCCGACCGCAGACGACAAAGCCTCAACCTTACGCTCGAGCTCTTCCAGCCGGACACGCCCAATGGCGGCCTCCTCGGACAGGGTGCGCGCTTCTTCCTCCAGGACGGAGACCTCCCACGAGAGGTGCAGGGCGACGCCGGTCAGGAAGATGATGCCCATGGCAAAGAGCAGATTGGACGGCACCTGCACGCCGATCAGGGCAGTCACCCCGCGCAGCATGCCCGGGATGGCCGTCAGCACCAGGCACGCGATGCCGACCAACAGCCACAAGAACGCGTACTTTTCACGCAGGCCCTTGCCCCGCAGCAGGAAGACGACACTGCCCAGGACAAGCAGGGAGAAGATCAGGGCTGCAATGCTTTCCACGGTCAGACGTCGCTTTCGTGAGAGGTGCGGGCCTTGCCCCGGGTCATGGCAAACAGGAGTGCCAACAGTGACCGGACCAGGTAGATTGCCGACTTCGCCGGGTTGTGGCTGGGCTGCCCGCCCTGACGGGGCCGCATCTCGACCCCGGTCTGGGAGACCACGCACCCTGAGCGGATCGCCACCACGAGCGAGTCGATGGTGTCGCCCAGGTATTCGGCGGGATAGTGCTTCAGGTACTGGGAAATGGCGCGGACGTTGCCGGCGCGGAACCCTGAGGTCACATCCGTCAGCTCTGTCCCCGCGATGCGGGAGATCACGGCTGCCAGCAGCCGCATCGCCCATTTCCTGGGGCCGCTGACGGTGTACTGTCCCTTGTCCGCGAACCGGGCACCGATCGAAATGTCCGAGTGCTCCAGGCCGGCAATGACCGACGGAATGTCCTTGGGGTCGTGCTGCCCGTCCGCGTCCACCTGGACGACGGCGTCATAGCCCATCCGGTGCGCGTATTTGAACCCTGCCCGCATCGCACCGCCGACACCAAGGTTGAAGGGCAGCCGGAGAACATGCGCCCCGGCAGCCTCGGCTAGTTCCGGGGTGCCGTCTTCCGAGCCGTCGTCGACGACGAGAACGTCGTAGTTCCGTCCGAGGTCAATGACTTCCCGGACGGTGTTGCCAATACAGGCCCGTTCGTTCCACGCCGGCATGATCACCAAGACCCTGGTCGCGGCTGGAAAACGCACTTTGCTCCCGACTTCTGTCATGTTGCTACTTCGTCCCCTCGTGTACTTTTTCCGGCTGCCCTGACGGATCCCGGCGTGAACGCCACACGGCCACCAGGCTCCAGCCCAGCATGCCTACGACCGCAACAGCCCATACGGGAATGCCGATCCGCCAGCCGGGCGGCTCAAAGCTGATGGTGATGAGCTCGCCCTGGGAATCTGCCGGGACTTCCAGTCCGAGCAGGTACCCGCCCACGGGACGCTTCATCAATTCTGCCCCATCCACGGTGTAGCCCGGCCACGGCAGCCGGCTCAGGGCAACGCGGCCGCCCCCTGCCGGGACCTCATCGACCTTCAGCACGATTTTCGTGTCGTCCCTGGAGACCTCGGTCACGCGGGTGCCGGGCTGGCTCCAGCTCAGGCCCCCGGCCGGGCCAAGCGGTACGTCCCTACTCCACAGCACAGTGCCTTCGCTCTCTGCGGCGACGTGCCATCCGGCAGGAACAGCAGGGATCTCCAGTTCTTCATCCCGCGTCACGTAGTTGTTGGACGCCTTGGCTACCTGCGGCTTATTAAAGGACTCCTTGAGAATCTGCACATTGTCGATGTGCAACTCATCCACGAGCATCAGGCCAGTCTCTGCCCTGCGGTTGAAGAGCCGCTCTGCCAGCTCCGGGCAGGTGCCCCCCAGGTAGCGCAAACACAGGAGCTCGTTGAACTTCGAAAAACCCACCAGCTGGTATCGGTTCATCACGTTGGCGTCGCTCAGGTACCAGGCATTGGCCATGAGGGTCTGCTCCCACGTCTCCTTCTCTTGGGGGTAGTCCAGGGCGTCGCCGACGACCAGCACATCGTTCTGGACACCCTCGAGCACGCCCTTGTAGGTGGAGACATCTGCCGGCTGGTTCGCGATGGAGAGGCCACTCTTGTTGGACGTCCGGTGCTGCAGCACGGTGGTCGCGGTCGTCGCCAACAACACCCCGATGGCAATCAGCGACAGCGAGCTCAGGCCGTATTTGTTCCACCGGTGGGTTTGCGCTTCAGGGTGATTCAGGAGCCACCACAGCGCCACGAGCGCTGCTGCGACGACCACGGCCGCAGCAAAAATTGTGAAATAGCGCGAGGGGACCTGAGCCCAGCCGAGGTAGGACCCGAGCACCACCAGGCCGAGCGCGAAGTACAGGGAAGGGCGCCCGATATGCGGCCGCCGTGCGCGCGCCAGGGACACGATCACCAACAGCACCGCCCCGGTTGCCACGTACGGCATGAACCGTGCGGGGTACCGAAGGGGCCCGATGGTCGTCGGCAGCAGGACGAAGGCGACGGCCGCGGCCAGGAAAAAGAAGAGGTCGCGCAGCTCGGGAGTCAGCTTCTTGAAACGGCTCCAGCTCACGAAAGCGATGGCCGGCAGGAACCACGCGATGTACGCAGCGGGGCTCGTGGCGCCGGTCCCGTCCCACCACCACGACAGCAGCTGCGGATACGCGGTGGCAATCGGGGCCATCAGCAGGCTGTTGAAATCGATGCTCATGTAATCGTCGTTCCAGATGCCCGTGGTTCCACGCGTCGTCACCGCCGCGGTCAGCACGCCAGGCAGGAACACGACAACCGCCACGAGCCCCATCGAAACGCCGGTCACCGCAATGCGGATGGCAGGCTGCCATGCCCTGCGGATCAGCGTCTCGATGCCAACTGCCAGCAGGATAAACCCGATCGCGACAGTGCCGGCCACATAGCCCACGGTGACAATCAGGTACCCGGTGACAAAAGCCCAGAACGGGTTCCTCTTGCCGGCCATCAGTTGCCGCAGCTCGGCCCAGAAGAAGGGGAAGATGGCCCATACCAGCGCGCCCGTCACCCACGAAGGGGCATCGAAGTACATCGTGAAACCGTTCAGCGGCACGGCAATGCCGGCGATGAACGCCCACTCCGGGGACAGCGAATAGCTCCGTGCCAAAACGAAGGTTCCCATGCCGGCAGCCACCAGAATGGCGACCTTCAGGATTGTGGTCAGGACCACCGTGTTCGGGCTGAGGTAGGCGAGCACGCCGAAAAGCATGACCAAAGGGTTCCAAGTGCCCCATTGCCCCTCAGCAATATAATTGCCGCTGGACCAGACGGAAGGATTGAGTACCGGCACTTCCCCCCGGAACAGGCTTTCGCCGAGGTGATACCAGACGCCGTAAGCACCATTTTCGGTATCGTCCTGAAAATAGAAGCGTCCGTAGAATACAAGCGGAATCAGACTCAGTACCAACACTGATCCGGCGGTCAACAATAGCCATTTCCTGTTGCTCGACGAGGACGATAGGGAAGGCTGCAATTCACGATCCGTTCAGTTTGGGCATGCGTCCACCGCAGGACGGCGCGCGAGGGACAGGTTCATATTACCCGAGTGGACTTTCCCGGTCTCCAAACAACGGCCGCGGCACGGCGCGGACCGGCCCCGCCGGAAGGCCCCTGCGACGCCGGTGATGACGGGAGCCGGTAGAATCTCCTGATATGACACTCGCTCAACCAGAGACCAACTCGACGCCCCATCGCATATCAGTGGTCATACCCGTATACCAAGGCGAAAAGACTCTGGTCGGAGTGGTCAACGAACTTCTCCCCTACCGGGACGTGTCCACCACCAAGGGTGGCCACGATTACGTGATCTCGGAAGTCCTGCTGGTCTTCGATCACGGACCCGACAACTCAGCCGCCGTTATCCGGTCCCTGACAACTTCCATCGACATCGTCCGTGGCGTCTGGCTGAGCCGGAACTTCGGGCAGCACGCGGCGACCCTGGCCGGGATGGCCTCGGCCGGCGGCGACTGGGTGGTCACCATGGATGAGGACGGACAGCATGATCCCGCGGCCATCGGGGATCTGCTCGACACGGCCATGGCCGAGAACGCGTCTGTCACGTACGCGATGCCCAGCAACCCCGCCCCGCATGGATTCCTCCGGAACATGGCGTCCAAGAGTGCCAAGCGGACAGTCCGATTCCTGCTCTCCAGCGACGACGCCACGAGCTACCAGAGCTTCCGTCTGGTCACCGGCGAAGTCGCACGCTCGGTTGCCGCCTACGCCGGCCACGGGGTTTACCTCGACGTTGCTATGGGCTGGATTGCCGATAAGACGGCAACCTGCCCGGTGATGCTCCGCGAGGAAGGCGACCGCCGCTCCGGTTACCGCCTGCGCTCGTTGCTCTCCCATTTCTGGCGCATGGTGATCTCCAGCGGGACACGTGGACTTCGCCTGGTTAGTTTCATCGGCGCCGTCTTCGCGCTCGCGGGCATAGGGCTCGCCATCTACTTCGTGATCGCGTACCTGACCGGCCACGGAGCCGGACAACAGGGCTGGACGTCGACCATGGTGGTCCTTCTCGTCAGCACCGGGGCAATTCTGTTTGCCCTGGGGGTCATCGCGGAATACGTCGGCGTGAACGTCAATATGGCCATGGGGAAGCCCGCGTACCTGATTGTGAGCGACCCGGCGTTAGGCCCGCTCGGCAAGACCGTGCACAAATCGCCGGCGACGTTGCCCTCCGGCCCGGTGGCCGATGCAGGCTAGGCCCACTTGGGTGATCGGCGCCGGTGGACTCCTCGGCAAAGCCGTCGTCAGAGAACTCCAATCCCGCGGCGGCGCTGTCCTGACCAGCACGATCCCATGGTCCGATCCGGAGCCTGCGCTCACAGCGTTCCGGGAGGGTGCCGAAAGTCTCCGTGAAGCTGCGGCTTCCGGGCCATGGACGATTGCATGGTGCGCAGGCGCAGGCGTCACCGGAACGTCGCTCGAGGCCCTCGAGGCAGAGCTCTCCCTGTTCGCCCGGGCACTTGAAGTGTTCGAGGAAATACTCGGCGACGCTGGCGGGGAAAACGGGGCAATGTTCCTGGCGTCCTCCGCCGGCGGAGTCTACGCCGGGGCCAGCACACCCCCGTTCACCGAGCACAGCCCTGTGCAGCCCCTGGCACCCTACGGCTTCGCCAAACTCCGGGCCGAAGCGACGGTCGCTGACTTCGCGCGGCGTACCGGGGTCCGGACCCTCGTCGGCAGGGTCAGCAACCTGTATGGCCCCGGCCAAAACCTGCAGAAGCCGCAAGGCCTCATCTCGGTGTTCGCCAAGGCACACCTCACGGGCGCGCCGGTTTCGGTCTACGTGTCATTGGACACCCTGCGGGACTATCTCTTCGTCGACGACGCGAGCCGGCTGGTCGCGGACGGGCTGGACCGCCTGGTCCTCCCCGACGTCCGCCCGGGTGAGACTGTCGTGAAGATCCTGGCGTCCCAGCGGGCCGACACCATCGGCAACCTCATCGGTGCCTGCCGTGCGATCTTCAAGCGCCGGCCGCTGATCATTCTGGGTGCCTCCCCGTTCGCGAAGGCCCAGGCGCACGACCTTCGCCTGAGATCCGTCGTCTGGCCTGAGCTCGACGCGCACCCCGTAACGCCGCTTGCGGTGGGGATCAACACCACTGTGCAGGAGGTCCAGCGGCTGGCCCTCTCCGGGCAACTCTGAGCCCGCCCGAAAGGTCTTCCCAACGCCCGGCCAGGCCGCCCTGTTGGCACGGCGTTGCCGCTCTTCGGTAGTCTAGAGTGTGTCTTTGCCGGTTATCGGCCCCAAGAGTTCAAGGAATAGGTGCGTACCATGAAGCAGCCCGAAAAGCCCGGGGAGGCTGTCCCCGAGGAGGCTGTTAAGGGTATCCATGGCGGCCCCCCCGGCCCCCTGCTAAGGATCATCAAGGACCAACGCGTGGCGTTTGTGCTGGTGGGCGGCGCCAACACCGCCTTCAGTACAGGCCTCTTCATCGCTGTTGCGTGGTTCTATCCGGACCTGCCGTCGCCGGTGGTTCTGAGTATCGCCTTCGTCATTTCCCTCGTCGCCGTATTCTTCGTCTACCGGAAGCTGGTCTTCCGGGTCAAAGGGCACTTCTGGCTGGATCTCGGGAGATTCACCCTGGTCAACCTCACGATGTTCTTCACCAACATGGCGTTGCTGCTGGTGGCGCACGAGGTACTCGGGTACCCCCAGATTCCGGCCCAAATCGCCATCACCTGCGTGACGGTCATCATCAACTACTTCGGCCACAAATATTTCTCCTTCCGCCGAAGCCCTGAACCCGTGTCCCCGAAGAAAGCCACCGAGGAAAGCACCCCATGAGCCCCAAAGTCTCGATCGTCATCCCGGCGTACAACAATGTCCAATACATCGAAGAGACCCTCCACTCGGTGTTGAACCAGACCTTCGACGATTACGAGGTGGTGATTGCCGACCATTCCTCAATCGACGGCACTGCTGACGTGATTGCCCGGTTTGCGGACAATCCCAAAGTACGTATCCTGACGCCCACGCCGACCGGCGGCGGCGCCCAGGCGAACTGGAACCGCGTCAGCCAGGCGGCCTCCGGTGAATACCTGAAGCTGGTCTGCGGCGATGACCTGATCACGCCCGACGCGCTGGAGCTGCAGGTCAAGGCTCTCAATGACAACCCGGGCGCCGTCCTGGTTTCGTCCCGCCGCGATCTCGTCGACGCCGACGGCGGGCTGTTCCTGAAGGGCCGCGGCCTGCAGGGCGTCAAGGGGCGCGTCACCGGACGCCAGGCCATCCGGGCGACGGTCCGCGCCGGGTCCAACATCTTTGGTGAGCCCGCCTGCTCGCTGTTCAAGCGTGAGCTGCTGGCCAAGGAAGGATGGTGGGACAACTCCCACCCCTATCTCATTGATGAGGCGACCCTGGTGCGCATCTGCCGCCATGGCGACTTCGTTGCCCTCCGGGAGACACTGGCATCCTTCAGGATCAGTGCAAGCCAGTGGAGTGTCCGGCTGGCCCGCCAGCAATCCGACCAGGCGATTGCGTTCCATAACCAGCTCCGGAAGGACGACCCGTCACTGTTGAGCCGGGTCGACGTCACGATTGGCAATGCCAAGGCCATTGCCATGTCGTACGCCCGCCGGCTCGCATATATCCGGCTGAACCGGCGTATGGGTCATCAGCACGCCGTGCAGAGCACGGTCTAAGCCGGCAGCACACTAAAAAGCACTCCGGGGCGTATCACGATGTGATTCGCCCCGGAGTGCTTTTTGTTGTGGCAATGTTTCCGCTGCACCGGGGTGACGGCCTAGGTGGCCACTCTCTCTGCTGCCACGGTGCCCGCGGCTCCCACAGCGGGCGTGGAACGCCTCCGCCGGCGACGCCGGACCAGTTCCGCGACACTCCACGCCGCGGTCACCCCCACGGCCAGAATGATGCAGGCGACGACAGCCGGCCACGCGGGCGGATCGAAACGCACGGTGATGGTTTTCCCTTCAGAACCGGCGGGGATGTCCAGTGCGAGGAGGTACCCGCGGAGCGGCGCCGCGACAGCAGCCCCGTCGGCGTCGTAGCCGGGCCACGCCAACCGGCTGAGCACGGCCTTGCCCGGCCCATCGTCCATCCGGTCCACGCGGATCACAACCTCCTGGCTGCTTTCCGAGACCAGTGAAAGCTCTGTTCCGCCGGATGTCCAGACGAGCTGCCCGGTGTTCAGCAGGGGTTGGTCCCGGACCCACACGACCGAGTCCGCGGACCTGCTGGCTTCGTGCCACCCGCTCGGAGGGGCGCCATTAAAGGCTTCGTTGGACGCGGGGTCCGGATCGCGGAGGAGCTGGACCGTGTCGATGGAAAGGAGATCCGCCAGAACCTTGCCCGTCGAAGCGTCAGTCTCAAAGAGCTTCCCGGCTGCCGCTGCGCAGGTCCATCCGTGGCTCGCGATGCACAGGTCTTCGGCGTATTTGGCAAACATGATGGGCGAATACAGGTTCTGGACTTCGGCCGCATTCAAATACCAGGCGTTCGATGCCAGCGTCTCGTTCCAGATCTCCGGTCCCAGCTTGGTCGGATCGCCGACGATGAAGGTGCCACCTTTGGCGTCCGGAAGCTGACGGGAGTAACTGCCCGGGTCATCAGGCATCCGGTAGTCAGGCAACGGCGAGGACTTGAAGGCCACGTGCTGTCCGGCGGCAACGACCATGCTCATGAGCACCACCCCCCCGGCCAAAACCACCGGCCTTTTGAAGCCGGACGGCAGGCGGGGGGAATACAGGAAGGTGAGGAGGGCCGCGATTCCCGCGACCGCCAGGACCCCGAAGAGCGCCGCCACGCGGAAGGACGGGAACTGGCTCCAGGCGAGGTACAGTCCGGAGAGCACCGTCGCCGCCGTGACGATCAGGCGTCCGCGGCTGAGGACGGACACCCTGAAACGTGAGACCATCACCGCCAGCGCCAGCAGGACAGCCAGGGAGACATACGGCATGATCCTGATGGGGAAGCGGAGCGGCCCCAGGTCGCTGGGCGCCAACGTGAGGGCCAAGGAGATCAGCCCGACAACCCAGAGCGCTGCCAGTTCCCTGCTGGCTGCCTTCACCTTGGAGTAGTCCACAATTGCGAGGACCGGGAGGAACCATGCCACGTACAGCAGGGGCACCGTCGCAAACCCGCCCCACCAGCCGGTGACCTGAGGCAGGCTGCCCGGCACCCAGGCGGTAAAAAGCCCGGTCAGGTCGGGCGTCAGGAAACCGCTGTTCGCGATCCCGCCGGAGCGTGCCGTCACGGGCGCTGTGAGAACACCGGGGAGGTACACCGCCGTCGCGATCAGTCCGCACACCAGTCCGGCGAGGAGCAAGCGGAGGGCAACCCTGCGGTCCCCGTGCAGCCAAGCCTCCAGCAGCAGCCCCGCGAAGACGATGACGAGCATCAGCGTCCCGTGAACGTAGCCGACGGTGATCAGCACGTAGGCCGGGGCCAGCGCGAAGAACGGATTGCCGTCGTCGAAAGCCATCCGGCGCAGTCCGTACCAGGTGAGGGGCAGCAGGCTGAACACCATCAGTCCGGTGACCCACGACGCCGCGTCGATGTACACGGTGAATCCGGTCAGGGTGACCGCGACCCCGGCGATGGCTGACCATTCCGGTCCGGCCTTGTAGCTCCGGGCCAGCAGAAACGTGCCGGCAGCCAGCACGCACAGGAAAGTGATCTTAAGGATTGTCGAGAAGACGACAATGTTGTCCGACCGGCTCGCCACCCAGCCGATGAGGAGGATGAGCGGGTTCCAGATCCCCCACTGCCCTTCGGCGGCATAGTTGCCGGCCCCCCATGCGCTGTCACTGAAGAGCGGCCACTCCCCTGCACTGAGTTTGGTTCCAATTTCGAACCAGATGCCGAACGCCCCGGCCTGGGTATCGTCGTAGTAGTAGAACCTGTTGTTGGTGATGAGCGGAATCAATGAACCGAGGAAGGCAGCGACCACCGTTGCCGTCAGCCAGGTGAGATCGCTGCGCTTGCGCAAGTGGGTCACAAACTGTCCTCGGACTCCGCGTGCGCCGAACGCCGCCTCAGCTCTGCCACAACGGCGTGCACTTCCCCGTCCATGACCACCTTGCCGTGCTCAAGCAGTACGCCGCGCTCACAGACGGTGGCGACCAGGTCCAGGTCATGGCTCACCACAAACAGGGTCTTCCCTATTTCCGAGAGTTCCTTGATCTTCGCGATGCACTTGCGCTGGAACGGCTCGTCCCCCACTGCGAGAATCTCGTCGATCAGGAAGACCTCCGGATCCGTGTGCACCGCGATGGAAAACGCCAGCCGCAGGTACATGCCGGAGGAATAGAACTTCACCTCGGTGTCGATGAACTCGCCGATTTCGGAGAATTCCACGATCGAATCGAACTTCTCATCGATCTGCTTCTCGGTCATGCCGAGGATGGCGCCGTTGAGGTAAACGTTGTCCCGCCCGCTGAGGTCATGGTGGAAGCCTGCGCCGACTTCGATGAGGCCGGCCACGCGGCCGCGGGTGCGGACCGTCCCGCCGTCGGGCTGCAGGACGCCGGAGATGAGCTTCAGGAGGGTTGATTTTCCGGAGCCATTGAGGCCCATGAGCGCCACGGTTTCGCCCTGTTTGACCTCCAGCGAAACGTGGTCGAGTGCCAGGAATTTCTTCGACAGGTCCCCCTTCCGGCCCTTGACGAGCCAGACCAGGGCCTCTTTGAGCGAACGGGTGTGGCGCAGGACGAACTGCTTCCGGAGGTCGATGCAGCTGATGGCTACCTGGCCATGCGAGGTCATGTCAGAGCTCCTGTGCGAAGTGGACGGCGAGCCGGCGGAACGTCAGCTGTCCGAGGAACAGCAGGCCGAGGGAGATCAGCATTGCGATCGGAAGCCAGACCGTGAGCAGGCCCGGCGGAATGGTTTCAATCACCAGTTGCTCGGCGGTGAGGGTCGGTTCCCAGAAGACCCAGTGGAAGACCTGGACGGCGACCGTCATGGGGTTGAGCTGGTAAACCCAGAACCAGGAGCCCATAACGTTCTCGACCATCGTCCATACGTAGAGCACGGGTGAAGCCCACGTCACCACCATGACGATCATGTCGACGATATTTTCGGAATCGCGGAAGTAGACGTTGATGGCACCGAAGATCAGGCCCAGGCCGGTGGCGAGCACCGCAACCATAAGGAAGATCAGGACCGCGGCGGCCACCTGGAGGATTGACGGCGTCCATCCCACCACGAGGCAGGCCCCGACCAGTACCAGGAGTTGCGGCAGGAAGTGCGCCGCGGACACCCAGACCGTGGCCACCGGGAAGAGCTCCCGCGGCAGGTAGATCTTCCGGATCAGATCCCGGTTGTCGACGATCGACCGTGTGGCGTTGGAGAGGCATTCCGTGAAGAAGTTGACCAGGACAATGCCGGCGAAGAGATAGATCGCGTAGTTTGGCGTGCCCCGCTGGAGGTCCATGAAGACGCCCAGCGCCACGAAGTAGATCAGGAACTGCACGAGGGGCTTTACGTACGACCACAGCAGCCCCAGGACCGAGCCGCGGTACCGCACCTTGATTTCCTTGCGCACCAGCAGCTTCAGGAGAAAACGGTCCCCGTAGACATCCAGGAGCCCCCGCCCGCTTCCGGGCTTCACCAGCTGGTCGGTCTGACCCACCATCTAGTCGCCGTCCTTGGAGTTCGCCTCGAAGGTCTTTTTCCACGCGTCGAAGGAGCTGATCTCCGCCACGGCGGACCTGTACTGCTGGGCAAGCTTGTCCCAGTCGCGGAAGAGCTGCAGGTGCAGCCGGGTGGTTTCGGTCAGCATTGATTTCAGCTTCTTGGGGTCCCGCTGGTACCAGGACGCGCCGGTGCCTTCGGCGTTGGAGACCACGACACTGTCGTAGTGGGCCACCCTGTACCAGCGGTTGTCCCGGTGGGCCAGATACCCCTGCGGCCTTTCGGCACTTTCGGGGCCGGGTGCTTTGATCAGCTGCCGCGCAACAGTCTTGATGCCCCACGGGATGAGCTGCTTCTTGCTGGGCAGCCCCACAACGGTCCCGCCCATCGGTCCACGGCCGATCTTGGGCGCCGGGAAGTCATCGACGTCTTCCTTCAGCTGGGCGTCCGGGTAGTCGGCCTTCAGGGCGTTGATTTCCGGCAGTTTGGTGCCGAGCACCTGGTGCAGGTCGTCGGGGCCCTTCAGGAGGTCGCGCAGCGCCTCGATGTGCCCATGTTCGGTGAAGTACTGCATCGACACGAGGTGCTTGACGTCGGACTGGAAAGATTCGCGCAGCACCCGTCCGCCCTTGGGGTACGGGCTGTGGATCAGGGTCGTGATCAGCCGGTTGCGCGCATGGAAGTAGGCCTGCCAGCCGACCAGGTCGTCCTTGTCGATCCATGACACGTGCCAGACGGCCGCGCCGGGCATCGAGACCGTGGCAAAGCCGGCTTCCCGTGCGCGCAGTCCGTATTCGGCGTCGTCCCACTTGATGAAAAGCGGCAGCGACAGCCCGATTTCCTGGATCACCTTGGTGGGGATCAGGCACATCCACCAGCCGTTGTAGTCCACGTCCACGCGGCGGTGCAGCCACGGGGTCTGGCGAAGGTTTGCGACGCTGAAATCGTGCCGCGTCTCCATGTCGGCGTGGGGCAGGGCAGGGACGATCCGGAAGGGATCCACGACCTCACCGAAGGTGTGCAGGACGCTGCGGTTGTAGAGGTCGAACATGTGGCCGCCGACGATCGTCGGCTTGCGGCAGTGATCGGCGAACGTCAGGAGCCGCACGATGCTTTCGGGTTCGACGACGATGTCGTCGTCGAGCAGCAGGGCATAGTCACTGCCGTTTTCGACGGCCTCGAACATGCCGCGGGCAAAGCCTCCGGATCCGCCAAGGTTTGCCTGGTTGATGATCCGGAGCTTGCCGCCGAGGGCATCCCGGACAGCGGCGAAGCCCTCCTGGTCCTCGACTTTCTGCGTGCCCTGGTCCACGATCAGGATTTCCTTGACGTTCTCAAGGACGTCCGGGTTATCCGCCAGGATGCGGGCGTTGTTCAGGCAGAAGTCAGGCTTGTTCATGGTCGTGATTTCGAGGGTCACCTGGCCCTTGGGGCCGTCGGTTGCCGCGGTCTCCCACTGGGCGCTCTCGAGCACCAGTCCGTCCGCGCTGGCGGCGAGGTCGAACCAGTACCACCCGCCGTCGCCAAACGGCTTCAGCGAAAGCTCGAACGCCGAGGTGGTGTCGCCGTCGACGTGGACACCGTCGACGCGCTGGACGGAGCCCCGGGCGTTCGACTTGTACACGGTGACCGTGCCTGTGCCGCTCGTCCGGACGACCAGCCGGATGTCCCGGACGGACGTCCAACGCCGCCAGTAGCTCGCCGCGAACGCGTTGAAGTAGGTGCCGAAAGAAATCTGCTCACCGGACCGGACACGCATCGAATGCCGGGTCAGGAGGTCTTCGAAGTGGGCCTGCTGGCTGCCGGAGCTGAACATCTGCAGTTTGTCTTCGGGAAGCTTGGGTGTCCGGGCCAGCTCATCGTTCTCGCGCAGGCGGATACCGCTGGCCGTCCCCGCGTCCGCGTACAGGGAAACCGTGTCCGGCTGGTCCGTCGAGGGCAGGATGACGCGCTGGATCGTGGCCCAGGCTGTGGTTCCTTCGGCGGCGCTCATGCGTCCACTCCTCCGCTTTCAATCGTGGCACCGGCTTCGAAATGCGGCCGGATCTTGTTGTCGAACATGGTCAGGGCAGAGCCGATGGCCATGTGCATGTCAAGGTACTTGTAGGTGCCGAGCCGTCCGCCGAAGAGGACGTCCTTCTCGGCCGCCGCCAGGTCGCGGTACTTGAGCAGGCGCTCACGGTCCGCGGCGGTGTTGATCGGGTAGTAGGGCTCGTCGCCCTTTTCGGCAGCCCGGGAGAATTCGCGCATGATGACGGTCTTCTCCGTCTGGTAGTCGCGCTCCGGGTGGAAGTGGCGCGGCTCGATGATCCGGGTGTAGGCAACGTCGGCGTCGTTGTAGTTGACCACCGACGTCCCCTGGAAATCGCCGACGTCGAGCACTTCTTCTTCAAAGTCGATGGTGCGCCAGGAGAGATCGCCCTCGGCGAAATCGAAGTATCGGTCAACCGGTCCGGTGTAGATCACGGGGATGTTCCCGACGACCTTGTTCTTGCTGTACTCCTGCGACTCGTCAAAGAAGTCGGTGTTGAGGCGGACCTCGATGTTCGGGTGTTCCGCCATCTTCTCGATCCAGGCGGTGTAGCCGTTCGTCGGCAGGCCCTCGTACGTGTCGTTGAAATACCGGTTGTCGTAGTTGTAGCGCACCGGGAGGCGGGAGATGATGCCCGCGGGCAGGTCCTTCGGATCGGTTTGCCACTGCTTGCCGGTGTAGTGCTTGATGAACGCCTCGTACAGCGGGCGGCCGATGAGCTGGATGCCCTTGTCGTTCAGGTTCTGCGGATCGGTGCCGGCGAGCTCACCGGCCTGCTCCTTGATCAGTTCCTTCGCCTGCCCCGGCGTCAGGTTCGCGCGGAAGAACTGGTTGATGGTGGCGAGGTTGATCGGCAGGGAGTAGACCTCTCCCTTGTGGACGCCGTAGACCTTGTGCACGTAGTTGGTGAACGTCGTAAAACGGTTCACGTACTCCCAGACGCGCTCATTGGAGGTGTGGAAAAGATGCGCACCGTAGCGGTGCACCTCGATGCCGGTCTGCTCTTCCTTTTCGCTGTAGGCGTTGCCGCCGATGTGATGGCGGCGGTCGATGACAACGACCTTCAAGCCCAGCTCTGTGGCGGCCTGTTCTGCGATTGTCAGGCCGAAGAAGCCCGACCCTACGATGACGAGGTCAGCGGTCACAAACTCTCCTGATTCGAATGCGGGCAGCGCAATGTTGCGCATTGTCTGCTGCTCTAGCCTACCCGAGCGCCCAACGGAATCGGCCACGCACGCCTTCGTCCACATAGGCCGAATCCCCCGCCCCTGGTCAGGGAAACCGCGCCTACCGTGGGATCCAAACGACGCGGCGGGAAAGGACTCTTCCTCGATGATGCTGCACTGCACCCTGGTTGCGGCGCCCGGGTCCGCTCTCCGCTCCGGGCCGGTGGAACTGGCGATCGAACTGCCCGCCGGGTGCCCCGGCACGGATCTCCAGGCGGCCATCTCGCGGCGCTACGGCACCGGGGCACTGTCGGTGGGCCGGGTGCCGGTGGCCGCCTTGACGGTCGGCGAGGGCCCCCTTCTCCAGGGTGCCGTTCTGGTGGACGGCGCTGCCCCGGCCGCCTCCCGGACGGTGGCACCGCTCGCCCTGGTTGTGCACAGCGGGCCGGGCGCCGGCCTGGTCTTTGCCTTGCGGCGCGGGCGGTTCCGGATCGGCCGGTGCGGAACCGAGGTCGTCATTCCGGATGCCGAGTTGTCCCGCGAACATGCGCTGCTGGATGTGACCGATTCCGCCGTGACCCTTTCCGATCGCGGCAGTGCCAACGGGGTCAGGGTCGACGGGAGGAGGGTCCGCGGGGCGGTCGTCTCCACGGATTCCCTGATCCGCTGCGGCGGTTCGTCGATGTCCCTGGTCTTTGGCGGCACCCTCGATCCCGGCAGCCGGGCCGCTGCCGGGGCAGACGTCACGGCACCATTAGTGGTCAGCAACCCTGCGGCGAACAGCAACAGAGCGGCGCTGCTGGTGGCTGCCGCGCTGCCGCTGGCCATCGGAGTTGGCCTGGCCGTCCTGACCGGAATGTGGATTTTCCTGGCCTTCACGGCGGTGTCAGCCGTATCGGTGATCGTGCCCGTCGCCGCGGGCAGACGGCAGCGCCGCGAACTCCGGGCTGCCGTCACCGCGGCAGCACACAAGGACAAGGAAAGACGACGGCGGGCCGCGCCGTCCGCCGGCGAGCTGTCGCTGGGAGTTTCGTCCGCGGAACCCGGCCGCCTGAAGGTTTCTGCCGGCACGGGCCCGGTCTGGTTGCGGCTTGGCCAGGCTCCGCAAAGTGCGAATATCCGGCTGGAACCGCCTGATCCCGGATGTCGGCCACCGTTCCTCGGCAGGATGCCGGTGACGCTTGATCCTTCGACGGCGGTGACGACCCTTCGTGGCCCGGAACCCGCTGTGGCCGGGCTGGTCAGATCCTTCGTGCTGCAGCTTGCCGGCTATCCCGCGGCCCGGCGGACCAGGATCCTCATTCACGGTCCGACCCCGCCGCTTCTTGCCGCCCGCTTCCTGCCGGCCGCAATTCTCTCCGTTCATGAGGCTTCCACGCTGGAGACCCTGGCCGCTGGCCCGGGCCGGGACTATGAGCGCGGGGTGCTCCTCATCGTCGCTGCCGCTCGAACGGCCGGACTGCGCGGCACGGCGGTCAGCTGCGGCTGGCAGGTGATCGACTGCGCCGGCGATCCGGCGCCGGCTGCCGGTGCGTCCCTGGTTCTCACTGAGCGCTCTGCGTGGCTTTCATCCGCCGGTTCGTCGCTGGAGTTCACTCCGGATCTGGTTCCCTCCGGTGTTTTCGACCGCAACTGCCGCCGGCTGGGGGCGCGGGCCCCCGTGTCAGCTCCCGGGACGGGCATCCCCGGGACCTGTTCCCTGGGCGGGCTCCTTCGGGTCTCCGCGGAGGACGTCTCCTCGCGTTGGGCCGGGTCCATCGGCTCGGGGGGCCTTCCCGTCCTGGTCGGGCTCGGACGTTCCGGCCCCCTGCGGCTGGATCTCCAGGCCGACGGTCCCCACTTCCTGGTGGCGGGCACCACCGGATCCGGCAAATCGGAGTTCCTCCGGACCCTCGCAGCGGCAGTGGCGGCCGCGCATCCCCCTGACCGCGTCAATCTGTTGTTCATCGATTTCAAGGGCGGATCCGGTCTGCGGCCGCTGGCCGGCCTGGCCCACTGCGTCGGGCTCCTCACGGATCTCGACCTTGATGAGGTGGCGCGCACCCTGGTGTCCCTGGGTGCCGAAGTCCGCCGCCGGGAGGCGCTCCTCGCCTCGCACCAGGCCGCCGATCTCGCTGCCTATGAGGCACTTGATCCGCACGGACCTCCGCTGCCCCACCTTGTCCTCATCATTGACGAATTCCGGATGCTGGTTGACGAGGCGCCGGACGCGCTGGCCGAGCTCATGCGGATCGCTGCCATCGGCCGCTCACTGGGGATACACCTCATCATGGCAACCCAGCGTCCCCAGGGGGCCGTTTCCGCGGATATCCGCGCGAACGTGACCAGCTGCATCGCCTTGCGGGTTCAATCCGAGCTGGAGTCCTTCGACATCATCAATTCCCGGCTGGCGGCTGCCATCCCGGTCACGAGTCCGGGCCGCGCCTATCTTGTCCGCGGCAACGCAGCGCCGGAGGAGTTCCAGTCGGCCACCCTCACGTCACCCGTTCCGGAAGCGGGCCGCAGCCCGACCGTCATGGAGGCGGTGGAGCTCCTCAACCGTCCAGCAGCCGCCCGGTGCCCCGGCCGGGCGGGCGGCGGCGCACCGCCGATGTCGACGGCGGCGGACCAATTGATGGAGGCGGTGACTGCTGCAAGGGCGGCAGCCGGCAGTCCGGCACCGCGGCGTCCGGTCGCAATGCCGCTCCCCCTGCATGTGCCGTTCCCCGGAGACGGGAACCGCAGCCGGATAAGGCTCGGGCTGCTGGATGTTCCCGAGGAACAGCGTGTGGCCGAGTTCGGCTGGAATCCGGGCATGCAGGGCCACCTGGGACTCGTCTCGGGGCTCGCCGGTGGTGCCGACACAGCCCTGGGGCTCATCGTGGACCAACTCCTCGACGGCGATGAAGAATCGCACGTGTATTTATTGGATGCCGCCGGTACTTTCAGCGCCGCAGCTTCCCGCCCCAGGGCCGGGGCAGTCGTGGGGCTGGACGACCTCCGCCGGTCCGCGCGGGTGCTGCAGCGCATCTCCGAAGAAATGATCCGGCGGCTGGGCGCTGCCGGCACGGCCGACCGGCCTGCCCTCGTCCTTGCTCTGTGCGGCTGGGGATCCTGGGTGTCGGCGTTTCGAGCCGGCCCCCTGGCGTGGGCCGAAGACCTGGTCCAGGACATCGTCCGCGACGGCGCACGGGCGGGGATCACCGTGCTGGTTTCGGGCGAACGCGAACTCGTCACGTCACGGTTCTTTGCGGCCGTTCCGAACCGGATCTTCATGCCCGCCGGTTCCACGGAAGAGGTGCGCCTTGCCTGGCCCCGGCTGCCGGTCATCGGGGCGGCTGCCGGACGGGTGGTGGTATTCGGGCCGATCTCCGCCGCATCCTCTTCGTCCGGCCACGTGGGGCAGCTCTTCGAGCCCGGCGCGCCCGCGGTCCCGGGCGGGACCGGGCTGGCCGCCCGGTCCCGGCCTTTCCGCGTCGAGCCACTTCCCGAGCAGGTGACAGTCGCTGACGTCCGGTCCCGCGCCGGACACACCATGGCCCGCCGCGGAGGCGCCCCGCTGTCCGGCGCCGGCATCCCATCTGGTCTTACTCCGCCGCCAGGGCATCTGTGCCTCGGCGTCGAAGGCGATGAACTCCTTCCGGCGTGCGTCCCGCTGCCTCCCGCCGCTGTCCTGGCCGTCCTCGGCGGGCAGGCTGCAGGGAAGACCACGCTGCTGTCGGCCCTGCCGGGCCTCAATCCCGGCGCACACTGGCTGCGGGGCCCGGCGGCCACGGAACCGGAGCGCTGGTGGACCGGGACCCACGAGGCAGCGCTCGCCGGCGCCCTGGACCCGTCGGCGATACTCCTGGTGGACGACCTCGATCTGCAGTCGCCCGAAACCAACAACCGGCTGCTCCTGCTCAACGCCCTCGGCTGGAGGGTGGTGCTGACGGCCTGCTTCAGCCCGAACCTTCGGCTGCGGGTACCGCTGATGCAGACTGCGGTGGGCCTGGGGCGGGGCGTGCTGATCGCCCCGCGGTCCTTAATGGACGGAGACGTGTTCGGAGTCAGGTTCGAACTGGAACAGAACCCTCCCCCGGGCCGCGCCGTCGTGATTTCGGACGGGCGGGCGCGGGCGGTGCAGCTGGCGTTCGATCCGGCCGCACCGTGCGGGGGCCGGGTACCGTAACCACCGGCCGAAGGGCAGGGCTACAGGGCTACAGGGCTACAGGGCCGGGCTACAGCGCAGGCGGTGCCCCGCCGGCGCGTGAAGCGAACGCGATGACCCGCTTGTCGAACAGCAGAACGATGGCGAGCACCGCCGGCACCAGCATCGCCAGGCCCGCCAGCGGGTACCCGCCAGACATTGTTGGAAAGCCGATCGTCAGCGTGAAGAGCTGTGCCACGAGGGCGCCGGCGCGCGGCCACCGGTAGCCGCGGAACAGGAAAGTGCACACCGCATAAAGCCAGGCGGAGAAGGCCAGGAGGAGCCCCAGCGTGAAGACGGCCCCCCAGAATGAGAGCACCGGGGCGCCCGTCAACAGTTGGCTTCCGTACCAGACGGCTGCCAGCAGCAGCGCGGTCGCCTCCAGTGCCACGATGACCGCGATCACCATGATGCCTGCGGGCCGTGCGGGCGCGCCGGTCCCGGCGCCACCTGCCGGCATCCCCGCGGGGTCGGCGTCGCGGTTATCGGCAGATTCGGAGGGGTCTTCAGGGGCTCTTGACACACTGGCACAGTACCGGACATAGTCGGCTGGATGTGCGGACACCGCCAGCCAATGTGATGCATCGCTCACGATCCCAAGGTATTTTGCAGCCAAGTACCCCTTGTTTACGCAGCGTTAACATGACACGCTTAATCCAGATGACCGAGGGGGCCCCAGAGGGCCCCTTTCTTATGAAGCCTCTAGTGAATAATTTCACAAAGGCCTTTAACGTGTGCCCAGGAAATGGAGTGACTGATCAGCATGGATTGGCGTAACCGCGCAGCGTGCCTTGACAAGGACCCGGAGCTTTTCTTCCCCGTAGGAAACACCGGCCCTGCCCTCCTGCAGATCGAGGAAGCCAAAAGTGTTTGCCGGCGATGCCCTGTCGTCGACACCTGCCTGCAGTGGGCCCTCGAGTCCGGGCAGGACGCCGGCGTCTGGGGCGGCATGAGCGAGGACGAGCGCCGCGCCCTGAAGCGCCGCGCCGCCCGCGCACGCCGCGCCTCCTGACCCCAGGTTCCTGAAGCCGGCCCGCGGCGATCCGCTTTGAGCGACAGGACAGCAATGGCCGCAGACCTCTGTCTGCGGCCATTGCCCGCTAAGCAAGCAATCTGACGGCCGGACGGACGGTGAGCCGAAGGATCGAGTCACCGTCGCCCGCCGGGCGCTACCTTTTGGCCAGGCTCAGGACAATCTGGACAGCAGTTCCGCCGCCCTGCCTCGCCTTCCACTGGATGCTGCCGCCCAATTCGCTCGTCACCAGGGTGCGCACGATCTGCAGGCCAAGTCCTTCCACATAGGGGGTGGCGGGGATGCCGACCCCGTCGTCCGCGACCGTCACGGTGAGCAGCTCCTCGCCGTCCTCGCTTTCGGAACGGTCCGCAATCAGCCAGACGGTGCCGGTCCGGCCCTCCAGGCCGTGTTCGACGGCGTTCGTCACCAATTCGTTGATCACCAGGGCAAGCGGCGTGGCAAAGTCGCTCGGCAGCTCGCCGAAGAGTCCGGAGCGCTCCGTCTTCACTTGCTGGGACGGGGAGGCCACCTCTGCCGAGAGCCGGAACTGGCGGCCAATGAGCTCATCGAAGTCGACGCTCTGGGTCAGGCCCTGCGAGAGCGTCTCATGCACCAGCGCAATCGTGGCCACGCGTCGCATCGCCTGCTCGAGTCCCTGCTTGGCCTCGTCGCTGACCATGCGCCGCGATTGCATCCGCAACAGCGCGGCCACGGTCTGCAGGTTGTTCTTTACCCGGTGGTGGATCTCGCGGATCGTGGCGTCCTTCGTCACGAGTTCCATCTCCCGCCGCCGCAACTCGGAGACGTCGCGGCAGAGCACCAGCGCACCAAAGCGCTGTTGCTCGTCACGCAGGGGAATCGCCCGCAGCGACAAGCTGACACCGCGGGACTCGATTTCACTGCGCCACGGCATGCGTCCCGTAACGACCAGCGGCAGGGTCTCGTCCACCATGCGGCGGTCCTTCAGCAGGCCCGCGGTCACCTCGGCCAGGCTCCTGCCTTCGAGGGACTCGCCGTCGCCAAGCCGGCGGAACGCCGAGACCCCGTTGGGGCTCGCGTACTGGACGATGCCTTCGGCGTCGAGCCTGATCAGGCCGTCACCGACGCGGGGGGCGCCGCGGCGGGACCCGGTGGGCGAGGCAAAGTCCGGCCAGAGTCCCAGCGTCCCCATCCGCAGCAGATCGTAGGCGCATTGCCGGTAGGTCAGCTCCAGCCGCGACGGCATCCGGGAGCTGGACAGGTCCATGTGGGTCGTGACGATCGCCAGCGTCCGGCCGTTGCGGACCATCGGCACGGCCTCGACCCGCAGGGCCATGTCGCTGCTCCAGTTGGTCTCGTTGGAACGCTCGATGGTGCGGCTCTCCCACGCCTTGTCAACCAGCGGCTGCAGATCCGACCTGATCCCCTCCCCCACGAAGTCGGCGTGGAACACCGTATGCGTGGTGGAGGGGCGGACGTGGGCCAGCGCCACGTAGCCGAACTCAGGGTGCGGAAACCACAGCGCCAGGTCCGCGAACGCCAGGTCCGCGACCATCTGCCAGTCGCCGACGAGGAGGTGCAGCCACTCGGCATCCCCCGGCCCGAAATCAGCATGCTCCCTGATAGGGTCCGTAAAGATTGCCACAGCACCTCCATTTGCGACGCCGGCAGCGTCAGCTGCCTAGCGTCTAACGATTGACCTCAAGAGCCTCAATGCTACCGACAGCGAGGCCATGTCATCGGCCTCGAGGGCGTTCACCTCGTCGAACATGCTCCTCGCCCGGTCCAGCTGCTCCACATTCTGGCCCTCCCAGGCTTCCAGCCGCTCCTCCGCCGGCATGTCCGGAGACGTTGCCTCCAGGACCGCCGTCGTCATATCCGAAACGGTCGAGTAGAGGTCGTCACGGAGGGCGGCCCGGGCCAGAGCCTGCCAGCGGTCCCTCCGCGGCAGTTTCGTGATGCGTTCGAGCAGCGAGTCGGCGTGGAAGCGGTTGAACACCGTGTAGTACACATGGGCGATGTTCTCGACGGGTTCCGGGCTGACGTGGACGATCTTGGCGATGTCCAGCAGCACGAAGCTCTCGAACAGTTCCGCCCAGCGGTGCGCCAGGTCATCGGGCAGTTCCCAGCCGCGCGCCTTCTCGAGCCATTCGGCCACCCGGGCGCGGTCCTCGCCGCGCAGGTAGTCCAGCAGGCGCGCCCGCATCGGATCCATCAGCGGCTTGAACTCGCCAACGATCTCGGCAATGGGACGGGAAGCGTTGCCCTGGCTCAGGACCCACCGCACGGCCCGGTCCAGCAGCCGGCGGATGTCCAGGTGCACGGTGCTCCAGTGCTCCGTCGGGAAGGACGCGGGCAGCTCGTTGAGTTCCCCGACCATGATGTTCAGTTCGTAGACCTCGCGCAGCGCCACGAAGGCCTTGGCGACGGCGGCCTCGGTGGCCGAGGTCTCCTCCATGGCGCGGAACGCGAAGGTGATGCCGCCCATGTTGATCATGTCGTTTGCCACCACCGTGGCGATGATTTCGCGCCGCAGCGGATGGGTGTCAAGCTCGGCGTCGAACCTGTCCCGCAGCTGCTGCGGGAAGTAGGCCCGCAGGGTCTGCCGGAACCACGGGTCCTCGGACAGGTCGCTGTCCCGGAGAGCCGAGGCAAGTTCGATCTTGGCGTAGGCCGCCAGCACCGACAGCTCGGGCGAGGTCAGCCCCTGGCCCTGTTCCAGCCGCTCGCGCAGTGTCTCCGTGGTCGGGAGCGCCTCCAGATCGCGCTTCAGATCGGCGGACTTCTCCAGCCAGTCCATCAGGCGCTCGTAGCTGGGGCTCCATTCGGAGACCCGCATCCGGTCGTTGAGCAGCAGGATGTTCTGGTCGATGTTGTCCTCCAGCACGAGCCGGCCGACCTCGTCGGTCATCGATGCCAGGAACTCCGAACGCTCCGCGGGATCCAGCTTCCCCGCGGCAACCATCCGGTCCACGAAGATCTTGATGTTGACCTCGTGGTCGGAGCAGTCCACGCCGGCGGAGTTGTCGATCGCGTCGGTGTTCAGGATGACGCCCTGGAGGGCCGCCTCAATACGGCCACGCTGGGTCATGCCCAGGTTTCCGCCTTCACCAACCACCTTCACGCGCAGGTCGCGGCCGTCGACCCGGATGGAGTCATTGGCTTTGTCGCCCACCTCGGCGTTGGTTTCGGTGCTGGCCTTGACGTACGTGCCGATTCCGCCGTTGTAGAGCAGGTCCGCCGGGGCGAGCAGGATCGCGCGCAGCAGTTCGGGCGGACTGAGCCGGGTGGTCCCGTCGGGCAGCCCGAGCGCGGACCTGACCTGCTCCGAGACCGGGATGGATTTGGCCTGGCGGGCAAAGACACCGCCGCCCTCGCTGATCAGTGACTTGTTGTAGTCGTCCCAGGAGGAACGGGGCAGCTCGAAGAGCCGCTGGCGCTCAGCGAAGGAGACAGCCTCATCCGGGGCGGGATCGAGGAAGATATGCCGGTGGTCGAAGGCCGCGAGCAGCCGGATGTGCTTGGAAAGCAGCATGCCGTTGCCGAACACATCACCCGACATGTCGCCGACGCCGACGACGGTGAACGGCTCGGACTGCGTGTCCAGGTCCAGCTCGCTGAAGTGGCGCTTGACCGATTCCCAGGCACCGCGGGCGGTGATGCCCATGGCCTTGTGGTCGTAGCCGACAGAGCCGCCGGAGGCGAAGGCATCACCGAGCCAGAAACCGTATTCCGCGGCCAGGCCGTTGGCGATGTCGGAGAAGGAGGCCGTTCCCTTGTCAGCCGCGACGACGAGGTAGGAATCAGCGTCATCGTGCCGTACGACGTCGGCCGGCGGCACCAGCTGCTCGCCCTCCGTCGTCGTAACGAGGTTGTCCGTGACGTCCAGGAGACCGCGGATGAACGTCTTGTAGCTTTCGACGCCCTCCGCCATCCAGGCGGTGCGGTCCGCCGCCGGGTCCGGAAGTTGCTTGGCGTAGAACCCGCCCTTGGCACCGGTAGGCACAATTACGGCGTTCTTGACCGTCTGGGCCTTGACCAGGCCAAGGATCTCCGTGCGGAAATCCTCGCGCCGGTCCGACCAGCGCAGCCCGCCGCGGGCGACCTTGCCGAAGCGCAGGTGCACCCCCTCGACCCGGGGCGAGTAGACCCAGATCTCGAACATGGGCCGCGGGAACGGCAGGCCCTCGATGGCGGAGGGGTTCAGCTTGAAGCTGAGGTGCGGTTTGTTCTGGTAGTAGTTGGTGCGCAGCGTCGCCAGGATCAGGTTCTTAAAGGTCCGCAGCACCCGGTCGGCGTCGAGGGTCGCGACTTTTTCGATCGCTGCGTCCAGTCCGGTGAGGACCTCGTCCTGCCTGAGCCGGCGTGCTTCCTCGTCCAGCGAGGGATCGAAGCGTGCCTCGAACAGGGCACTGAGTCCGCGGTTGACATCAGGGTTGGCCAGCAGGGTGTCGGCCAGGAATCCGTAGGAGTTGGTGTTGCCCATCTGCCGCATGTACTTGGCGTAGGCGCGCAGCACGACGACCTGGCGCCAGTGCATTCCCTCGCGCAGCACCAGCCGGTCAAAGCTGTCCGATTCCACCGCGCCGGACACCGCGGCACCGAAGGAGTCCGCGAGCAGCTGCCCGGTCTTGAGCGGGTCCACCCCGGCCGGGTACTTCAGGCCCAGGTCGTAGAGGAAGAAGTCACGGTGGTCCGCGGTTTCGATCTCAAACGGGCGCTCGTCCAGGACTTCCAGGCCCAAGTTGTGGAAGTAGGGCAGAATCTGGCTGAGGCTCTTGGGCTCGAGCATGTAGAGCTTGACGCGGGCGTCCTCTTCAAGCGTTGCGCCGGCGCCGTCGGGGAGGTAGACATGGACGCCGGGATGTTCCTGGGCCGCTTCGGCCGCCGGCGCGGCACCGTACTTCTCGAAGCGGGCGATGTCCTCCAGGGCATCCTCCACCTCGTAATCGACGCGGTAGCTCGCGGGGAAGGCCTCGGCCCACACCACGGCACGTCCCTTGGCGCCGTCGTCCTTGGCGCCGCCGGGGCCATCGGCGCGGGCGTGCAGGACCTCGGCGATGCCTTCGCTCCACGAGCGGGCCGCGCGGACCAGCCGCTTCTCGAGATCGTCGCTGTTGACGTTGCTGACATCGGCGTTCTTCGGAAGCCTGATCCGGAAGAAGAGCCGGGCCAGGGCGGATTCGGTCATCCGCGCCTCATAGTCGATGGACACGGCGTCGAAGGTCTCACGCAGTTCCTGCTCGATGCGCAGGCGCACGTTCGTGGTGTACCGGTCGCGAGGAAGGTAGACGAGGGCGGACATAAAGCGCCCGTAGATGTCCGGGCGGAGGAACAGCCGGGTCCGGCGCCGTTCCTGCAGCCGCTGGATGCCGGTCGCAATGGCGGCCAGATCGGGGATTTCGATCTGGAAGAGCTCGTCGCGGGGGTAGGTTTCGAGGATGCCCAAAAGGTCCTTGCCCGAGTGGGAGTCCGGCGGGAAGCCGGCCTCGCTCAGGACCGCGGCGACTTTCTCGCGGACCACCGGAATATCACGCACGGATCCGGCGTAGGCCGTGGTGGCGAAGAGTCCGATGAAGCGGCGTTCGCCGTTGACGTTGCCGGCTGCGTCGAAGCTCTTGACTCCGATGTAGTCCAGGTACGCAGAACGGTGGACGGTGGAGCGGGAGTTGGCCTTGGTGATTACGAGCGCGCGCTTTTCGCGGGCCTTCTTCCGGCCAGTCTCGGTGAGGTGCTGGATCTGGTGCGGGGTGTCGGCCCCGCCGCGCAACAGGCCGAGGCCGCTCTCTTCCCGGGGTTCCAGGACATCCTCGCCGGATTCGTTCTTGAGGTCATATTCGCGGTAGCCGAGGAAGGTGAAGTTCCCGTCGTCGAGCCAGCGGAGCAGTTCCTGGGCCTGGCGGAGTTCGGCGATCTGCGCCGGATTGGCGAGCTTGTCCAAATCCCCGGCGATCTGGATCGCCCGGTTCCGCATCTTCGGCCAGTCCTCCACGGCGGCACGCACATCGTCGAGCACCCGTCCGATGCCCTCGGTCAGCGCCGCACGCTTCGCGTCGTCGACGCGGTCGATTTCGACGGCGATCCAGGACTCCATGTGGGAGGCGTTGTCGCCCTCGGCGATCAGGTGCGACAGGTTCGGCATGGCCGCCGTGTCGCCGCTGGAGATGCCCAGGTGCGAGGGGACCCGTGCGACCCGGACAAGCTCACCGCTCTCACGGTTGCGGGTCACGACGAACAGCGGATGCATCACCAGGTGGATGGGGGCGTTCTGCCGGACCAGTTCGGCGTTGACCGAGTCAACGAGGAAAGGCATATCGTCGGTGACGATGAAAACGACACTGCGGTCGGCTTCGTCGGCGATGGTGATGTTGGCGTTGCCCGGGAATCTGCGCGCCGCCGTCTGGCGGTGCGTCTGCGCCCGTGCAGCGAGCAGCTCCCCGGGATATGCCCGGGCGTCTTCCCCGGCAAGGTGCTCGTAGTAGTCCCTCAGGTAGCCTTCTCCGGCACCGATCGAAACGGGTTGATCCTCCACGCTGGACCCAGACGACATCGACAAACGCCTCCATCAAGAAAGTTCATGGCCGCTTCGTTGCGGCCCTCATGGCGAGCCTAACCCTTTAGCCGACGCTTCGCTGTGGAAGAAAATACAGAGGATCGGCGGTTTTGCTGGTCGGGTGCACAAACTAGCGCGGCGATGGCCTTCCGGAGTGGAGAATCGGGTGCCGCCTCGAGCAGCAGCGACCCCGACAGCAGGGCGGCATCACTCGAGACCGGATCGGCCGGCAGGAACGCCCCCAGCGGGGCGGCGGGACCGTACCGTTCCCAGGCGTCGCGCAGTTGCCGCTCCGGGGAGCGGCCCACCGCGGCCTGGCGGACCTTGTTCAGCACTACGCGCGGGGACGCCTGCGGGACGGCCGATTCCAGTTCGGCCAGTCCCCGGACCAGCCGCGGGACGCCGATCGAATCAGCAGCCCCGACGGCGAACACGGTGTCCGCCAGTTCAAGGCTCCTCAGCGTCGCGGCGTTCCGGCGCGGCGCCATCGTGTCGAAACTCAGCTCTTCGTCGCTTTCAAGGCAAAAGCCCGTGTCGACGACGGTGACGTCCACGACCTGCCGGGCCCGCGCCAGCACGAGGGACAGCGCTGCGGCGCGGAGTTCAGTCCAGCGGTCCGCCCGGGTGATTCCGGTCAGCACACGGAAAGATCCCGCCCTGGTCGCCACCGGCGCGGCGATCCGGAAAAGCGCATCGGCGTCGAGGAGACCCTGGTCCGCAAGACGGCAGGCCTGCGCGAGCCCGGCGGATTCGTCCAGGAGTCCAAGCATGGCCGCGACGCTGGCACCGTAGCTGTCGGCATCCACCAGCAACACCGATTTCCCCTCGGCAGCGAGCTCCCCCGCCATGTTCGCGGCGAGCATGGTCCGGCCCGGCGAACCGGCCGGGCCCCACACCGCAATGATCTGCCCGGTGCCGGATCCTTCCGCGCCCTCCGCGGCAGCCCCGCCGGAGAGGCCGGGCACGGGGCCGGCGTCGGCAGGTCCGGGGCTGTCACCCGGCCGAAGCCTCCGGTCAGGTCCGGACAGGCGTGCCACAGCCCCCGTAATGCTGCTGGAAAGGGCCGCGGCGTCAACCCCGGTAAGTTCGGCATCCACGCCGATTCCCTGCAGCCGGGCCTTTTCCTCCGGACTGTCGGTCAGGGCCAGGACGGCCACACCGACGGCGGACAGCCGGTCGACCAGCGACGCCGTCAACTCCTCGCTGCCCTGCGCCACGACGGCGGCCCGGGCCAGGCCGCCCTGGCAGGCCGCCAGCAGTTCCGCCAGCTCGTTGCACCGCCGGACAACGGACACCGGTCCATGAAGCCGTTCCAGCCTGCCGACCAGGTCTTCGCGCGAGTCCCCGACAGTGACGACCGGGATGCTCATCGGTTTGCACCACGCGGGTTCCAGACCACGGAGATCTTTGCCTTGTTGGCCTGTGCGCCCAGCAGGTTGGGCATCTGCTCGTCCGTCACCAGCACCATCACGATGGTGGACCGCGCGGACCCGAGCGCGGTGCTGCCCTGGGTGATCTGGGCGATTTCGGCTCCCGGCAGCAGCAGGGTCGGCGCGGTGAACCCGTTCCGGTCATCGGGCAGCGCAACCCAGACGTCCACCCGCGACCCGGCAACCGCCTGGGGCGGCAGGGCCTCATCGATGGTGACCGCGACCGGTTTCCGGTCCAGGCCGTCGACCTGCCCGAAGCTCCCGCGCGGCACCAGCTGGTCCTTGCCGATTCTCTGGACGGCGACCAGCCCGTCCGGCACGCCGGACGCGGGCGTCAGATAGTGCTGCTCGACATCGCCCAAGCGGACCTTGACGCGGTTCAGGTTGTCGGCGGTCAGCTTTTCGCCGACGGCGATCGCTTCCCGGGCGGTGTAGGCCTCGGCCGTCTGGTCCGCAGCCCCGACCAGGGAGACCACTCCCGCGACGGAGGCCAGGACGAGCAGGATGCCGATGAGGAGCCTCGGATCTTTCCAGGATGGTTTCTTCAGCCGCGCCCCGCCGGCCACCGTGCTCCCACTCATGCGCCTGCTCCCCCCGTAGTCGCCGCCCGGTACTGGCCGGGCATCATCATTGTTACGTCTTCGCGCCCTGACCGGAAGATGCCGGAACAAAGAAGTGCAAACTGTGGATATCGGCATCAGATGAAGCCATTGGTGGCAAAATGAAGTCATGCCCCGATTCCTGACCCTTGCCGACGTCGCAGAGCAGCTCCAGATCAACGCCCCGGCTGCCTACGCGCTCGTGCGCAGCGGTGAGCTCAAGGCCATTCAGGTGGGCGGCCGCGGCCAGTGGCGTGTCGAGGAGAAGATGCTCGAGCAGTACATCGAGGAGCGCTACGCGGAGGCAAGCCGGATGATCGAAGAGGCAAAATCCAAGACCCGCTGAGGCCGGGGTCGAAGCGCAGCAGCGCCCCGCCCGTTATCCTGCCTGGTATCCCGGGGCCCGGGCCGACCTGATCCCGGCCAGCCCGGCAAAAGGGATGGTCGCCAGCTGCCGGACGTTGGCCGGCCGCCGGTCCTCGCCGTCGCCTGTGACCGCCAAGTCAAGATAGTCGCGGCCGACCCTGTCGATCACCCCGTGGAGCGTCTTTTCACCCGTTGAGCCACCCGAAATCAGGACGGCCAGGGTGGTTCTGTCCCGTGCCAGCCCGCGCAGGGCACTCGCCAGGCCCAGCCTCTGCCGGACCTTGGACGGCTCGGGCACGGCAAGCCGTGAGAGCCCGAGGTAACGTACCGCCGAGGCATAGGGAACCAGCACCTGGTGCCTGGGTTCATCCAGCACAAGCGCCTGGCTTCCGGCGTGGCTCAGGGTCCCTTCTAACATCGATCCGGACGCAAGTTCAACTACAATCAGCATCCCCAGCGAGCCGCGCAGTCGGTCCGCGAGTTCCACCGCCGCCGCCTCCGCCCGGGTCCGCTCCGCGATTTCCGCGTCGAGATCCAGCCGTTCGCTGGCGGCCATTTGTGTCTCCAGGTCCTCAAACAGGGCATCCCAGCGCATGGCGCCAGCGTAGGCGCGCCATGCACGAACGGTCAATAACACCCTCTTGAATCATCTCTAGACAAATGCCTTCGTTAAGGGTCAAACTATGTCTAAATGCATCAAACAGCACTAAAAGTTATCAAGTACCAGTCATTCCACGTGAGGCGGTCACAACATGAGTGCAGCAGACTTTCCGGACTCGAGGCGCCGGCGCGGACTCCACGCCGACGCGGCCATGACAGCCGCCATTTTGCTGCTCGGGTTCCTCCTCGCCGCAGCCGGCGGCAGCATCGTCCAGCGCTGGCGGTCTTCCCCGGAAGGGCGGCAGTCCCCCGGGTTCGAAGACCAGGTTGGCGTTGCGGCCAACATGGCCGGCCTGATCGTGGTCGTGTGGTGGGCCCTGTCTTTTGTCATTGCTGTCGCGGCGGCCCTCCTCGACCGCTGCGGCAACATCCGTGCCGCGTCGGCGGCCGGTAAGTTCGCCCCCGCCTTCATGCGCCGCCTCGCCCTGGCCTTGGTCGGGCTCCAGCTGATCACCGCACCGTTGGCCACAGCCTCTCCGCCCCGGGCCCTCCCCGGATACCCGGGAGCCCCCTCGGCAGCGTCCGCCGCGTGGACGCCGCCGGCGGGACCGGCCGTGACTGGGACCCCGCCGCCCGCCGGCCTCGCCACACCCGGGCCGGTGCCGCAGCCCGGCGCCCCGGCCGTCGTCGACCCGCAATGGCGGCCGCTCAGCCCGGTAGTCGAACCCGGTCCGCTGGCGCGGCGCCAGCTGCGTCAGCCGCACCCCGGAGGCCAGTCCACCCAGGTGACCGTCCGCCCCGGAGACTCATTGTGGAGCCTGTCGGCGGCCCGCCTGGGACCCTACGCCTCCGACGTCGACATCGCGGCGGACTGGCCCCTGATCTACCAGGCCAACAGGGACACTATCGGCGGGAACCCCAACCTCCTGCGGCCGGGCCAGGTGCTCCAGCTTCCGCCCGGGCACTGAAGCCGCAGGCACCGAATCACAGCGGCCGCCCCGGTATGCCGCGCACGGTTCCGCCGGCAACCACCAGCAACACCACGATCACCCAGCCATCCTTGAACCGCCAGCCCAACTGCAAAGGACACATCATGAGCGCCATGCCGAGCCCCCGCGCCGCCGCAGGAACCCCCGCCTCCACTGCTACGCCACTGCGTCTGGTCCCGGGAGGCGCCGCACCGGGCGCCCTCCCGTCCGGTCCTGGCGATCCGGCACCACCGCTCCGTGCGGCCGATGAGGACCGGGAGATCTGTGCGATCTGCCGCAGCACGGTGCAGGCCGCCATCGAGGTTCTGGCCGGCACCCGGCCGGCGCAGCAGCTCGCCAGGCGGCTCGACGAACGCTGCCTCGCAGCCCTGCAGCACCGGGCGGCGCTGACCCGGAGGGTGTCCTGCGGAGCGTCACCGACCGCAGGACGGATGCACCGCAACCCCTCCGTCCGCTCGGTCCGGGCCTGCCGGGTCTCCGCTGACGTGTATGAGGCCAGCGCCGTCGTGGTCGAGGAGTTGCGGGTCCGGGCGGTCGCCCTGAGGCTCGAGCGGAGCAGGCTGGCCTGGCGGGTCACCGTGCTGGAAATCGGTTGACAGCCAACAAACCTTGACTGCGAAACACGCAGGGGGCCAGCTAACAACACCGAGGAAAGGAGGAGGCAGCAACGAAAGAGGACCGGAGCGCACTCCGGTCCTCTTTTCGTTCCTGCGCCGTTCGGCCCGGCGGCTAAAAATTCAGCCGCAGCCGGCTAGCGCCGCTTCTTCTTGTTCGCGCGGCGCGGGGAGTCCTGCGCCGCGGCCTTGGCCGGGTTGCCGGAGCGGCCGGAGGTCTTGGCCTCGACGCGCGTCTGGGCCGAACCGTCCTCGCCCGGTGCCGTGTACTGCAGCTGGGCCGGCTTTTCGGGAGCCTCCAGCCCGGCTGCCCGGATCTGCGGTTCGTGGTGTTCGGTGTGCTGGCCCGCGGCGTCCGCCACGACGACGTCCTCGGCGGGGGTCACCTCGACCTCGAGATTGAACAGGAAGCCGACGCTTTCCTCCCGGATGGCCTCCATCATGGCCTGGAACATGATGAAGCCCTCGCGCTGGTATTCCACCAGGGGATCGCGCTGGGCCATCGCGCGCAGGCCGATGCCTTCCTTCAGGTAGTCCATCTCATAGAGGTGTTCCTGCCACTTGCGGCCGATCACGGACAGGACAACCCGGCGCTCGAGTTCGCGCATGCTCTCATGGCCGATGGCTTCTTCCCGTGCCTGGTAGACCAGCCGCGCGTCGGAGAGGACCTCCTCCCTGAGGAAGTCCACGGTGATCCGCGACTTTCCGCCGGCCTCGTCGATGAGGTCGCGCGGGGTGACGCTCACCGGGTAGAGGGTTTTGAGGTTGGACCAGAGCAGGTTGAAGTCCCAGTCGTCGCCGGTGCCCTCCGCGGTGGCTTCCTCGATGAACGAGTTGATCGTGTCTTCCAGGAAGAACTGGACCTTCTCGTGGAGGTCATCGCCCTCGAGGATGCGGCGGCGGTCGCCGTAGATGGCCTCACGCTGGCGGTTCAGGACGTCGTCGTACTTCAGGACGTTCTTCCGCTGTTCGGCGTTGCGTCCTTCGACCTGGCCCTGGGCCGAGGCGATGGCGCGCGAGACGAGCTTGGATTCGAGTGCGACGTCGTCGGGCACCGAGCTGTTCATCAGCCGTTCTGCCGCGCCCGAGTTGAACAGGCGCATCAGGTCGTCGGTGAGCGACAGGTAGAACCGGGACTCACCCGGGTCGCCCTGGCGTCCGGAGCGTCCGCGCAGCTGGTTGTCGATCCGGCGTGATTCGTGCCGTTCGGTACCCAGCACGTACAGGCCGCCGAGGCTGAGGACCTCCTCGTGTTCGTCCTTGACCGACTGTTTGGCCGCTTCGAAGGCTGCGGGCCAGGCCGCTTCGTATTCTTCGGAGTTTTCTTCCGGGTCCAGGCCGCGCTTCGCGAGTTCGGCGACGGCGGTGAACTCGGCGTTGCCGCCGAGCATGATGTCGGTACCGCGGCCCGCCATGTTGGTCGCGACGGTCACGGCACCCTTGCGGCCGGCCTGGGCCACGATCGCGGCCTCACGGGCGTGGTTCTTCGCGTTCAGGACCTCGTGCCGGACGCCTTCCTTGGCCAGCAGCCTGGAGAGGTATTCGCTCTTCTCGACGCTGGTGGTGCCGACCAGGATCGGCTGGCCCTTTTCGTGCCGTTCGGCGATGTCCTGGACCACGGCGTCGAACTTGACGGCCTCGTTCTTGTAGACAAGGTCGGCCTGGTCGATGCGCGTCATGTCGCGGTTGGTGGGGATCGCGACGACGCCGAGCTTGTAGGTGCTCATGAACTCAGCGGCTTCGGTCTCGGCGGTACCGGTCATGCCAGCGAGCTTGTCGTACATGCGGAAGTAGTTCTGCAGCGTGACCGTGGCGAGCGTCTGGTTCTCGGCCTTGATCTCGACGCCTTCCTTGGCCTCGATCGCCTGGTGCATGCCTTCGTTGTAGCGCCGGCCCGCGAGGATACGGCCGGTGTGCTCGTCGACGATCAGCACCTCGCCGTCGAGGATGACGTAGTCCTTGTCCCGCTTGAAGAGTTCCTTGGCCTTGATGGCGTTGTTGAGGAAGCCGATCAGCGGGGTATTGGCGGACTCGTAGAGATTGTGGATGCCGAGGTAGTCCTCGACCTTTTCGATGCCGGCCTCCAGCACACCGACCGTGCGCTTCTTTTCGTCGACCTCATAGTCCTCCTCCGGCTTGAGCCGGGTGACGACCTTGGCGAACTCGCTGTACCAGCGGTTCGTGTCGCCCTGCGCAGGGCCGGAGATGATCAGCGGGGTCCGTGCCTCATCGATCAGGATGGAGTCCACTTCATCGACGATGGCGAAGTGGTGGCCGCGCTGGACGAGTTCGGACTTGTCCCATGCCATGTTGTCGCGCAGGTAGTCGAAGCCGAATTCGTTGTTGGTGCCGTAGGTGATGTCCGCGGCATACTGCTCGCGGCGCACGGCGGGGTCCTGGTTGGACAGGATGCAGCCGCTGCTCAGGCCGAGGAAACGGTACACACGGCCCATGAGGTCCGACTGGTATTCGGCGAGGTAGTCGTTCACGGTGATCACGTGCACACCTCCGCCGGCAAGGGCGTTGAGGTACGCCGGAGCGGTCGCCACGAGGGTCTTTCCTTCACCGGTCTTCATTTCGGCGATATTGCCCAGGTGCAGGGCGGCGCCGCCCATCAGCTGGACGTCGAAGTGCCGCATGCCGAGAGTGCGGGAGGAGGCTTCGCGGACGGCGGCGAACGCCTCGGGCAGGAGGTCATCGAGCTTCTCGCCGTCTACATGGCGGGCGCGGAGACGGTCGGTCTCCTCGCGCAGCTCGGCGTCGGTGAAGGTCTGGAAGGAGCTTTCAAGGGCGTTAATGGAATCGGCATAGTTCCGCAGTTGCCTCAGGGTTTTTTTGTCACCCGTGCGGAGAAGTTTTTCGATAAGTGATGCCACGTGAAGTTGCTCCCAGTCTCAAGCTGCCGAATTCTGGCGTGTTTAGTCTACGGGAGAGACGCAGGCCGGTTACGCCTGTTCCCTCTGAGCGGATAGACCGCTCCCTGCCCCGGACACAGCGTCCGCGAGCGCCGGCGCCAGGTCCCCTTTCGGGGAGACAACCACCCGGTCCAGTTCCAACCACTCTGCCATGAGCTGCAGTTCCGCGGCGAGTTCGACGGCGGTGTCGGCGGGGGCGCCGGGCTCCGCGTGGGCAGCCCTCGCCAGCAGGAGGCCATTGGCCCGGTCGGCTTTGAGGTCGACGCGGGCCACGATCCCGTCGCGCAGCAGGAACGGCAGCACGTAATAGCCAAAGCGTCGCTTCGGCTCCGGGGTGTAGATCTCGATGCGGTAGTGGAAACCGAACAGGGCTTCAAGGCGCCGCCGCTCAAAGACCAGCGAGTCGAAGGGGCTCAGCAGCGCGCGGCCGGTGGCCGTGCGGGGCAGTTTCGCCTCGACGTGACGGTAGACAGGCAGGTTCCAGCCGGGCACGGTGACGGGCAGCAGCGTGCCGGCTTCGACGAGATGTTCAAGGGCGACGGCGGAGGCACGCATGGGCGTCCGGAAGTAATCAGCAAAGCACCGCAATGTGCCGATCCCGTGGGCCCGGGCGGCGGCATCGATCAGGCGGACCAGCGCGGCCGCCTGGTCCGGCCCGGTTTCCGGGGCTTCCGCAGTCGCCTCCGGCCGGCCGGGCAGGACCCGGGCGGTGAGCGTGTAGCGCCGTTCAAAAGAGTCCGTGCGGGAGGCGGCCGAAATGAGGCCCGCTTCGAAGAGGTGCTCCAGGACCCGCTTCACGACGTTCCAGTTCCAGCCCCAGTTGTCCTGGGTCCGATCCTCCACGTGGCCCAGCCGGGCGGTGAGTTCCGCGGCGGTCATCGGGCGGCCGGCGGCGAGCTCCTCAAGTACCCGGGCGGCGACGTCGCTGCGCAGTTCGGGGTCCATGGAGTGGGCCCCCACCCATTTCCGGCTCTGCCACAGGAGCAGGTCCTGGAAGTGCTCGGGCCGGATAAAGCTGGCCTCGTGGGCCCAGTACTCCATCATGCGGCGCGGGTGGTGCCCCGCCATTCGCTGCAGGATGGCGCGGTCGTAGTTCCCCAGGCGGGAAAAGAACGGCAGGTAGTGGCTCCGGGACAACACGTTGACGGAGTCGATCTGGACCAGCTGGAGGCGGGCAAACGTACGGCCCACCGCCCGTGCGGTCACGGGTCCGGCGGGCCGTACTTTGTCCAATCCCTGGGCCGCCAGTGCGATCCGCCGGGCCTGCTGGAGGCTCAGCGATTCCTGCACGTCAGTCCCTTCGTTGGATGGTCAGCACCAGCTTAGGCGCTGGCCGGCTCATCCTCGGAACGGTAAGCGATGATCTTCTCTTCCAGCGGGGCCTCACCGGGCTCGCAGGTCTGGTCAAGGGAGATCACTCCGTAGGTCCACCCGTCGCGGCGGTACACGACCGACGGCGCCTTGGTTTCCTTGTCCACGAAGAGGTAGAAGTCGTGACCCACGAGTTCCATGTTGTCGACTGCGTCGTCGAGCGTGAGGGATGCTGCGGGGAAAACCTTCCGGCGGATGAGCACGGGCGAGTCTCCGGCCGGGATATCGTTCTCGACCTCATACGGCGATTTCTCGGCGGGAGCTTCTTTGGGCTCCTGCCAGTGGTTTGCCTCTTCATAGATGGGCTCGCTGGTGCTCGCCGGCGGCAGGGTTGCCGTCGCCTCGGTGACGGACTTTGGGGTGTGCCTGCCGTGGTGGACCTTCTTGCGGTCCTTCGCCCGGCGCAGGCGTTCAAGAAGCTTGTTGTAGGCGAGGTCGAACGCGGCAAACTTGTCCGCGGCGCTGGCTTCGGCACGAATCACGGGACCCCGTCCCAGGACGGTCAGCTCAACCGTGAGCATCTCGTCGGTCTGCCGGGCCTTGGTCTCCTTGGAAACCTTCGCGTCCACCCTCTGGACCTTGTCCCCCAGCGACGCGATCTTCGAGATTTTCTCGTCGGCGTACTCGCGGAACCGGTCGGAGACCGTCAAATTGCGTCCGCTGATCATGAACTCCATGGTGCCCTCCAAATGACTTCGGTGACACGACGGCGGCACTTCCTGGGGCTGGTCTGACTGACAGTCGAGCCCCTTTCCGAGCCGCTATCGACAGGTACATCTATTCTTGGTACCCATCTCCGACGTTAGTTCATAGCCCCCTCTTATTCATCCTTTTTTGGTTTATTTTTTTCCTTGACGGCCCGTTCCCCTGCCAACGCGCGGCCCGCGTCGCCGAAGTCGATTGTGACGGGCGGGCGTGTCGCAGCGACGACGACGGCGCCCCTCACCACGGCGCCGGCCGCCCGCAATGCCCGGGCCGCCTCGGCCACGGTGGCCCCGGTTGTGAGCACGTCGTCGACGATGATGCACGGCCGGCCGTTCACTTCCGGAGCGAACAGCCCGCGGCGGACCCGCATGGATCCCCGCACGCGCTGGGCGCGGTCCCCGCGGCCCAGCCCCTTTTGTCCGCCGGGTGCTCCCCGGACTCCCGGGAGGCGGTACGCTGCCCCGGGCCACGCCCGGGAAACCCTGCCCGGCAGCCCGCGGGCGGACGCCACCTGGCTGGACGTCACTTGGTTCGACGCCGCCCGGTTAGGGCCGGGCACCGGCTCCCCTGCGCTCTGCCCGGTCATCGTGACACCGGCCCTCGGCCCGGTCTTCCGGAGCGCATGGACGGTTGCGAACCCGGAGTGCGGCCCTCCCCCCGGGGCTCGGATCCGCCGCATCCTGCCCAGCAGCACGTGGACCGGGCTGAATCCCCGTTTCCGGTACGCATTGCTGCTGGTGGGCACGGGGACGAGCAGCAGCCCGGGAGTTTCCCCGGCAGCGGCCCGAACGGCGCGGGCCAGGCCCTGCGACAGCACCTCCGCAAGCTGCCCCTGGCCGTGGCTCTTGAAGGACAGGACCGCCTGTGCCAACTCGGCCCGGTACGCCCCGGCGGCCACCACCGGAAGCAGCACGGAGCCGTCCACATCCATCAGGGCGGGTGCCTGGGCTTCTGCCCGGAACGGACGGCGCATCAGCAGCCGGATCTGCCGTTCGCACGCCGCGCAAAGCGCCAGATCCTCGGCGCCACAGCAGACGCAGTCCACTGGGGCGGCGAGGGCCAGCACTTCGGCCGCTGCAACCGCGGCCCCGTCCGCCAGCCGCGCCAGTGGCCGGCGGTAGTCCCCGCGGTGTCTCGCCGCGGCCGGCGCCGCCGGAGCCAGGTCGGGGTCCACCGGCCGCCGGGTTCGCCGTGCCGCGCGGCTGCGGGCGCGGCTGCGCCAGCGCGCGCCGTTTGCTCCTGCTCCGGGGGCGGCCGCGCCGGCATTCGCCCCGGCGGCGTCTGTGCCTGTGTCTGCGCCGGCGGCGGCATTGGCAGGGCGGTCGCGGTCACGGAGTTCTCTGGAGGTCCCCACAAAATCAGGTTCCCCCCGCTCAGCAGGTAACAGCAGTGCCGTGGCACGCCATGTGGAAAAGTCGCCGTCCCCGTCGGAAACCGGCACTGCCCCGGCCACGGGTCAGGACCGGCCACGTCGCCAGCAGGATATTCCCCGGCCGGACTTGTTGAATCCGGGCGCGCCGGATCCCGGGGGCCGTTGAGCGCTAGCCCGGATAGGACGGATCGATCGGTCCCTTGAGCTGCGGCGACCAGCCGTTGCCAAGCCGCTGGAAGATCCCCTCCGCGGACTGGGCGTAGATCTCCTCCCCGCCGTTCCCGGCGCTGAGCGCGGTCAGCCCCGGCCAGGGCGCAAGCTGCAGCGGCTGTGACGACGCGAGGGACAGCAGTTCGGGAGTGACGGATTCGCTCGGTGAGCCCTTCATGACGGCGACTGTAGTGTCATCCACCCACACGCCCTGGTCCGGATTGTTCGTCGCCAGCAGCGTCATCGGTACGGTGAGGTCTTTCGGCGTGCCGTCCGCGGCACGGACAATGCCCGCGATCTGGACCTTGGTCTTGCCGTTCTGCTCCGTGAGGATGAGGGCGCGGGTACCTTCGCGTGAGACCCGGAGCTCCTTGACGGCCCGTCCGGCGAGCCAGGCCGGGGACAGCGTCACCGCCGGGACACTTGAGCCTTCCGCCACGCCGAGGGGCCGGTGCGCGATGATTTCCGTGACACCGTTGGCCCCCGGCCCCGCCGTCCAGACCCAGTCGTACCGGTCGAAGGACGGGCGGGTCAGGGTGGAGCGGGTGGTCAGCGCCCTGGCGGGCTGCCCGGGCACCACCGAGTAGAGCGTGCCGCGGCCGGTGTTGAGGAAGGCCGCGGACTGCGAGACGGGAGACTCCGCCGGGACCCGCGGGCCCAGGGCAGAGACAGGCTGGATGTCCGGAAGCGGCGAGATCCGGTTGTTCTCATACCGGACCAGATCGTTGTCGCTGACCGCGATCTGACGGGCCGGGACGTTCTTGTCCCGGATCGGCGGGAGAACCGAACCGTTGTCCTCCACCCGCACCAGATCCTGGTTGGCCCGGAGCTCAACGTTGATGACATCGGGCTGGCTGCGGAAGGTCAGGGCCAGCTGGGTCTGCATCCGCAGCCGGTCCTCGTTGGACGCCTCCACGAGGTCCTTCGCCGTGAGGTCCACCTGTGCGGCGCCGGAGACGACCGGGACCGATTCGCGGGCCAGCTTGATGCCGGAGGGGAAGGCGCTGACGACGGCCCCCTTGAGGTACGGCGCCGGACCGCCGAGAAGGGCGCTGGTCATGGCCTTGACCGTTTTCTTTTTAATGAACCACCGGACGTCGGGCACCGCGTAGGTAAACGTGGGGTCATAGAAATAGATCGGATAGGCGCCGTAGATGACCTTGAATGTTTCTTCGGGGATTGCCGTGCCGTCCGGGAGTTCAGCGATCCGCCATTCACCGTCCACCTGGGTCAGGGTGGCGGGGATGTTCTCTATGGTGCCCTCCGGCAGCTGGGTCGCCACCCCGTCCGCGTCGACGGAGTAGGACACATCCAGTTCGTAGTTGAAGACGTTTTCAACGCCGGTCGGCACGACGCGCGCGGCGCGGAAGACCAGCACCCGCTGATCCGGCTTCCAGGTGACCGACGACGCCTGGGTCAGGTATTGGCGGGCCACCGCGTAGTCGTCCTCGTAGCCGCTGCCGGCAAAGTAGAAGTCCTCGATCACGGCTTCCGGCCCGGCCCCCTCGCGGGGCGCGGACGGGAAGAAAACCGGGGCATTATTGGGGTTCCCGGCGCTCTCGTCGGTGCTCCTTCCCACCGGGCCCGAGCGGGGGATCTGGGCGCACGACGTCAGCAGGAACAGCAGTACCGCCAGCAGCGCCGCCGCCGCGCGGGTGGCCTTCCGAGCTGAACCTTTCATGACCCGTCCTTCGTTCCGGTTTCCGCTGTCCCGGTTTCCGCTGTTCCGGGGACCGTGGCGCCGGAACCGGCCGTGCGGGCATCACGCGTCCCGCCGTCGGATTCGTCGGCGGCCTGGTTCCCGCTGTCCTCGCGCGGCGCCGGCGAGTGATCCAGCAGCAGCATGGTCCGTTCGCTGCCCGATCCCTGGAGTCCGACGTCGACCGGCTCCAGCTGGAGCGGGGACTTCGTGATCGTCTCGCCCTGGCGCAGCGCGAGGGTAAGGCGGAAGTTGGCGCCGCCGCCTTTCCTTCCCCAGGCCTGGAGCCAGCCATTGTGAAGTTTCGCGTCCTCGGCCGCGATGGACAATCCGAGGCCGCTGCCTCCCGTGGTGCGCGCCCTGGCCGGATCGGCACGCCAGAAGCGGTCGAACACGCGGGCCGCTTCCGCAGGGGTCATGCCGATGCCGTGGTCGCGGACGGCGACGGCGACGGCGTTGTCGTTGGCGGCCACGGAGATGTTCACCGGGCGGCCCTCGCCGTGTTCCAGGGCATTCAGGACAAGGTTGCGCAGGATCCGGTCGATCCGGCGGTCATCCATGTCCACGATGATGCTGCCCGCGGGCGCGTTGAGGGTGACCTCGGAGCCGTACTCGGCGGCCACCGGGGCCACACCCTCCATCACATGCGCCACAAGCTGCACGATGTCTCCCGGTTCGGCGTCGAGCGTGGCTACACCCGCGTCGAAGCGGGAGATCTCGAGCAGGTCGGCCAGCAGGGACTGGAAGCGCTCCACCTGGTTGTACAGCAGCTCCGCGGAGCGTTTGTTGATGGGGTCGAAGTCCTCGCGCGCGTCGTACAGCACTTCGGCGGCCATCCGCACGGTTGTGAGCGGGGTGCGCAGTTCGTGCGAGACGTCGGAGACGAACCGCTGCTGCATCTGGGACAGGGTGGCAAGCTGGGTAATCTGCTCCTGGAGGCTGGCGGCCATGTGGTTGAAGGAAGCTCCGAGCCGGGCCACCTCGTCCTCGCCCTTGACCACCATGCGTTCCTGCAGCTGTCCCGCGGCGAGCTTCTCGGAGACCAGCGCGGCGTGGCTGACCGGGCTGACGACGTTGCGGGTCACGTACCAGGCGACGGCACCAATGAGCAGCGCCAGCACCGCGCCGCCGGCCAGGAGCACGTTCTGGATCTCGTCGAGGGTCTTCTGCGCCGTGTTGAGGTCATAGATCAGGTACAGCTCGTAGACCGTGCCGTTGAAGGTGACCTTGTTGCCGACGGCAATTCCGGGGCGGTCTTCGGTGCCCACCGGGAACTCGGTGGAGGCCCAGAACTGCTCCTTGCCGGAATCCTGAACGGCCGTGCGCAGTTCGGTCGGAATGACGCTGATGGTGAGCTGGTCCGACGCCCGCGATTCGACCCAGCGGTTGCGGGGCTTGGTTTGTTCGGGCATCGCCTCAAAGACGTACCGCCGCTGGATCACGGAGCCGCGGCCCTCGACGGCGTTCAGGGTGTCATAGACGAGGGTGATGACGCTGGACTGGTCGGTGACCTGGGCGCCGTCGAACGTGTCCTGGACCTGTTTGACGTTGTAGCGCGTCTCGGACTCGGCCTGGACGAGCCGTTCCTGGAAGAGGTTGTTGGCGATCTGGTTGGACAGGTACGCGCCGACGACGGCGAAGGACGCGATCGCAAGCATAAGGGTCGTCAGGACGGTCCGGAACTGCAGCGACCGCCGCCACTTACGGTGCAGTGAGCGCAGCAGGTAACGGATGCCCGGAAGCAGACGCGAAGCGCCGATGCTCACCAGCCGCGCCAGCCGCACGCCCACGATCCGGGCGCGCTTCACCCAGATCCTGGTGCGGAAGCGCAGCGCGTGCCAGCCGTCGGAAAGTCCGGCGGGGTGCCGGACGTCCGGCGCCGCAACGGGTGCCGCAGCGGGTCCGGCGGTGCCAGGTTCGACGTCGGCCGGCTCGGGCAGCCCGGACGGGCCGGGCGGCTCGGACGAGGGCGTGCCGACGGCCGGGCGGCCGGAAGCGGGCGCCGTCAAGCCTGGTTCGTGGAGGTCAACTGAGGTGCGGGCGACGTTCTCCGGAGCGCCACGCTCTTGCGGGGCGCTCACCGGACCGGCTCCGGGGCGGCCGTCCGACGGTTCAGGAACCTGCTTTGTAGCCGACACCACGGACCGTCAATACAACTTCGGGGGCTTCCGGATCGCGTTCGATCTTGGACCTCAGCCGCTGGACGTGGACATTGACCAGCCGCGTGTCGGCGGCGTGCCGGTAGCCCCAGACCTGTTCCAGGAGGAGTTCCCGGGTGAAGACCTGCCAGGGCTTGCGTGCCAGCGCGACCAGCAGGTCGAATTCCAGGGGCGTCAGTGAGATGCGCTCGGTGCCGCGGCTGACGAGGTGTCCTGCCACGTCGATCGTGACATCGGCGATGCGCAGCGTCTCGGGCGCCTTCTGGTCGCCGGGCCGGAGCCGGGCCCGGACACGGGCGACGAGTTCGGCCGGCTTGAAGGGCTTCGGAACGTAGTCGTCTGCCCCGGACTCCAGGCCGCGGACCACGTCCGAGGTGTCCGCCTTGGCGGTGAGCATCACGATCGGCACGTCGGACTCGGCCCGGATCTGGCGGCAGACTTCAATGCCGTCAATGCCCGGAAGCATGAGGTCCAGCAGCACGAGGTCCGGCTTGGCGGAGCGGAAAACCTCCAGTGCCTGCCCGCCGTCAGCGCAGAAGACGGGCTCGAACCCGTCATTGCGCAGCACAATACCGATCATCTCGGCCAGCGCCTCGTCATCGTCCACTACCAGAATGCGTGCCTTCATATGTACATATTCCCCTATTGAAATGGCTTTGTCGTATTCGGCGGCGCCCCGGCATGGCGCCGCGGCCACCCGGGCCGCACATCCTCGCCGCAGCCCGGCGGCCGACGGCGGCAGGTCGACTGTGACAAACCCCGGTCCGTCCCGCATGCTGTGGACAGGAACACATCGACCAGCCAGGAACCCCAGGAGGATTCTGTGAGTACCCCGATCTACCGGCTTGCCCTCAGCACCGACTTTGCCCGGCTGCAGCCGGAGCTGCAGGAGTACTTCTCACTCACCCCCGGCTCCGGCCACTACGGCGTGGGCGAAGGCGTGTTTGAGGTGGTCGGCTGCCGGCAGAAGTGGCTCCGCCCGATGCTGCGCCTCGCCAGCGGAGAGGAATCGTTTTTCCCGGAATACGGGGAGGGCATCCGGTTCCGGATCGAGAACCACGCCCACCTGGACCCGTTCGGCCGTTCCAGCCTCACCGCCAGGCGCGAGATCTTTTTCCCCGGCACCACCCGCGTGTTCCACGACACCACGAGCTTCGATAATTCCGGCAGCCGGCACGGGCTGGTGGATTACGTCGGGCGGTACCGGCGGCTCGTCACGGACCTCAACCTCAGCGTCACCGCCGGGGGCCGGCTGCGCGGGGTTTCGGGGGCCTCACGGCTGTTCCTCGGACCGCTGCGGATTCCCCTGCCCGCCGCCCTCGATGCCAAGGCCTACGCCCAGCAGTGGTGGGCGCCGGAGGAGGGTCCGGCCGGGAAGCACCGGATCCAGGTAAAGGTAATCCAGCCGCAGCTCGGGCTGGTCCTGGTCTACGCCGGACATTTCGACTACCGGCTCGAGCCATACCCCGGCGGTGCGGCGGCCCCGGGCTACCTTCCGGACCATGCCCGGCCGGACCGCTGGGAGGGCCGAAGCTGACGGTGCGGCATTCCGGCGCTAGCCGAGCGCGAGCTGGTTGAGGCCGTCGGCCACTTGGGTCAGCCGCGTCAACACGCCCGTCGCGGACGACGGTGAATGCCCGGCCAGGCCCTCGGAAGGTGTGACCCGAATGGCGCCGAGGGTCGAGGCGGGGAGGCCCAGCTGGCGCCACGGCCGCCAGACGGTTTCGACGACGTCGGCGACGCGGGGCAGCGCTGCGGCGGGGTTGGAGACCTCAAGGGCGCCGGCCCACAGCCGCTTGCCCGCCTCCACCGCGCCGGCCAGCTGTTCCCACTGGCGGGACGTCAGGGCCCGCAACGGCACGGCAATCCCGTCGGCCCCGGCGGCCAGGATCCGGTCGAAAGGCGCCTCGACTTCCGGGACGCAGACCACCACCTCGACGGCGCCGGCCGCCCGCAGGGCATCGACGAGCAGCTGCCAGGCCTCGGTGGCTTCCCGGCCCGGCACGGAGCGCAGCGTCCGGTAGCCGCTGGAGGTGGGAATGGTTCCGGCCAGCACCGAGGCGATCTCCGGCTCATCGATCTGGACCACAATTCGCGCCCCCGGGGCCGCCGCAGCCACCCGGCTGAGGTAGCTGCCGGCACCGGCCGCCAGTGAGGCCGAAAGGTCCCGCCGGGCGCCGTGGTCTATGAGGGCGCGTTCCCCGTTGTGCAGGTGCAGGCCCGCGGCGAGGCTGAGCGGGCCGCGGAGCTGGACCTTGATGTCCTGCGCCGGGGTGTCCTCGGCGCCGATCACGTCGGCGAGGATGTTGATGTCGGTGGACAGGGCGGACCGCGCCCGCTTGAAGTCCTTGCCGGGCCGGTCCACGATCCGCCAGCCGTAGGGTTGGACGTCCACGGAGAGGTCCACCAGCAGCGAGGCTGTCCGGCCGAGCGCGTCGGAGCCGACGCCCCGGTCGGGGAGCTCGGCCAGGAAGGGCAGGTGCGGGCTGCCGAGCTCGCCGCGAATGATCCGCGCGGCCTCGACCGGGTCTTCCCCCGGCCAGGTGCCCAGGGCGGTGGCGGTGACCTGTTCCGGCTCCACTGGTGCGGCCACGGCTAGGCGGTGGCGGAGACGGCAGGGCCGGCCGCCCCGGGGACATGGCCGGCGGGCCCGGCGCGCCCGGAATCCGAGGTCGGGTTACCGGCGGCCAAGCTGTCGGCGGCCAGGCTATCGGCGGCCAGCGAGGCTTCGTGGTCCTCGGCAATGGCCTCGTGGTGCCGGATGACCTCGCCGATGATGAAGTTGAGGAACTTCTCGGCGAACGCCGGATCCAGGTGTGCCTCCGCCGCGAGCCGCCTCAGCCGCGCGATCTGCGCCGTCTCCCGGCCGGGGTCTCCGGCAGGCAGCTTGTGGGTTGCCTTGAGGAATCCGACCTTCTGTGTGGCCTTGAAACGCTCGGCGAGAAGGTAGACGAGGGTGGCATCGATGTTGTCGATGCTGGAGCGGATCGACAACAGCTCCGCCATCACCGCAGGATCCACCTGACCGGCCAGCGAACTGGCCCCGGGGTCATAGGATTCGGCGTCGGGATGAGTCTGGTTCTGCTCGGTCATTGACCCAGTCTAGGGGCACCGGTGCTAATCACTTCAGCTGTTAAGCACCGGCGGCACACCCTGGCGCACGGGCATCCCGTGCGCCGTCGGACGCCTCTTCCGTGGATGCCCGAAGGGACATGCCCACCGTTCACTGCGAACGGCGGGCATGTCCCTGGGTGCTGCTGCGGTGCGGCCTAGCCTTGAAGCACGGCGCGGAATTCCTCCCGGCGCCGGGCCTGCTCGTCCGGATCCGGAACCGGCAGGGAGGCGATCAGCTTCTTCGTGTACGCGTGCTGCGGATTGCCCATAACCTGGTTCCCGAGCCCCTGCTCCACCATCTTGCCCTTGTAGAGCACACCCACCCAGTGGGACAGGATGTCCACCACGGCAAGGTCGTGGCTGATGAACAGGGCGGCAAAGCCGAATTCGGCCTGGATGTCCTTGAACAGTTCCAGCACCACGGCCTGCACCGACACGTCCAGCGCCGACGTCGGCTCGTCGGCGATGAGCAGCTTCGGGTTCAGGATCAGCGCCCGCGCCAGCGAGGCTCGCTGCCGCTGGCCGCCGGAGAGCTCATGCGGGAACCGGTCGGCGTAGGCGGCCGGCAGCTGCACGGCTTCCAGCAGCTCCCGGGTCCGTTGCCTGGCCTGGGCCGGGGTCGGTTTGGTGTGGATGATCAGGGGTTCGGCGATGCAGTCCCCGATGGTCAGCTGCGGATTGAAGGACGCGGCGGGGTCCTGGAACACGAACCCGATCTCCTTGCGCAACGGCTTGAAGGTGCGCTCCTTCAGGTTGAGCATTTCGTAGCCCAGCACCTTCAGGCTGCCGCCGGTGGTGCGGTTCAGGCCCGCGATGGCCCGCCCGATCGTCGTCTTGCCGGACCCGGACTCCCCCACGAGGCCGAAGACCTCGCCCTCGGACAGGGTGAAGTTGACCCCGTCCACCGCCTTGAAGGCGGGGCTCCCCAGCCGGCCGGGGTACTCGATTGTCAGGTTCCTGGCCTCGACGAGCACCTTGCCGCCCTGGTGCGCCCGCTGCGTCATGCCTTCTGAGGCGGAGTTCCTGCCCAGGTGCGGGACCGCGGCGAGGAGCTTCTTGGTGTAGTCCTGCTTCGGTTCGGCGAAGAGCACCCGCGCGGGCGCCTCCTCGACGACGTCGCCCTGGTACATCACAACGACGCGGTCGGCGAGGTCCGCCACCACCCCCATGTTGTGGGTGATGAGCACGATCGAGGTGCCGTACTGGTCCCGGAGGTCCCGCAGGAGCTCGAGGATTTCCGCCTGCACGGTGACGTCCAGCGCGGTGGTGGGCTCGTCGGCGACGATGAGCCCCGGATTCAGGGCCAGCGCGGCGGCGATGACCACGCGCTGTTTCTGTCCGCCGGAGAACTGGTGCGGGTAGTAGTTGACCCGTGTTTCCGGGTCCGGGATGCCCACCTTGCGGAGCGCCTCAATGGCGCGGGTTTTGGCTTCCTTGGCGCTGACCCGTCCGCCTCCCCCGTGGCCGGCATGGGAGCGGATGCCTTCGGCAATCTGCCAGCCGACCGTGAAGACCGGGTTGAGGGCGGTGGACGGTTCCTGGAACACCATGGCCACGTCGCGGCCCCGGATCTCCCGCAGCTTCGCCGGGCTGACGCTGATGACGTTGTTGCCGTTGATCAGCACCGCCCCGGAGCTGATGGCGGTCTCCGGCAGCAGGCCAAGGATGGTCTTAGCGGTGACGGTCTTGCCGGAGCCCGATTCGCCCACGATCGCCACGACCTCGCCGGGGTTGACCTGGAGGCTGACGTCTTTGACGGCGTACACGTCGCCGGCGTCGGTGGCGAAGGTGACCTTGAGGTGGTCGATGTCGAGGACCGGGCCGGCGACCGTGTCGTGCTTGTCGATGTTAATGGTCATGAACTTCTCACTTCTGCTTCGAGTGCAGCCTGGCCGCCGGTGGTGGAATCCGGGCCGCCCTTGCCGGAGGCCGCCTTCTTGCGGCCGCGCAGGCGGGGGTCGTTGAGGTCGTTGATGCTCTCGCCGACCAGCGTCAGGCCCAGGACGGTGAGCACCATCGCGAGACCCGGGTACACGCCGGTCCACCAGATTCCGGAGGTGGTGTCCGCCAGGGCCTTGTTGAGGTCGAAGCCCCACTCGGCGGCCGACGTCGGCTCAATGCCGAAGCCCAGGAAGCCCAGGCCGGCGAGGGTCAGGATGGCCTCGGAGGCGTTGAGGGTGAAGATCAGGGGCAGCGTGCGGGTGGCGTTCTTGAAAACGTGCAGGCGCATTATCCGGATGTTGGAGGCGCCCACCACCTTCGCGGACTCCACGAACGGTTCCGCCTTGAGCCGGATGGTCTCGGCCCGGATGACGCGGAAGTACTGCGGGATGAAGACGACGGTAATGGAAATCGCCGCCGCGAGGATGCCGCCCCAGAGGCTGGACCGGCCGCCGCTGATGGCGATCGCCATGACGATGGCCACGAGCAGCGGCGGGAAGGCGTAGATGGCGTCGGCAATCACCACGAGGGTCCGGTCCAGCCAGCCGCCGATGTAACCGCTGACCAGGCCCAGGATCACGCCGATGAAGATCGACATGATCACGGCAACAATGATCACCAGGACGGCGGTCTGGGCTCCCCAGACGACGCGGGAGAAAACATCGTAGCCGCCGACGGTGGTTCCCATCAGGTGCTTTCCGCCGGGCGCCTGCTGCGCCGGGAAGCCGCCGTCGGCGTCGGAGATCTGGGAGAAGCCGAAGGGCGCGATCAGGGGCGCGAAAATCGCGGTCAGCAGGAAAGCCGCGGTGAGGACGAGCCCCGCCACGAGCATGCCGCGCTGCAGGCCGACGCTCTTGTTGAAGTGCGATATGACCGGCAGGCGCCGGAACCACGGTCCCCGCGGGTCTTTGATGGGTTCAATAGCGGCAGTGGTGCTCATATCAGTACCTCACGCGGGGGTCGATCAGCGCGGCGATAATGTCCACGAAGAAGTTGGTCACGGCCACGATCACTGCGAGGAGGACCACGATGCCCTGGACAGCCACGAAGTCTCGGGCCGTCAGGTAGGTCGCGAGCTGGAAGCCAAGGCCCTTCCATTCGAAGGTGGTTTCGGTCAGGACCGCACCGCCCAGCAGCACGGCGATCTGGAGGCCCATCACGGTGATGATGGGAATGAGGGCCGGCTTGTAGGCGTGCTTGGTGACGAGGCGGTATTCGCTGACACCGCGTGAGCGGCCGGCCTCGACATAGTCCTTGCCGAGGGTGCCGATCACGTTGGTCCGGACCAGGCGCAGGAAGATGCCGGCGGTCAGCAGGCCAAGGGCCAGGGCGGGCAGGACGGCGTGTGCCATCACGTCAGCCAGGGCGGCCATATTGCCGCTGCGGATGGCGTCCAGCCAGTAAATGCCCGTCGGCGCCTCGAGCGCGGTCAGGGCAAGCTCATTGCCGGGCGTCGCTCGTCCTGCGACCGGGAGCCAGCCCAGCCAGACGGAGAAGGTCAGCTTGAAGAGCAGCCCGGAGAAGAAGACCGGCGTGGCGTAGCAGAGGATCGCGAAGACGCGCAGCCCGGCGTCCGGGCCCTTGTCGCGCCGGTGAGCGGCGATCAGTCCCAGCGGAATGCCCACGATCAGGGCGACCAGCAGGGCGTTGATGGTCAGCTCCAGGGTGGCTGCGCCGTAGGTGGCGAGCATCTCCGCGACCGGGCGGTTGTCGGACAGGGTGGTGCCGAAGTTGCCCGTGATGAGCTGGGCCAGGTACTCGAAGTACTGCACAAAGATGGGCCGGTCGTAGCCGGCGGCGGTGATCCGCTCCTGGAGCTGTTCCGGCGGAAGCCGGCCTCCCAGGGCGGCCGTGATGGGATCGCCTGTGGTCCGCATCAGGAAAAACACCATGGTGACCAGGATGAGGATCGTCGGGAAGATCAGGAAGAACCTGATCAGGATGTATCGGCCCAGTCCCCCACCGGACGTTTTCTTCTTTATCGGCAGAAGGCCTTCGCCGTCGGTCGGCGGCGCCTCGATAAGTGTTGTCATTGGTACCTAAATGTGTGTTCCGGGAGCCTCGTGAGCTGCGGAATCGGTTGTCCTGTATCAGCACCAGAGGCGGGACGCCGTGTGGGCGCCCCGCCTCGTTGGCTGGTTAGAACCGGATGGGGAAAGTGACCTACTTGGAGATAACACCAAGGCGGGTCTTGAAGGAAGCGTCCAGGGTCTGGTCAACACCCTTGACGTCCTTGCCGGCGACCATAAGCTGGGCGCCCTGCAGCAGCGGCAGCGTGGACAGGTCCTTGGCGACGGCGGTCTGGGCCTCACCGATGACCTTTTCGCGCTCCGCCTTGTCAACGGTCGTCAGCTGCTTGCTGATCAGCTCTGTGACAGCGGGGTTCTCGTAGTGGTTCTTCAGGAAGTTGCCGGGGACGAAGAACGGTGTGAGGTAGTTGTCGGCGTCGGAGTAGTCCGGGAACCAGCCGAGCTGGTAGACCGGGTAGGCATCTGCCGTGCGGTCCTTGGAGTAGGTGACCCACTCGGTGGACTGCAGCTCAACCGTGAACAGGCCGGATTTCTCGAGCTGTTCCTTGATCATGGCGTATTCGTCGCCTGAGGACTTGCCGTAGTGGTCCGGGTTGTACTGGAGCTTGATGGTCACCGGTGCGGTGACGCCGGCGTCCTCGAAGGCCTTCTTGGCCTTGTCGAGGCTCGGCTTGCCGCTGCCGTCGCCGTACATTTCCTTCAGCGGCTGGATGGCGCCGACGAAGCCGTCGGGAACGACGGAGTAGGCCGGCAGGTAGGTGTCCTTGTAGACCTGGCTGGCGATCGCGTCGCGGTCGACGACGTGGGCCATGGCCTGGCGGACGGCAAGGGCCTTCGCAGGATCGGCGTCGGCGGATTTGGCCCCGAACGGCATGGTGTCGAAGTTGAAGACGATGTAGCGCAGCTCGCCACCCGGGCCCTTGTGGACCTTGACCTTGGCATCCTTCTCCAGGTCAGCGGCGTCGGTCGCGGTGAGGCTGCGGCCGGCGACGTCGATGTTGCCCTGCTGGACATCCAGCTTGAGGTTGTTCGAATCGGCGTAGTACTTGATCGTGGCGCCGCCGTTGGCCGGCTTGCCCAGCAGGCCCTGGTAGTCCGGGTTGGCCTTGAGGCTGACGAGTTCGTTCTTCTTGTAGCTCTCGATCGTGTAGGGACCGGCGAACGGCTTGCCCTTGACGATTTCGTCGTCGGTCATCAGCTTGTCGGCCGGGAAGACCTCTTCGTCGATGATCGGGCCCGCGTTGGCGGCGAGGACGCCCGGGAAGACCTGGTCGTTGCCGGCCTTGAGCGTGAAGACCACGGTGGTGTCGTCCTGGACGGTGACCGAATCGAGGTTGCCGAGGAGGGACGCCGGGCCGTTGTCGTCGGCGATGCTGACGACGCGGTCAATCGAGAACTTCACGTCGGAGGACGTCAGCGCGTGGCCGTTGGCGAACTTCAGGCCGGGCTTGAGCTTGACGGTGTACTCGGTGGGGCTGGTGAAGGAGGCAGACTCGGCAATGTCGGGTGTGGAGTCAGCGGTTCCCGGCTTCGAGTTGAGCAGGAACGGGTAAATCTGGTTCATCACCATGAAGGAGCCGGCGTCGTAGGAGCCGGCCGGGTCGAGGGTGACGACCTTGTCGGTCGTGCCGTACGTAATGGTGCCTCCGCCGGCCGCGCTGCCGGTCGCCGTTCCGCCGCCGGAGGGGCCGGTGCAGGCGGTCAGTGCGAAGGCGGATACCCCGGCGAGCGCGATGGCGCTCTGCAGGGCCTTTTTGTTCATTGCCATCTGTGAACTTTCTGTTCGATGAGTACTAGTGCGCTGCCCGGAATAGACGTTGGTCACAACCCGGGCAGCACACTGTCCTGATGCTCTGATTCAATCAGACGACCAACAGGTGAATCGTTACATCTTGTGAGTTGAGACACAAAATTTACACGAACGGGCAGAACTCGTCATTATCTTCAGGAATCCCGGCTGAATATCGGCAGGGCGCGGGATGCAAAAAAACCGCACACCAGCGGTGTGCGGCTTTCCGGTGGCGCTGGGACGGCCGGCGGCCCGGTTTATCCCGGTACCGGGCGGCCGTCCCTGATACCGGGACGCCTAGATCACGGCCCGCTGCAGCGATCGGGCGGCGTCGATGGTGGCCTGGCCCAGCACACGGCTGCCCTGGTACAGCACCACGGTCTGGCCGGGGGCAACACCGCGCAGCGGCTCCGTCAGTGTAACCACGAGGCTGCCTTGCCCGCCGGTGCCGGCACCGGCGTCGGCTCGACCGCCGTCCGGACCTTCGGCCGGAACCCCGACGTCCGCAGGCAGGCGCTCCATCCTCGCGGTGGCCGGCACGGGGTCGCCGTGGGCGCGGACCTGGGCGTAGCAGTCGAATTCTTCACCGGTGGCCACTTCGGCGATCGGCAGCCCGGCCCAGGAGACCTTGATGCCGCGGATCTCGTCGATGGCGAGGAGTGCCTCCGGGCCCACGACGACCTTGTTCTCCTTCGGCCGGATTTCCAGGACGAAACGGGGCTTGCCGTCGGCTGCCGGGGTGCCCAGCTTCAGCCCGCGGCGCTGGCCGACCGTGAACGCGTTGGCGCCGGGGTGCTCGCCGACCTTCGCACCGGACTCGTCCACGATGTCGCCCGTGGTCATCTCGATCTTCTCGGCCAGCCAGCCGGCGGTGTCGCCGTCCGGGATGAAGCAGATGTCATGGCTGTCCGGCTTGTTGGCCACAGACAGCCCGCGGCGTTCCGCTTCGGCGCGGACCTCGGCCTTGGACGGCGTATCCGCGAGCGGGAACATGGAATGCTTGAGCTGTTCGTGCGTGAGCACGCCGAGCACGTAACTCTGGTCCTTGGCCCAGTCCGCGGCACGGTGCAGTTCGGGATTGCCCTCGGCGTCGTTGATCACCTTGGCGTAGTGGCCAGTACAGACGGCGTCGAACCCCAGGGCGATCGCCTTCTCCAGCAGCGCGGCGAACTTGATCCGCTCATTGCAGCGCATGCAGGGGTTGGGGGTGCGTCCCGCGGCGTATTCGTCGATGAAGTCCTGGACCACGTCCTCCTTGAAACGCTCCGAGAAGTCCCAGACGTAGTAGGGAATTCCGAGCACGTCGCAGGCCCGCCAGGCGTCGCGGGAGTCCTCGATGGTGCAGCAACCGCGGCTGCCGGTACGCAGAGTCCCCGGCATCCGGGACAGCGCGAGGTGGACGCCGACGACGTCGTGTCCCGCCTCAACGGCGCGGGCTGCGGCGACGGCGGAATCGACGCCGCCGCTCATGGCTGCAAGAACTCGCATACTGACTTTCTTTGGGGTTAAGGGGGTAGGTGCCGGCATCGGCTGCTGCTCGGGGCAGAAATAACACAGTGCCGGGCCACACCAGTCTATCGCCACGCCGATTTCTCATCCAAAAGACCTTGACGGTCCGGCCCGACGCTTCTAAAGTCAAAACTAATGGTTTTAGATTCATCACGACGAAACCGGCGCCCCGGTTGTGCCGGTGGCGCCAGGAACCAGGCGCATCATGTCCACCGGGAGCATCGTGATCGTGGGCGGCGGGCTGGCCGGCGCCACCGCCGCCAAGACCCTCCGCGCCGAAGGGCATGGCGGGCCGGTGATCCTGCTGGCAGAGGAGCGGCATCGGCCATACCTGCGCCCGCCGCTGTCCAAGGAATACCTGCTGGGCAGGGCCGACGACGACGCCCTGCCCGTGGTTCCGGCCGGATGGTACGAGGAGAACGGGGTCGAACTACGGCTGGGCGCCCCCGTCACCGGAATCAATCCGGCCGCCCGCACCGTGACAGTCGGGAACGGTCAGACGCTGGGCTACGGCTCGTTGCTGCTGGCCACCGGGGCACGTCCCCGGCGCCTTCCGCTGCCCGGGAGCGACCTGGCGGGAGTCGGGACGTTCCGGACAATCGATGACTGCCAGCACCTGCGCGCCGGCCTGGCTGGCGGCGGCCGGAGCGTGGTGATGATCGGCTCGGGCTGGATCGGCATGGAACTGGCCGCGGCGGCGAGCACCTTCGGAAACACCGTTACCCTGCTGGGGCTGGAGCACGTGCCGCTGGGCGCGGCGATCGGGCCCGAACTGGGTGGCTTCTTCCGATCGCTGCACGAGGCGAACGGCGTCCGGTTCCGGCTCCCCGCCTCGGCCGCCGGGATCACGGGAACGTCGGGGCGGGTCACCGGAGTGGTCACGGATGCCGGGGAGGTCCTGCCCGCGGACCTGGTGGTCGTCGCCGTGGGCGTGGTCCCCGAAGTATCGCTGGCTGAAGCGGCGGGCATCGCGGTGCGGAACGGCATCCTCACGGACCCCTCGCTGCGGACCTCCGCGCCCGGAGTCTTTGCGGCCGGGGACGTCGCCAACGCCCTGCATCCCTTCACCGGCGAGCACCACCGCAGCGAGCACTGGTCCAATGCCCTCAACGGCGGCAAAGTCGCGGCCCGGGCAATGCTCGGTCTGGACGCCGCACTGGACACGGTCCCCTACTTCTACACCGACCAGTTCGACGTCAGCATGGAGTACTCCGGCTTCCCGACACTCCTCGCGGGCCCGCCCACGATCCGCGGTTCGCTCGAGGACAAGGAGTTCCTCGCCTTCTGGCAGCGCGACGGCCGGGTCGTCGCGGGAATGAGCGTGAACTGGCCCCGGTCCGCCAAGCCCCAAAAAAACATCAAACAACTCATTTCAGCGAAAACCGCCGTCAGCCCTGATGTCCTCGCTGACCCCGGCGTCCCGCTGGACCAGCTACTGCGCGACGCTTAGACGGTGCCTAGTTCGATTCCGCGGTTTGGCGGGTGCCTTGCCGGGCGACGGTTCCGGCGGTCTGGATGCTCGACTCGTGTCCCGCCATGCCGGCCTGGCTCGCGCGGGCGAAAGCGCCGGGCAGGGCAGCCAGCAGCGCATCGACGTCGGCCTCGGTGGAGGAATGCCCCAGACTGAAGCGCTGGGCGCCCCGGGCGGTGTCCTCGTCCAGTCCCATCGCCAGCAGCACATGGGACGGCCGGGGAACCCCCGCGGTGCAGGCCGAACCCGTGGAGGATTCCACCCCGGCCAGATCCAGCAGGAAAAGCAGTGAATCGCCTTCGCAGCCGGGGAAGGTGAAGTGGGCATTGCCCGGCAGCCGTCCCGCGCCGGGAGCCCCGCGCAGCACGGCGTCGGGCACCGCGGCCAGGACGCCGTCGATCAGCCGGTCCCGGAGGGCGGTGATGCGCGCTGCTTCCTCCGGAAGTTTGGCCGTGACGGCCTCGGCCGCCGCGGCGAACGCGGCAATGGAGGCGGTGTCGAGGGTTCCGGAGCGGACGTCCCGTTCCTGTCCCCCGCCGTGCTGGACCGGCGTCAGTTTCACGGCGCGGCCCAGCATCAGCGCCCCAACGCCGACCGGGCCGCCAATCTTGTGCCCGGAGATGGACATGGCGTCGAGTCCGCTGGCACGGAAATCCACCGGCACCGAACCGAACGCCTGCACCGCATCGGAGTGAACCGGGATGCCGGCCCGGTGCGCCAGTTCGACGATCTCCGCCACGGGCTGGATGGTGCCGACTTCGTTGTTGGCCCACATCACCGTGACCAGGGCAATCGACGCCGGGTCCCGGGAGAGCTCTGCCTCCAGTACGGCCAGGTCCACGACGCCGTCTGCATCCACCGGCAGCCAGCAGACCTCGGCACCCTCGTGCCGCTCAAGCCATTCGACCGTGTCCAGCACGGCGTGGTGCTCGACGGCGGAGCACAGGATGCGGGTGCGGGCCGGATCCTGGGCGTGCCGGGCCCAGTACAGGCCCTTGACGGCAAGGTTGTCAGCCTCGGTCCCGCCCGAGGTGAAGATGACTTCGGAGGGATGCGCCCCGGCGGCGGCCGCCAGCACCTCGCGGGCGTCCTCGACGGCACGCCGGGCGCGGCGGCCCGATCCGTGCAGCGAGGACGGGTTGCCGGTCCGGGCCAGCTCGCGGGTCAGCGCAGCCAGGGCCTCCGGAGCGAGGGTGGTGGTGGCAGCATGATCAAGGTAGACGGGCACAGGGCAATTCTACCTGCGGGCCCGTCACGGCACTGGTGTAGATTCGAGCGGTGAAAGCGTCCCTCTACCTGGTCCTGGCCACCCTGTTCTGGTCCGGGAACTTTATCGTCGGCCAGGCCGCTGTCGCCTCGATGACCGCCCTGGACCTGACGTTCTGGCGCTGGACGCTGGCCGCCGTGCCGCTGTTGCTCCTGGCCCACTTCGTGGAGAAACCAGACTGGCGCGGTGTACTGCGCCGCTGGCCGGTGCTGCTGCTCCTGAGCGTGCTCGGCATGAGCGGTTACACCCTCCTGCTGTACGGGGCGCTCGGCCACACTTCCGCCGTGAACGCCGCCCTGATCACGGCGGCCAACCCGGCCCTGATCGTTGTGATGGCAATCGTCCTGCTCGGCGAGAGGACCACACGCCTGGGCTGGCTCGGCATCTGCCTCGGCCTGCTTGGCGTGCTGCTGGTGCTGACCCGGGGCGAGCTGCAGCGCGCGTTGAGTTTTTCCCTCAACCTCGGTGAAGTCATGATGATCGGCGCGATCATTGTCTGGGGCCTCTACACGATCATCGCCCGCAGGCTGGGTGTCCCTGCCATCACGGCCACCGCCGTGCAGGTGGCGATGGCGACCGTCACCTTGGCGCCCTTCGCCCTCGCCCTGGATGTGCGGCTTCCGGAGACGCCGTCCGAGGCCTGGTCGCTGGCGTACATCGTCGTTTTCCCGTCCCTGGGCGCCTACCTCTTCTGGAACATCGCCCTGAAGACCACCCCGCCGGGGACGGCCGGGAACTACCTCAACCTGATCGTCGTGTTTACGGCGGTCATCACCCTGGCACTGGGGACGCCGCTCACCCTGGTCCAGATCGTGGGCGGCCTCCTGGTGATCGCTGGCGTGCTGCTGACCGGTCGGAACGGTCAGCCAAGGCCGGTGGCGGCCGCCACCCCGAGCCGTGCCGCCTAGGGGTCGGTCCGCTGGACCGGCCTGATCCTGGCGCAGCACTGCGCAGGCTGCGCGGCTCCGCGCGCGCGGAGGTCCGCCATGGCGAGAGCCTGCACCCGGTCCGGGTCAATTCCGCACCCTGCCGCGGCCCCGGCCAGGAAGGCGCCACTCATGGCGCAGACCACATCGGCGTGGCCTTCCGCGATCCGGCGGAACGGACAGTTGAGCAGTGCCAGGCCGCCTCCGCCGTCGCTCTCCGGACGGTAGCCCCCGGCAGCGAGGACCTCGGTGAAGCCGGCATCCGGGTCCGCCGGCGGCCCCTCTGTCCCGCTGTGGGTCCGGGCCGCTGCCTGCCCGCGTGCGTAGGCGGCGCGCACCAGCGCATCGCGGGCCGAACCGCCGTCGGCCGCCGACTCCTCAATGGCCAGGACCAGCAACTCGGCAGCCAGGTCGTAGTTCCGGTCCGGCACGGACACGGCGACCTCCTGGACTGCGGCCCGGTACAGTTTGGCCGGGCGGCCCGAACCGGGCCCGCCCCTGCCGCCAAGCTTCCGGAATTCGACGGCCAGGAGCCCGTCCCGCACCAGCCGGTCCAGTTGGAAGGACGCCGTGCTCCTGGGCAGGCCGAGGGCACCGGCGGCGTCGTCGCGGCTGACCTCGCACCCGGCCGAGGCGACAAAATCGAACAGCCTCCGGCGGCTCTCGTCCCGCAGGGAGGCCACGGCGGCAATCCTGAGGTTCCAGGGGGCTCGGCTCATGGGATCAGGGTATCTCTAAAAACAAGATCCGCTGCTTAACCGCCGGCCCGGATAGCGGAGTCAGCCGGACGGAGGGACGACGGCGATCCGTGCCTCAGCCTCACTCCGCGCCGCCGCCAGAGTTGCGGCATCGGGACAGGAGACGGACAGGTACACGGATGAGCCCGACGTGCCGAACAGCCGGGCGTAGATGGCGGTCGCCCTGGCGCCGGCCCGCTCTCCGCCCGCGAACACCAGAACCTCGACTCGCGGAGCGGGCCCGCCGGGCTCTCCGCCCCAGCGCAGCGTCCCGGATGTCATGTAGTCCGGAAGGATGCTGGCGTCCAGATAGTGGAAAAGCGACTCGGTGGACGCCCTGTCGTCCCCGGAAACGGCGAGGGCAGACTGGTTGGTCCGCACCCTTGCCGAGACCACACAGCCGTCCTCCTTGAGGTACTCACTGGTGCCGGCCACGTTCTCCTTGCGTGGCTTCCAGCCTGGAGCGTCACGCAGCCCGTCGGAAAGCTGGACGGGCACCCCCGCGGCCATGGTGTCCCCTTCGGCGAACGGCATATCCTTCGCCGCGACGGCAGCGGCGTCGTGGCCGGGGGTGATGGTGGGGGTGGCGAGGGTCGGGGCCGCCGGCACCGCCCTGGCTGCAGAGGGGTCCGGAACGCCGACGCTGCAGCCGGCCAGCGTGGCCGCGACGGCGAGCGCCAGGAACGCGAGGCACCCCCGACTCCCCCGGGGCCGGGCGGAGCCTTGGGGCGCGCGGCGGGGACGGGGCCACAGGCCTGCCGCCGCCGTGGTCCTGGTTGTCCGTGTGCTTCCCATGCTCCGCCCCAATGTCGCTGTCCCCGTTCGCTTTCCGCCCGGGACTCCGCACGATTCTAGACTCTCCCCGCTGGGGCCCCGCCCGGGGGTGCCCCCGCCCATCTGCCGGCGACGGCCGGGGTGAGCGCCGGGGCGGCCGGATTGCGGGAGTGGGAGCTAGGCCAGGACCCTCACCGCTCGGGGAACCACTTCGATGGTGAGAGGCAACGGACCGATCCGCTCCCCGTCCGCATAGGCCACCACCGAGTCCGCGGACAGCTCGACCTTGCGGACCCGCCGGATGTGCACGGCCGGATGCCCAAGATGCCCGCCGGAAAAGACCTTCGGAAAGACCTTCAGCAGGCCCAGCCGGGACAGCGGGCTGACGATAAAGAGGTCCAGATAACCGTCGTCGAGCACGGCGTCGGGGGTGATCTTTATGCCGCCGCCGATTGACTGGCCGTTGGCGACCGAAATCAGCATCGCGCCCTGCCGCCAGCGCTCGCCGTCGGCCGTCACGGTGTAGCTGATCGCCCGGAACGAGGCGAGCTCGCGGAGCATGGCCAGGTGGTAGCGTGCCTTGCCGCGGGGCCACCGCCAGGCGTTGGCCCGTTCGTTGACGGCTGCGTCGAACCCCGCGGACAGCACGCCGGCAAACCAGCGGGACGCCCCGGACGACGAGACGCGTCCGGCGTCGATCAGCCGCCCTCCGGAGTCCAGGGCTGCGAGCACCGCCGCGCAGGCACCGGGGACATTGTGCGTCGGGACGCCGAGCGCCCGTGCCATGTCGTTTCCGGTGCCGGTCGGGACAATCCCCAGCGGGACCGTGCCGTAGGCCAGCCCCGATCCGGCGAGCGCGTTGACGCCGAGGTGGACCATGCCGTCGCCGCCGACCACCACGAGGGCATCAGCTCCGGAGGCCAGGGCCTTGTCCACGGCCTGTGCCAGCGCGTCATAGGAGTCCTCGCAGAGGAACAGGACCGCGGCCCCGGCGGCCCGGAAGAACCCGGCGGCCTCCTCGCCGGCGTGCCGCCCGCGGCCAAAGGATGCCCGCGGGTTGACGGCGACGGCGATAAGCATGCGCTGAATTATGCCAGCCGCCGGGAACCTTCCGTGCCGGTACGCTCGTTCTTCCACTTGCCGGTTAAACTGGCCAGGCCGGACGTCCAGGATGGGCTGGCACCATCGATGCAAAGGATTCTTGCTTGACGCAGGGCAACAGCTCGCATTACCAGGTCCTCCGGATCCCCGTGACGGCGACGGAAAGGGAAATCAAAGTGGCCTACCGCAAGGCCGCCCGCACCGCGCACCCCGATCACGGAGGTGACCCGGCCGCGTTCCGGCGCGTCACGCTTGCCTACGAGACGCTGATCGATGCCAAGAGCCGGGCCGACTACGACCGGTCCTACGGCGCCGGCCGCGGTGCTTTCGCCGGGCCGGCCCCTGACGAAGGGGCACACTTCGACGCCCCTGCCGCCGGGAGCCGCGCCTCGGCCAATGTCCGGCGTCCCAACACACCACGGAATACGGCCTCCGACGCCCCGGTCTACATCCCGCCCTTCGAGCAGTACGCCGGGACCGGCGAGGTGCCGCTGATCCCGGAAAGCCTGGCCCGCCAGCAGGTCCACGGGTTGCCCCGCAAGCGCGGGATCTTCGGGGCCGAGGCCCGGATCCAGCGGGAAATGCGGACGGTGCAGCTCATCAGCCGGCAGATCCTCCCTGCCATCCCGGCCGCACGGCTCATCAACGGACTGCAGTCCCCGGCGGACAACAGCCACATCGACCATGTGGTGCTTTCCGGCTACCGCATGGCCATTATCGGCTCGATGCTGCTGCCGCCCGGGGCCTATGCCTGGAACGGCAGCGGCCTGACCCACGGCGGTCGGTCCATCGCGCCTCCCCAGCTGGCCCACGTGGTGCGCCGCATGCAGGACATCTTCCCGGAACTCAACGTCACCGGCTGGACCGTCGTCCACAGCACTGACGGCAACCTGCACGAACCGGTGATCGACCGGCACCGCCGCTCGGGGGCGCACGAGACCGTGCAGGTGGTCAATGCCGCCGGGCTGGCCCGGGGCCTCAAGCAGTTCCTGAGTTCCGGCCCGGCCCCCAACACCGTCATCGTTCCGGTGCTCGCCCCGCTGCTGCGCGGGATGCACTAGCAGGCTCGCTAGGATGGGACCGTGTTCCGCATCCTCTTCCACGCCCCAGAAATCCCCGGCAATACAGGCAACGCCATCCGGCTGGCCGCCATCACCGGAGCCGAGCTGCACCTGGTCGAGCCCCTGGGCTTCGACTTCTCCGACGCAAAGCTGCGCCGGGCCGGCCTTGACTACCACGACCTCGCCGTCGTGACCATCCACCCGGACATCGACGCCGCCTGGGCCGCCCTCGCCCCGGAGCGCGTCTTCGCATTCACCTCAGACGGCGAGACCTCCTACACGGACATCAGTTACCGGCCCGGGGACGTGCTGCTGTTCGGCCGGGAATCCGAAGGCCTGTCCGAGGAACTCAAACACGACCCCCATGTCACGTCCCGCGTCCGGCTGCCGATGCTCCCCGCGCTGCGCTCCCTGAACCTTGCGAACGCAGCCTCGATCGCAGTCTATGAGGCGTGGCGCCAGAACGGATTCGCCGGCGCCAAGCTGTAGGCACCGCAACTTTTCCAGCGGTCCGCCCATCCGGCTGCCCGGCCGTCCCGAATCACTTCTGAAGCCCAGTGCCACCAACGGGCGCAGGGAGCGAGGAAGGGAGCGAGGAGCGGCAGGTGACAACTATGCAGGTGGATAGACGTCCCGCCCGGCGTGTTGCGGGCGGCCACGCCCCGGCAGCAGCTCATCCTGACCCGCGATCGGCGGCGGGCACCTTATGCTTGAAGGTGATGGACACTCCCAACGCCCCGATTCCCGAGGCTTCCGCTCCCCCCGGCACGCCGGCCGATGTAAATCGCCGGCTCGGCGCACTGCTGGAGCAGATTGCCGCCGGCGACCAGGCAGCCTTCGCCGAGTTCTACGAACTAACGTCCCGGCGCGTCTTCGGCATGGCCCGGCGGGTACTGATCGATGTGGAGCTCAGTGAGGACACCACCCAGGAGGTCTTCCTCCAGGTCTGGCAGAACGCCTCCAAGTTCAACCCCGAGGCCGGAAGCCCGCTCGCCTGGCTCATGACCATCTCGCACCGGAGGGCCGTGGACAAGGTCCGTTCCTCCCAGTCCTCCACCGACCGGGAAGCGAAATACGGCGCCAGCAGCCAGGACATCGACCATGATTCGGTTTCCGACGAGGTCGGCAGCAGGCTTGAGGCCGAGGCTGTCGTCCGCTGCCTCGGGACGTTGACCGACACCCAACAGGAGTCCGTGCGGCTTGCCTACTACGGCGGCCTCACCTACCGGGAAGTCGCAGAAAAGCTCAACGCTGCGGTGCCCACCATCAAGTCCCGCATCCGCGACGGACTGATCCGACTGAAGACCTGTCTGGGGGTGAGTTGAGATGACCGACATGAACGCACAGAACAACGGCCGCGTCTCCGGCGGCTTTGCCGCCGACATCGCCACGGACCTCGCCTCGGGACGAGCGGCAGACCTCGCCGAGGTGTATGCCCTGAACGCCGTGGACGACGCCGAGCGTGCCACCATTGAGGGTTACCTTCTCTCGGCTCCGCAGGCCGAACGCGACGCCTTCGACGAGCGCGTCCGCCAGGCCCGGGAGACGCTCGCGACCAGCTTTGCCGCTGAGGAAGAACCGCCGGCCGGCCTGCTGGACCGGATCATGGCATCCCTGCCCAGCCAGGACGCCACTGACGCGCCGCATGCCCACGCCTCCCAGGCGCCCTCAGCGGTCCCGCCGGTCGTCGCCCACCCCGTCCGGGCACCCTCCGGGCTCTCGGTCACCGACGAGCTCGGCGCCGCCCGCAGGCGCCGCGAGGAACGACGCCGGCCGCAGGGAATGCGCAACTGGCTCATCGGCGTCGCGGCCGCAGCTATCATCGCCCTGGGCGGAGTCGGCGTCGGCGCCTACGTTGCCAACCAGAACGATCCGCTGAACCAGGTGCTGCAGGCCGGGGACGTGCGGCAGGCGACCGTCAACGTCGCCGGCGGCGGCACGGCGACCGTGTCCGTCTCCACGTCGAAGGACGCCATTGTCGTGAAGATGAACGACGTCCCGGCTCCGCCGGCGGGCAAGGTCTACCAGATGTGGCTGATTCCCAAGGACGGCTCCGCCCCGGTCTCGCAGGGCCTGATGGACGCGGAGGCGTTGTCCAAGCCGGCCGTGGTCAAGGGCATCAGCACTGCGGCATCCCTCGGCATCACGGTGGAACCGACCGGAGGGTCGACGTCGCCGACCATGCCGACCGTGGCCGCCGCCCCGCTGGGAGCCTAGCGTCGGAACCACCACCACCAAGCGAACGATAAAGCAGGGCAGGCCGCGAACCTACTCAAGGTTCACGGCCTACCCTGCTTTTTGCCGGGTCGGCTACAGCCGGTCGGAGTCGTGGACCGCGCCGACGTGGAGGTCGAGCCGGTCGATGATTTCCTGCGCTTCGTCCGCAGGCGCCGAACTGACGCTCAGGGTGATGTAGTTTTCCTCCCCGGTGGGGGCCTCGAGCGCCTCGAACTGTGACTCCAGCAGGGACGGCGGCATGAAGTGCCCGTGCCGGGATGCCAGCCGGTCCGAAATCCGGTCCTTGCTCCCGTCGAGGAACACGAACACGACGCCGTCGCCGCGCAGGACATCCCGGTAGCGCTTCTTGAGCGCCGAGCAGGTGACGACGCCGGGAATGCCGGAGTCTGTGTGCTGCCGGATCCACCCGGCGATGCTTTCCAGCCAGGGCCAGCGGTCTGCGTCGGTCAGGGGCTGCCCGGCCTGCATCTTCAACACGTTCGCCTCGGGGTGCAAATCATCGCCCTCCGCGAAGTCCCAGCCCAGCCGGCTGGCCAGCAGGCCGGCCACCGTCGACTTCCCCGAGCCCGAGACTCCCATGATCACGAGCACAGGGTGCTGCGCAGTCTTCGCCATTAAAGCCTGCCTTCCTCAATAAATATGATTTAAACTGAGGCCAGCTTATGGGAGAGTCCGCGCGGGGGCAACACTAGAACCCGGCGATGGTCCCCGCCCCGTTGACCGCGACGACGTGGAACGCCTCCGCGCTGCGGCCGGCCGGGAGACCGCCCCGGTCCGCAGCCCGGAGCATCAGTCCGCGGACCGTGCGGTCCATGGCCTCGATGTCGGGGTGCTGGCTGACGTGGATATGGATCGCCGCGAGTTTCGCCTCGACGTGGTCGGTGACGTCGACGACGTGGTTTTCGCGTTCCTCCGGCCCCGCGAAGAGCCACAGCCACGGCAGTTTGTAGGCCTCCAGCCCCGCCTCGGCCAGCTCGGGATACGCGAACGGGTTCTCCAGCGCCGGATACACCGCCCGGGTCACCGCCTCCCCCACGGCCAGATGGTCGGGGTGGCTCTTCTGGATCCGGTTCCAGTTCCGCTCCGGATGCATCGAGAGTACGACGTCGGGGCGGAGCCGCCGGATCAGCCGTACCACTTCGCGGATCACACCGTCCGAGGGCTCGAGGTAGCCGTCGCGCTCGTGCAGGTAGTGGATGTCGGTCACTCCGACGAGGGCGGCGGCCCGGCGTTGTTCCTCGTTCCGCAGCCGGACGATCTCGTCCCGTTGCCCCGGGTCAAAGCCGCCGGCGTCCCCGTCGGTCATGATGCAGTAGCTGACCTGCACCCCGGCGGCGGTCCAGGCCGCGATCGTGCCGGCGGCGCCGAAGTCAATGTCGTCGGGGTGCGCAGTGAAACAAAGCACCCGCTCGACCCGGTGCTGTTCCGGATCGAACGGGCTGCGCGCCTGTGTGGCGGAGGTGTTCAAGGAATCAGCCCTTGCGCTTCTTGATTTCTGCGGTTGCCTGCGGCAGGACCTGGAAGAGGTCCCCGACGATGCCGAAGTCGGCGATCTCGAAGACGGGCGACTCCGCATCCTTGTTCACGGCCACAATCACCTTGGCGGTCTGCATGCCGGCCTTCTGCTGGATGGCCCCGGAGATACCCGCCGAGATGTACAGCTGGGGCGAGACGGTCTTGCCGGTCTGGCCGATCTGCGCGTCGTGGCCGATCCAGCCGGCGTCCGTGGCGGCGCGGGAGGCGCCGATGGCGGCACCGAGGGCATCGGCGAGGTCTTCCACCGGGCCGAAGTTGCCGTCAACCCCGCGTCCGCCGGCCACCACGATCCGCGCCTCGGCAAGGTCCGGACGGCCGCTGGCGGCCTTCTCACTGCGGGCCGTGATCCTGGCCGACGCCGCGGCGGCGGTCTCCGGCACCTCCACGGTGACGGTTCCCGGCGCCGTGCCGGTGACGGCGGGTTCGGGGGTGACGCTGTTGGATTTGACGGTCAGGACCGCGACCGGCGTCGACGCCTTCGCCGTGGTGGTGTACGAACCGGCCAGCACGGACTTGTGCGCGGTGCCGTCCGGGTCCACGGCAACGACGTCGGTGATGACGCCGGCGCCGAGCTTGATGCCCAGTCGCGCCGCGATTTCCCTGGCCTCCGCCGAGTTCTCGGTCAGCACCACCGTGGCGCCGGCGGTCTGCACTGCGGCGGCCAGGTAGGAGGCCTTGGGACCAACGAGGTAGTCGTCGAGGTCCGTTGCGGAGGGCCGGTACAGCGTCTGGGCGCCGTAGGCCGCCAGCGTCGATGCGACGTCGTCGTGCAGCTCGCCGTTGAAGGCGACGGCCGGCTCGCCCAGGGACCGGGCAATGGTGAGCAGCTCCAGGCTGGACTTCTTCAGGGCCTGGCCGGGGTTGTCGATGAATACAAGCACTTTTGCCATGTCTGGGAATCCCCTTAGAGCAGCTTCTGGGCGGCCAGGAACTCAACCAGCTTGATGCCGGCGTCGCCCTCGTCGGTGATGATGGTGCCGGCGGTGCGCGCCGGGCGTGCCTCGGCGGACTCGACGGCGGTCCAGGAACCGGACCGTCCGACGTGCGCGGGGTCGACGCCGATGTCCGCAAGGCTCAACGTGGTGATGGTCCGCTTCTTCGCCGCCATGATGCCCTTGAAGTTCGGGTAGCGGGGGTCGTTGATCTGGTCCGTGACCGAGACGAGCGCGGGCAGCGGGGCCTCGACAGTGTCCGCATGCGAGTCGCCGTCGCGGCGGGCGGTGAGTTTGCCGCCGTCGAGCTCCAGGGAGGAAGCGAAGGTGACCTGCGGGAGGTCGAGCCGCTCCGCGAGCTGGGCCGGGACCAGGGACGTTTCGCCGTCGGTGGAGGCCATGCCGGTGATGATGAGGTCTGCGGGGGTCTCAGCGCCGAGGTGGCGGATGGCTGCGGCCAGTGCCAGCGAGGTGGCGGCAGCGTCGGATCCGGCCAGCGCGTCGTCGCTGAGGTGGACGCCTTCGGTGGCGCCAATCTGCAGGGACTTCTTTACCGCGTTGACCGCACCGGCGGGACCCATGCTCAGGGCAATGACCTTGTTGCCGGCCGCTTCCCCGCCGCGGGCCTCGATCAGCTGGAGTGCGGCTTCGAGGGCGTACTCATCCAGTTCGGACAGGATGCTCTCGGCGCGGTCCGTCGTGTTGCCCTCGCCGGTGAGGTGTCTGTCGAACTGGGCGTCAGGGACGTGCTTGACCAGCACGATGATCTTCAATGTCTCTTCCACTGTGTGTACAGCAGCCTTCCATGCGGGTGGACAGCCAGCCGGGTGGGGTCGTGGCCACGGAGCGCCCGGGGTGCCGGGTTGCTCCTAGCTAACCATATCGGGGAGCGCGGGCACGGCTGGGTTAAGGCCTGTGACCGGGCCGGGGACGGCACAGCGAAGGCCGGACAGCACCCGGTGGTGCTGCCCGGCCCTCGGCTGGAACGGTGGGCGGTGCTCCTATTGCTCGGCGGCCGCGCCGAGGGTCACGTCCAGCTGTTGTTCCTTGCCGTCGCGCAGGACGGTGACCTTCACCGAGGCCCCGGCGGGCTGCTCGCGCACGGCGGCGGTCAGCTGGTTCGGGTCGCTGATCGCGAGCTCCTGGAACTTCGTCACGACGTCGCCGACCTTGACGCCGGCCTTGTCTGCGGCGGAGCCGGGTTCCACCGTGGCGACCTCTGCCCCGACGGAGAAACCGGAGGCCGCGGAGCTCGCAGTCTTCTGCTTCACGCTCACACCGAACTGGCCGTGTGTGGCCTTGCCCGTGCTGATGATCTCCTGGGCGACGCGCTTGGCGTGGTTGATCGGGATGCTGAAGCCCACGCCGATGTTGCCGCTGCTGGCGGAGTCCCCGCCGGCGGAGGCGATCGCGACATTCACGCCGATGATCTCACCCTTGGTGTTGACCAGGGCGCCGCCGGAGTTGCCCGGGTTGATGGCGGCGTCGGTCTGGATCACGTTGATCGAGATGCTTCCCTGGTTGGCGGTGCTCTGGCCCTGCCCACCGTCCGGCGGGGCGAACTGGAAGCCCTGGTCTCCGCCCTGCGAGTCGTCCGCGCCTTCCTTGGGCGCTGCCGAGGAGGCCACACTGATGGTGCGGTTCAGGGTCGACACGATCCCGTCAGTCACGGTTCCCGTAAGGCCCAGGGGCGAGCCGATCGCGACGGCGGTATCGCCGACGTTCAGCTTGCTGGAGTCGCCCAGCACTGCCGGGACCAGCCCGGAGCCGTTCTGGATCTTCACCACGGCGAGGTCGGACAGCGGATCCGTTCCGACGATCTTGGCGCTGTAGACCTTGCCGTCGCTCATGCGCACTTCGATCGCGGCGTTGGCCGCAGTGCCGTCGAGCGTGACGACGTGGGTGTTGGTGAGGACATGGCCTTCGCCGTCCAAAATGATGCCGGAACCCGTGCCGCCTTCGCTGCCGCTCGAGGCCTTGATGGTCACGACACTGGGGGTGGCCTTCACGGCAGCGGCGGTGATGGCGTTGACGTCTTCCCGGTTGTTCACGATGACAGGGCCGGCCTGGCTGCTGCTGCCGGCTCCCGCGGACGTGATGGCCCGGTCCCCCATCACCTGGGTGGTCCCTGCGACCACACCGCCGCCCACCAGGCCTGCAGCGAGGATGCTGGCCACCAGGGTGGGGACACCGAAGGCAGCCTTGCGCTTCGGGGCGTGGGCCGGGTTGGACGCATACGGCGACCCGGGCTGGTTGCCTCCATAGCCGCCGTACTGGGGTTGGCTGTAGGGTCCCTGGCCGTGCTGGCCGTAGCCGTGTTCGTCACGCGCCTGCCGGGACTGGCCGAAGGCGGAGTTGCCGGCCGGCTGGCCGTACCCGGGGCCGGGCTGTCCTGGGTTGTGGCTCTGCTGCGCGTGTTCCTGGGAGGCACCGAACTGCTGCGTCTGCGGTGCCGGCGGACGGCCGTAGGACGGCTGGTGCTGCGGGTAGACCGGCTGCGGGGAGTTGTCCGCGGCCCGGTCCAGCCGCAGGGTCGGGTTCTCGGGTGCTGAGTCCGGCGCGGGGGCAGCCTGCGGGGGCCCGGAAGCGCCCTCATTAGGCGTGGCCGGCTCCCGGTTCTCTGGTGACGCGCCCTGCGCTGGGTTCTCAGTCATAAGACTTCCTTTCATCCTCGTCTGTATTAACTATGGACGATCTCACTGATACTAGAGCGCACGTTTGCTGGGAGATTGCTGAACGCCGGAAGCACCGCGTCCGGGTTGCAGTGACCGGTTCAGCGCTTTTCGCTGGTGGCATATTCCCGCCGGTGGACGGCCCTTTGGGTGCACCATAGAATCAAATGGAATCGCCACAGCGACCTGCGGCTTTACATCTGCGTGGGGGCGCTGCTGCATTCTGTGACGACCGGTTCGGCCCGAACTGGTCGCAGAAGTGCTGAAGGGTTGCACATGCGGTCTACCTATAAACGTTTCCTCGCCGTTCTTGGCGTCGTCGGACTGCTGGCGCTTCCCGCCGCTCCGGCCCTCGCCGAAGATCCGGTAACGCTCGACCCCGTCACGAAGGTCGTAGACTCCGCCGGGGTCCTGGGCGACCGGAGGGGCGAAGTCGAACAGGCCATCAAGCAGCTGGGCACCGACCACGCGATGACGTACCACGTCGTCTACGTGAGGAAGTTCGAGAACCCCACCGACCGTGTGGCGTGGGCCACCGAGGTGGCGGAGAAGGCAAGCCTTGGGGCCAACGCCATGATGTTGACGGTTGCCACGGACACCCGCCAGTACCAGTTGAGCAAGCCGTCCAACAGCAAGATCACGGACGCCCAGCGCGACACGATCGTGTCCAGCGCGGTTGACCCGAACCTGCGCAACGGCGACTACGCCCAGGCTGCCATCGACAGCGCCGCAGCCATCGGCGACGCCGCCGGCGGAGGCAAGGGCACCGTCCCGTCCGAGGATGGCGGCGCAGGAAGTGCCGTTCTCGTGGGCGCGGGCGTCGTTGCGGCGGGCGGAGCGGGCGCCTACCTGTACCTCCGCAACCGCCGGAAAAAAGCTGCCGCGGGAGCGCAAGCAGGCTACGGCCAGCAGGGCGCCGAGCTGGATCCCCTGGCCGGACTCACCGTCGAGGAACTGCGCCGCAAGAGCGGCTCACTGCTGATCGAAGCCGACGACGCCATCAAATCCAGCGAGCAGGAGCTGGGCTTCGCGCAGGCACAGTACGGCGACGCCGCCGTCGGGAACTTCACGAAGGCCCTGGAGGATGCCAAGGGCCATATGTCGGAGTCCTTCAAACTGCAGCAGCAGCTCGATGACCACATCCCTGATACCGAAGAGCAGCAGCGGACCTGGCTCGGTGAGATCATCCGCCGTTCCGAGGCCGCCCTGGCCTCGCTGCAGGAGCAGAAGGCCGATTTCGATTCGCTGCGCGAGCTTGAAAAGAATGCCCCGCAGGCTCTGGCCGCGGTCAGCGCCGGCGCGGGTGAGGCGGAAGCCAAAATCGCCAGCGCCGAGCAGTCCCTCGCCGAGCTGCGGGCCAAATACGCCGAGAGTGCCCTGGTCCAGGTTGGCGACAACATCAACCAGGCCAAGGAGCGGCTCGCCTTTGTGCAGAACGCCTCCGTCACGGCCCAGGAGAAGCTCAATGCCGGCGAAGGCAGCCTGGCCGCCGTCGCCGTCCGCGCGGCGGAAGAAAGCCTGCACCAGACGAACGTGCTGATCGGCGCCATCACCAAGGTCGCCGGAAACCTGGACGAGGCCCGCAGCGGCCTGGAGTCCGCCGTCGTGGACACCTCCCAGGACCTGGCCCAGGCCAGAGCCCTGATCCAGTCCGGGGCGCACCCCGAACTTGCCGGACCGGTTGCCGCTGTGGAAGCCGCGCTGGCGCAGGTCAAAGCCGAAATCCAGGGCGGTAAGATCGATCCGATCGCCACCCTGGAGCGGGTCGAAACGGCGCACCAGTCGCTGGACGGGGCCCTCTCGGGCATCCGCGACCAGCAGGAGCAAACCCGCCGCGCGCAGGCGTCGCTGCAGCAGAGCATCATGTCCGCGCAGGCGCAGATCAGCGCGACTTCGGACTACATCACCGCCCGCCGCGGCGGCGTGGGCACCGAGGCCCGGACCCGCCTGGCCGAAGCCCAGCGGAACCTCGACTATGCACTGTCCATCTCGCGCACCGACCCCGTCACCGCCCTGCAGTACGCCCAGCAGGCGCACGCACTGGCCGCGCAGGCGGCGCAGCAGGCCCAGTCCGACGTCGACCACTTCGGCGGGTACGCCAACCAGGGTTACGGCCGCGGCGGGATGTTCGGCGGAGGCGGCGGCGGCGGTCTGGGTGGCGCCATCCTCGGCGGCATCCTGATCAACTCCATCCTGCACGGCGGTGGTGGTGGCGGCGGCTGGGGCGGCGGCGGCGATTCCGGCGGCGGCTGGGGCGGCGGCGGTGACTCCGGCGGCGGCTGGGGCGGCGACTTTGGCGGCGGCGGCGACTTCTAGGCAGGTGCCCTCGGCCAAAACACGGCCGACATGCCGGGCACACACAGACTAGGCGCCGGCGGGCACGCTCCCGCCGGCGGATAGAAGCGGTACATTTCACTGTTCACCGAAATTCAGTGGGAACCACTGAGCAGGACGAAAGGTAACACCATGAAGCAGTCCATTTTCGGCCGCATGGCGCAGCTGGCGAAGGCCAACATCAACTCCCTGCTGGACCAGGCCGAGGACCCGCAGAAGATGCTGGACCAGATGGTCCGGGACTACACCAACAACATCGCCGAGGCGGAGTCCGCCGTAGCGCAGACCATCGGCAACCTGCGTATGCTCCAGGACGATTACAACGAGGACATCAAGAACGCCCAGGACTGGGGCAAAAAGGCCCTCGCCGCGTCCCGCAAAGCTGACGAGTACCGGGCCAAGGGCGACACCGTTGACGCCGAGAAGTTCGACAACCTCGCCAAAGTGGCCCTGCAGCGCCAGATGTCCGCGGAGAACGAGGCAAAGTCCGCCGAGCCGAGCATCGCATCCCAGACCGAGGTCGTGGACAAGCTCAAGCACGGTCTGGGGCAGATGAAGGGCAAGCTCAACGAGCTCACCAGCAAGCGAAACGAGCTGGTGGCCCGGTCGAAGACCGCCGCGGCCCAGACCCAGGTGCACGATGCCATGAAGAGCATCGACTTCATGGACCCGACGTCCGAGGTGGGCCGCTTCGAAGAGAAGATCCGCCGCGAAGAAGCCAAGGTGCGCGGCCAGCAGGAACTCGCCGCGTCCAGCCTGGACGCACAGTTCAACTCGCTGGAGGACCTCGGCGAGCAGACCGAGATCGAGGCCCGGCTCGCCGCGCTGAAGTCCGGCGGCTCCCCCGCCGCCATTGGCGCCGGCGAAACCCGAGCCTCCGGTTCGACCGTCGAAGAGGCGGACTTCGACAAGCTGTAGGCACACCCCCGGAGTGTTTTCCGCCGGAAAGAGCTGACACCGGATCTGCCGAGGCCGGGCCCGGACCGTACACCGACGGTCACTGGGCCCGGCCTCCGTCGTCCCCCGGACAGTGCCCCGGTGGCGCGCCCGTGGCGCGGCGAGCGGTGCGGCTGCGGCGGGCTCCGCGTGTACCGTTGACCCATGTCATCGGGAACCCTGTCTTCGACCCTTGTCTGGCTCCGCGACGACCTCCGGCTGGACGACAACCCGGCCCTGAGCGAAGCGGTGTCACTGGGACAGCCTCTGACCGTGGTCTATGTCCTCGACGAGTCCTCCCCCGGCGTGCGGCCCCTCGGCGGCGCCACAAAATGGTGGCTGCACCATTCGCTGGCGGATCTCGCCGCCGGGCTTGAGGCCGCGGGATCCCGCCTGCTGCTGCGCCGCGGCGCGGCTGCAGATGTCATCCGGGACCTCGCCCGGGAAACCGGCGCCGGCACATTGCTCTGGAACCGCCGCTACGGCGGCCCCGAACGCGAAGTGGACGCAGGCGTCAAGGCCTGGGCCGCGGAACAGGGCCTCACGGCTGCCAGCTTCCAGGCGAACCTGATGTTCGAGCCGTGGACGGTGCGGACCGGCGCGGGCGGACCGTACAAGGTCTTCACGCCCTTCTGGCGGGCCTGCCTCGATGCTCCGGAGCCCCGGCTCCCTCTCGACGCCCCGGAGCGCCTCCCTGCCCCGGCCATGGACGTGGAGGGAAAGCTTCCGGCCGGCGACCCGCTCGACAGCTGGGGGCTGCTCCCCCGCCGTCCGGACTGGAGTGCAGGCCTCGCCAGCACCTGGCAGCCCGGCGAAGCCGGGGCCCACCAGCGGCTCGAGGACTTCCTCGACGGCCCGGCAGAGGCCTACGGCACCGGCCGGGACATCCCCGGAGTCGAGGGCACCAGCAGGCTCTCCGCTCATCTTCGGTTCGGCGAGATCAGCCCGTTCCGCATCTGGCATGCACTGCGCGAACACTTTGGGCACGCTGCGCCGGCCGACGTCGGGATCTTCCGCTCCGAACTCGGCTGGCGGGAGTTCTGCTGGCAGCTGCTCTACGAGAACCCGCAACTGGCCACCCGGAACTACCGGCCCGAGTTCGACCACTTCGCCTGGCAGACACCCTCCGACGCCGAACTCGCAGCCTGGCAACAGGGCCGCACCGGCTATCCCCTGGTCGACGCCGGGATGCGTCAGCTGTGGCAGACCGGCTGGATGCACAACCGTGTCCGGATGGCCGCCGCGAGCTTCCTGGTCAAGAACCTGCTGGCCGACTGGAGACTCGGCGAGGCCTGGTTCTGGGACACCCTGGTGGACGCCGACGCCGCGAGCAACCCGGCGAACTGGCAGTGGGTGGCCGGATCCGGCGCCGACGCCTCGCCCTACTTCCGGATCTTCAACCCGGTCACCCAGAGCAAGAAGTTCGACGCCGGCGCCCGCTACCTGCGCGAGTATCTCCCGGAGCTGTCCGGCCTGGACGACAAGGCGATCCACGAACCGTGGAAGGCCGACGGTTCGGTTGCGGGCTACCCGGGACCGATCGTTGGGCTGCCGGAGTCCCGTGCCCGCGCGCTGGAGACCTACCAGCGGCTCAAGGACGGCTAGGCGGGCCTCGGCCTGCCCGGCCGCAGGGACCTGGCTGACAGGAAACCCGGGGCAACAAGAAAGGCCCGGATCAACAGATCCGGGCCTTTCTTTTCTTCTCCAGTTGCGGGGACAGGATTTGAACCTGTGACCTCTGGGTTATGAGCCCAGCGAGCTACCGAACTGCTCCACCCCGCGTCGCTTGATCAACACTACCCTACTTTTGGCGCCGCCCGAACCACCGCCCTCCCGGCGGCCCGCGACCCACTTTGCCGGCCTAAAGCAGGGCGGCCCGCGACCCACATTGCCGGCATAAAGCAGGGCGGCCCGCGACCCACATTGCCAGCTTAAAGCAGAAGGTCCGGGACACTGTTTCCAGTGTTCCGGACCTTCCCTTCAGTTGCGGGGACAGGATTTGAACCTGTGACCTCTGGGTTATGAGCCCAGCGAGCTACCGAACTGCTCCACCCCGCGTCGCAGAATCAACTCTACCTGCCGGTGAACATGAGGCCAAATCCGGGCGGCGTGATGTGCGTCTCCCGGCCCGGGGCTGTCCGCGTCCGGAGGGAAACGGAAAGGCCGGGTTCCCGCTCCAGTGGAGCGGGAACCCGGCCTTTAGCCGCGCCCCGGTGGGCCGGGCGTCAGCTGCTCGGCGTCGGGGCCGGGGTGGCCGCCGGCGTCGTGGCATCCGGCGCCGGGCTGGCCGCCGGTGCAGGAACCGGAGTTTCCGCCGCGATCTTGGCTTCGGCGTCGATGGCCCGCTGCAGGGCTGCGGTGAGCTTCCTCTGCTCCTCGCCATAGGCAGCGAAGTCGCCCCTCGCGAGGGCCTCCTGGCCGGCCTTGATGGCAGCGTTCGCCGCTTCCAGGGCCGCCTTCAGCTCTGCCTTGGCGTCCGTGCTGCCCGGAGCGGACGGAGTCTCGCCCGGTGTCGTGGGCGTACCGGGCGTCTGCCCGTTGTTGGCCGAGTCGCCGGCGCTGGCTCCCGACTCACCGCCGAACAACTGGTTCAATGCCTCATCCAGAGTCGGAGCGAACCCGATCTTGTCACCGAACGCCACGAGAACACGCTGCAGCGTGGGGTAGGACGTCTCGCCAGTGGACCGCAGGTAAACGGGCTGGACGTAGGCCATGCCCCCACCAACCGGCAGTGTCAGCAGGTTGCCGTTGAGAACCGCCGACGCACCCTGGCGCAACAGGTTCAGGGCCTGCGAGACGGTCGGGTCCGAGTTGAACTTGTTTTGCGCCTGGCCCGGGCCGGGGATGTTGGACTCCGGCGGGATCTGCAGGAGCCTGAGTTGGCCGTAGCTCTCGGCCTTCACGCCCTTCTCACTGCCGGCGTCGGAGTCCGCGGCCAGGAAGCCGTAGAGCACGTTGCGGGCGTTTCCGTTGACGACCTGCGGGATGAACGAGGAGGTCAGCTGGAAGGCCGGCTTGTCCTGGTCAGGCATTTTCAGGGACATGTAGTACGGCGGCTGCTTCACGTCGTCCTGCACGGTCGGATCGTTCGGGACGCTCCAGGCATCGTTGTTGGTGTAGAAGTTGTCCGGCTGGGTGACGTGGTACCGGCCCAGAAGTTCCCGCTGGACCTTGAACAGGTCTTCCGGGTAGCGGACGTGGCTCATGAGCGCTCCGGACATTTCCGAGTACGGCTTCAGCGAGGACGGGAAAATGTTCTGCCAGGACTTCAGCACCGGGTCCTGGTCGTCCCAGGCGTAGAGCGTCACCTTTCCGTCGTAGGCATCCACCGTGGCCTTGACCGAGTTGCGGATGTAGTTGACAGAGGTGTTCGGAAGGGAGGCCGTCCGGCCCGCAGTGGTCTGCGAGTCGGCGGTGGCCTCGGAGAGCTGTTCCTGCTGGGAGTACGGGTAGTACGGGCTGGTGGTGTAGCCGTCCACGATCCACTTCACCCTGCCGTCGACGACGGCCGGGTAGGCGTTGCCGTCCACGGTGAGGTACGGAGCAACCTTTTCGACGCGCTCCCGGGGGTTGCGGTCGTAAAGGATCTGGGACTCGGGGTTCACACCGTCAGAGAGCAGCAGGTCCGAGGACTGGAACTTGATCGCGTAGAGGACCTTGTTGAAGAAGCTGCCCACGTTCGGGCCGCCGTCGCCGGTGAAGGTGTACTGGGTTTCGCCGTCGCCCTCCTTGGCGGCGGGCCGGTCCTGCTCGCGGTTCGGGGCGCCTTCGGGGGCGCCGACGACCGAGTAGTCAGCCGAGTTCTCGCCGAAGTAGATCCGCGGCTGGTAAGTCGAGTCATCGCCGAGCACGCCGGTGGACGGGATTCCGGCCTGCAGGAACTCCGGTTTGCCGTCGACAGTGAACTTGTTGCCCTTGGCAGCGACGACGCCATAGCCGTGGGTGTAGACGACGTGGCGGTTCAGCCAGGACTGCTGGTTGGCGCTCAGCCCGTCCGGGTTGAGTTCGCGGACCGCGATGACGGTGTCCTGGATCTTCCCGTCAATCTCGTAGCGGTCCACGTTCAGGGCGCTCGGGAACTGGTAGTACGGCCGGTACTGCTCGAGCTGCGAGAACGCATCCGAGATCAGGTTGGGGTCCAGCAGCCGGATGTTGGCCGTGGTCTGCGCGTCGGGGGCAAGGGCGCCCGTGGTGGGGTTGGTGGTGGCGTTGTACCGGGTTTCCTGGATCTTGTCCAGGCCGTACGCCGAGCGGGTCATGTTGATGTTGCGTTCGATGTACTGCTTTTCCAGCGTCTGCTCCGAGGGCCGGACCTGGAACTGCTGGATCACCCAGGGGTAGACACCGCCGGCCAGGATGGAGGTGATAACCAGCATCGCCAGGCCGATAACGGGCAGCCGCCACTTGCCGATCACGGCAGCGACGACGAATAGGACCGCGACGAGGACCGCGGCCACGGCCAGGATGGCCTTGGTGGGGATGACGGCGTTGACGTCCGTGTACAGTGCACCGGCCCAGCGGCCGCCGCTGCTCTGCACGGCGGCGTAGCGGTCGAGCCAGAAATTGGCGCCCATCAGGAGCAGGAAGGCTGCACCGGAGACGGCAAGGTGGATCTGAGCCGCACGGCTGGTAAAGATCCCGCGCTCCATGATCCGGATGCTGCCGTAGAGGTAATGCGTGAGGATGCCGGCGATGCCGGCAATGATGGTCACGCTGATCAGGAAGCCGGTGACGAAGCCCAGGAATGGCAGGGTCATCAGGTAGAAACTGATGTCGAGCCCGAACTGCGGGTCATCCTGGCCAAAGGATTCCTGGTTCAGGAACAGAAGTACTTTCTGCCACTGGCTGGCCGCGGCGCTGCCGGCGAACAGGCCGAAGAGAACGGGCAGGCCAATCATAACGACGCGGCGGACCGGTTCCAGCTGGACCTGATAGCGGTTCAGGTTGTCCCGGATATCCGAGTCCGGGGCGTACACGGGGCGGGAGTGGTAGGCGATCCGGATGGCGAAAAAGACGGCGGCGAACATCAGCGCGAAGCCGGCGAGGAAGATGGCGATCCGTGCCAGGTTCTCGGTCAGGAAGACTTCGAAGAAGCCCAGCTGCTGGTACCAAAGGACGTCCGTCCAGACATTGGCGAAGAAGATGAAGCCCACGACGATCAAGGCCACAACAATCAACGTCGGCGTCAATGCGCTTCGTCGTTGCTGGGGTCTTCCGGGCGGGACTGTGCTGGCGGGACGGGACAAACTCGGTACCTCATAGCTGGTAGTCAGTTACTGGTTTTTAGTTATCTGTGCGGTGCTTGGATGCAGGAACTCGGAGTGCTGCATCGTAGCGACCGCCGGCACCGCCCCAACAGGGCGGCGAAGCCGTCATAAGTGCCACGAGTGGCGGCGGATCTTAGTTCCGCCGTCAGTCTAGTTGCTGGAGCAACCCGGAAGCCCGGATGTGTCGGCCCCGGACGCGGCCAGTTCGACCGCTTTGCGTGCCTCGGCCAGATTCTCGACCCGAACCACCTGCAGACCGTCCGGAATATGACCGACGACGTCGTCGCAGTTTGCGGCCGGGGCCAGGAACAGGGTGGCGCCGCCGGAGCGCGCACCGTGCATCTTCTGGCTGATGCCGCCAATCGGCCCAACAAGACCCTCGGGGGTGATGGTTCCGGTACCCGCGACATGCTTGCCGCCGGTCAGGTCGCCGGGGGTGACGGTGTCCACGATGCCCAGGGCGAACATCATCCCGGCACTGGGACCGCCTACCTTCTCCAGGGAGATCTTGACGTCGAAGGGGAACTTGAACTGGTACTGCAGCAGGACGCCGAGGATGAACCGCCCTGCCTCGGTCTTGGCCGGCGTGATACTGGCGGTCACGTTGCTGCCATCACGGTCGACGACGACCTCCACCGGGGCACCGTTGCCGGCGGCCAGCTCAGCCTGGACGACGCTCAGCGCGGTCGCCGTCTTGCCGTTGATGGACAGCAGCACGTCGTTTTCCTGGAGCTTGCCCGCGGAGGCGGAGCCCTCCGGGATGCCCGCGATCTGCATTTTCTGCTCGAACGCGATCCCCAGTTCCCGGAGGGCTGAGGCTACGGCGTTCTCCTGCGACGTGGTCATCGCGACGGCGCTTTCCTGCTGGGACTGTTCCTTGGTCACGCCGGTGGGGAAGACGAGTTCCTCCGGATAGACGGCCTTCGCGCCGCTGAGCCAGGCCGAGAACGCCTCGAAGACCGTCACCGGCCCGTTGGGGCCGCCGTCGACGTAGACCGTGGTCAGGTCCAGGTTGCCCTTGGCGGGAAAGCTCTCGCGGCCTGTGACGCTGATGACCGGATTGCCGTTGTCATTGCCCAGGGTGTTGAACGTCGGACCCGGTGATTCCACGACATACGGGACAGGCAGGCTCATGGCCGTGACGCCCAGCCCCAGTGCCAGCAGACCCGAGACGAGCATGGCTGATGAGCGGTTGTCCTGCTTCTGGCCGGATCCTGAACCGGGGAGGAGGGCCCTGCGGCCCCGGGACTGGCCGCCCGCCGGCTCGCCGGCGGGCTGCTCACCCTGCGTAATCGTCAATGAAGGACCTCTCCGTGCCGGCGCCCGGGGACCATGCGGACCCCCTGGTCAGCGCACCGCGCCCGCGCCCTGAGCCGCGGCTGCTGCCTGCCAATATTCCAGTTTCTAACACTACGCGCTCGGCTGCTGGCTGGGCTCTTTGCCTAGAGCGAACGTGGCGGGGTTTCAGCAGACAGCCCGCTGGCTGCGGGGTAGCGTGAACCTCAGAAGCAGCCACACCGACGATCGGCGGGATCATGACCTCCAACCCACTTAATCCGTCCAATGGCGACGAGGAACCCAAGGATCCGCTGGCAGAAATGCTGAAGAACCTGATGGGTGGCCAGGGTATGGGGAACATCGACCCCGCGGAACTGGCCAAGGCCGCGGGCCTCCCGGACGACCCGAACCTCCTCGCCCAGATGTTTTCCCAGGTCCAGGCCATGATGAGCGCCTCCTCGGAAGGCCCCGTGAACTGGCAGCTGGCGCACGAAAACGCGCGGCGCGTGGCCGCCAGTGGCTCCGACCCGTCCGTCACGGCGCAGCAGTCCCGCGAAGTCGATGAAGCCCTCCGGCTCGCCGAACTGTGGCTGGATCAAGTCACCGGCCTGCCGGCCACGGGCCTGATCGGCCGCGCCTGGTCACGGGCCGAGTGGGTCGAGGAGACGCTCGGCACCTGGAAGCGCCTGACCGAACCGGTCGCCAACAGCATCGCGAATGCGCTGTCCACCGCCATGACCGAGCAGATGCCGGAGGAAATGAAGTCCATGATGGGCGGCGCGTCCTCAATGCTGCAGAACATGGGCGGGGCGATCTTCGGCATGCAACTGGGCCAGGCCATCGGTGCCCTGTCGGCCGAGGTGGTCAGCTCCACGGACATCGGCGTCCCGCTCGCCGACCTCGAAATGGCGCTGTTGCCCTCCAATGTGGCGAAGTTCGGCGAGGGCCTCAGCCTGCCGGAGAACGACATCCGGCTGTTCCTGGCCGTCCGCGAAGCAGCCCACGCCCGGCTGTTCGTGCAGGTCCCCTGGTTGCGGGGGCATCTCCTGGGCGCCATCGAGGCGTACGCCCGCGGCATCCACATCGACACCTCGAAGATCGAGGAACTCGCCCGCGAACTCGATCCGGGCAACCCGGAGGGCATCCAGGATGCCCTGTCCCAGGGCGTCTTTATGCCGCAGCGCACTCCCGCGCAGGATCAGGCGCTGGAGAAGCTTGAGACGGCCCTCGCCCTCGTGGAGGGCTGGGTCGATGAGCTGAGCTGGGCGGCCACGGAGAAGCTGCTGCCCTCGGCCGCGGCGTTGCGTGAGACGGTGCGGCGCCGCCGCGCCACCGGCGGACCGGCCGAGCACGCGTTCTCCTCCCTCGTGGGTCTGGAACTGCGGCCGCGCCGGCTCCGTGAAGCCGCCGCCCTCTGGGCCGCGCTGAAGGACGAACGCGGAGTCGACGGCCGCGATGCGATCTGGCAGCACCCCGACCTGTTGCCCACCGCCGAAGACCTGGAAGACCCGAAAGGCTTCAGCGACCGCCGGAAGCTGGCCGAGGCCAGCGACTCCGAGGTTGACGACGCCCTGCAGAAGCTGCTCAGCGGCGGATTCGACGAGCAGGAGGACGCCCCGGCGGCTGGCGACGGCACCGGTGAAGCCGTCGAAGACAAGGGCGAAGACAAGGGCGAAGACACCGGCGGGACCGGAGCTGACGGCGCCCCGGGCAACGGGGAGAATCCCAAGTCCTAGCTGACTGCTCACCGGCCCCGGTTGGAACCTCGGTTCCGGCCGGGGCTTCTCTGTGCCGCGGGCGCCCGCCCGCGGCGCGCCGCGGGCGGCTGCGCCGGCCGGAAGGGTCGGTCGGAAAGCCCCCCCGCAGGTGGGAAGGTCAGACGGCCAGCGGGTCCGCATCGACGCCGTCCACGTCATCGTCCTCGACGCCCGGGGTGAGGCCCCGGGACGTGGCGAAGGAGACTCCCTCAAGGAAGGCTTTGGCCCGGGCGGTGTCCGGGTAGGCCTCGAGCAGCCGCCAGAACGCGGCGTTGTGGCCGGCCACCAGCAGGTGCGCCAGCTCGTGCAGCAGCACGTAGTCGATGACCCACTGCGGCATGGGCTGCAGCTTGTCCGAGAGCCGGATGGTCCCCTCCGACGGCGTCGCGGAACCCCAGCGGGAGTTCTGGTTGCCCACCCAGCGGACCGAGGTGGGGACTGCCCGGCCACCGAGGTACTTCGCGGAGAGCTCGGCGGCGTGCACCGCGAGGGCGGCGTCGCTGCGCGGACGGCGCCTGCCGGCGCCGCGGGTCCCCCGCTCCCCCTGAAGCCGCAGTTTCTCGAGCATCCGGTGCACCCACTCGCGTTCCTGGGCGCGGCTGAAGGAGGCAGGAATAGCGACGACGGCGGTGCCGTTCTCCCAGAACGCCGCCACGGTCCGGCGGCGCCGGGCGGAGCGCCGTACTTCCACCGGAGCGCCGTCGGCAGTGGTCAGCGGTGTGTTTGTGGCAGCTGCCGGGCGTCCTGCCATCAGAGGGTGGTGCTTTCGACCAGCACTGCCAGCACCGCTTCGCCGTATTTCTCCAGTTTGGACGGGCCCACCCCGGGAAGTCTGGCGAGCTGTTCGAGGGATTCGGGCCGGGCTTCGGCGATGGCGGTCAGGGTGGCGTCGGTGAAGACCACGAAGGCGGGAACGTCGGCTTCCAGCGCGATGTCCTTGCGCCACTGCCGGAGCGCGTCGAAGGTCTGCTCCTCGTAGCTGGGCGGGCACTGGTTGCAGCGGCCCACCTTGCGTTCGGCGCCGGATGTGAGCATGGTGCCGCAGACCCGGCAGATGGCCGGCACAGCGGCTTTGCGACGCGGGGCTGCGCCCTTGCCGCGGACCGAGGAGCTGGCCACGGAGTCGGGGCGCAGCCCGTCCAGGAAGCGCGAGGGCTTCCGGTTGGCGCGCCCGCCCGGGGTCCGTGCGGTGGACCAGGACAGGAACAGGTGTTCCCTGGCCCTGGTGATCCCCACGTAGAGCAGGCGGCGTTCCTCATCCACGGACTCGGGGCTGTCGGCGAAGGAGATCGGCATCAGCCCCTCGCTGAGGCCGACGAGGAACACGGCGTCCCACTCGAGGCCCTTGGCGGCGTGCAGCGAGGCCAGGGTGACGCCCTGGACGGTCGGGGCGTGCTGGGCCAGGGAGCGTTCCTGGAGTTCGTTGACGAAGTCCGCGAGGCTGAACTGCGCGCCGCGGCTGATCACCAGTTCGTCGGCCAGTGCGACGAGCGCTGCGAGGGATTCCCAACGTTCCCGGAGCGCGCCGCCGCTGTGCGGGGCGGCGTCCGTGTAGCCCAGCGAGGCGACGATGTCACGGACCAGCTGGCCCAGCGGCTCGGGGCTGGCGGTTTCGGCGACGGCCCGGGTGGCGGCGCGCAGCTGCAGGATGGCGTCCCGGACTTCCTTGCGGGCGAAGAACCGTTCCCCGCCGCGCAGCTGGTAGCCGATCCCCGCCGAGGCCAGGGCCTGCTCGTAGGCCTCGGACTGGCCGTTGGTGCGGAACAGCACCGCGACCTGGCTGGCCGGAGTACCGGCGTCGAGGAGCTCACGGACCTTGACCGCCACGGTGGCGGCCTCGGCCTCGTCGTCGGAGCATTCGGTGAACTGCGGCACCGGACCGGCCGGGCGCTGCGCCAGGAGCTGCAGCGGCGTCGCCCAGGCGGCGTCGGCGACGGGTCCGCCGCTGCGCCGGCCGGCCAGCAGTTCGTTGGCCAGCCTCACCACCTGCGGGGTGGAGCGGTAGTCGCGAATCAGCTTGACGACTGTGGCCTCGGGGTACTGGGCCTTGAAGCCGAGCAGGTGCTTCGGCGAGGCTCCCGTGAAGGAGTAGATGGTCTGGCTGGCGTCTCCGACGACGCAGAGCTCATCGCGTCCGCCGAGCCACAGTTCCAGCAGCCGCTGCTGCAGCGGCGAAACGTCCTGGTATTCGTCGACGACGAAGTGGCGGTACTGCTCGCGGACGGTCGCGGCGACTTTCGGGTCCTCCTGCAGGATGCCCACGGTGATCAGCAGGACGTCCTCGAAGTCGATCACGTTCCGGTCCGTCTTGACGTCCTCGTAGGACTGGAAAACGCGGGCGACGGCGGTGAGGTCAAAGCCACCCGGGGCGCCGCGGCCCTGGGCTTTTTCCAGATAGTTGGCCGGGGTCAACATGGACACTTTGGCCCACTCGATTTCGGAGGCCAGATCGCGGATCGAGGCCCGGTCGGTGCTGAGGCGCAGCCGCCGGGCCGCCTCGGCAATCATCTGGGCCTTGTGGTCCAGCAGGTTGGGCAGGACGCCGCCGACGGCCTGGGGCCAGAAGAACTGGAGCTGACGCAGGGCTGCGGCGTGGAAGGTGCGGGCCTGGACGTTGCCGACGCCGAGGTCGCGGAGCCGGCTGCGCATTTCAGCCGCCGCCCGCGACGTGAAGGTGACGGCCAGGAGGCGTTGCGGGTTGTACACACCGGAGTGCACCCCGTAGGCGATCCGGTGCGTGATGGCGCGGGTCTTGCCGGTGCCGGCGCCGGCGAGGACACACATGGGGCCCTGCAGGGTGCTGGCAACTTCACGCTGTTCCGCGTCGAGGCCACCGAGGATGCGCTCCTCTAGGGAGCGGTTGTCCGGCGCCGCGGCGTCGGCGTCCGGCACACCCTCATTGGACGGGCCGGTCGGGAATGCGCTGGAGTGGAAAATATCTGTGTTCACGTCTGCTGCTCAGTCATTCGAGGGTGTGCGGTGGATGCGCTGCGGTGGTCGGTCCGCGGCGCGGGGTTGCCGCTGCGTGTTGTCACGAGCGCCTTACGGGTTGTCTGCGCGGTCCCGGATGACCCCGCCATACCAGTGTTCGATCAGGGCCCGGGCGATGGACAGCCTGCTGGAGATGACAATCTCACCGCTAAGTACTGCCTCCTGCAGTTCGCTCCGGCTGAACCAGCGCGCGCGCGTAACCTCGACGCCGTCGGGCCTGGCTTCGGTGTCGGCGGTCGTGGCGGTGAAACCGAGCATCAGGGAGGCCGGGAACGGCCATGGCTGGGACCCGAGGTACTGGCAGGCGGTGACCCGCACGCCGACTTCCTCGCCGATCTCCCGGACCACTGCTTGTTCCAGCGACTCCCCCGGTTCGACGAACCCGGCGAGGGTGGAATAGTTCCGCGCATCAAGGAGGCCGCCGCCGCCGAGCAGCAAACGGCCGTCCGGGCCCACCACCGTGACGATGATGGCCGGATCGGTTCGCGGGTAGTGCTCGGAGCCGTCCGCGGGGCACCTGCGGACCCAGCCTCCGGCTTCGGGCGCGGTGGCGGTGCCGCAGCGGGGGCAGTGCGTGTGCGTGGCGTGCCAGTTGGCGATGGCGCTGGCCTCGATGAAGATCGCGGTGTCCGTGGGGTTCAGCGTGGCCGCGACATCACGGAAACCCGCCCACTGCGCGCCCTCGGGGATGCCGGCAATGTGGGCTTCGAATTCCTCGGCCTGGACCTCGAACTGCTGGGGCAGGATGAAGAGGACCAGTTCGGTTCCCGCTTCAAGGTCCGAGCCGGGCAGGGCGGAGCCCAGGTAGATCAGCTGGTCCGGGGCGTAGGCCGTGTCCTGCAGGTGCCGGGCGAGTTCGACGGCGTCCAGCAGGACCAGGCTGCTGCCGTTGATGAGGGCCTGCCGGCCGGACAGCACCATGGCCCGTGCAGCGCCGGAGTCCATCAGTTCCTCGAGCATCCCGGGTTTGAGCCGCGCGGCGGATCCCCGGTCTATGAGCGCCGGCCGCACCGGGAGGACAGTGTCCAGGAGATGGTTGGCGGCCAGGCCGTTGTGCGGGGAGATTGACGTGCCCGCCTGGGCTTGGCTATTGGGCGCCGGTGACTCCGCAAGACTCATGTACCCACCGTACTGACTCCCGCTGACAAATGACATTTCTCCCGGGCGTATGTGGGCATCCGCACGTGCCCCGCGGACGGCGGCAGGGCACGGCGCAGAAACGGAGCCCCGTGGGCAATTTATTCCCGATCTTTCAGACTCGCCGTGGTGCATCGCCGTCTTGGGCGCCGCTCAATCTACCGTGGAAGCGTGAGAAGAAAACCAATCGAACTGGCAGCTGTGGCAACCGCGGCAGTCCCCGGACTGACCCCGACCGCCGTCAGCTCAGCGCCCGACGATCCGGCGGACTTCGACTCGGCCCTCCTCCTGGACTCCGAAGGCAAGCGCTGGCGCGTCCGCTCGCCGCGCCACGCCGAGGCCAGCGCACGGCTGGAAACAGAATTCCTGGTGCTGCGCGCTTTCCTCCCGGGCATCCGCGCAGAGCTGCCCTTCCTGATGCCCACCGTGGCCGGTACCGTGCGGCAGGGCGCGCTCAGCACCTTCGTATACTCGCATCTGGCAGGCTCGACCCGTTCGGTGGAGGAGCTTGGCGCCGCATCGCCGGCTGTTGCCCGCGAAATCGGCGCTGCCCTCGCGGCCATCCATGACTTGCCGCACTCGCTGGTCAGCAATGCCGATTTGCCCAGCTATACGCCGAACGAGTTCCGCCAGCGCCGCCTCAACGAACTGGACCAGGCCGCCACCACCGGCAAGATTCCACCCTTGTTGCTTCGCCGCTGGGAACACGCCCTCGAGGACGTCTCCCTCTGGCGCTTCAACCCCTGTGTGGTCCACGGGGACCTTCATGAGGACAACCTGCTGGTCGACGGCGACCGCGTGACGGCTGTGACGGGTTGGACCGATCTCCGGATCGGAGACCCGGCCGACGACATGGCCTGGCTGGTCGCGTCCAACGACCAGGACTTCGTGGATGCCGTCCTGGCGCACTACACCTCGTCCCGGCGCGACGTTCCGGACGCCCATCTGCTGCGGCGTGCGGCGCTCTCAGCCGAATTCGCCCTGGCGCAGTACCTGGTTAAGGGCATCGCGACCGGGAACCAGGACATGATCGACGAGGCCGAGTCCATGCTCACCGCACTCGCCGAGGACGCCGCTGAGCACGGCGGGCAGCCGATCAGCGTTGAACCGCTCCCCCAGCCCACCCCTGCTCCCGGCCCCGCATCAGGCCACGCGCAGCAGACATCAGCTGCGGGCCACGCGCCGGTGCCTGCCGTCAGCAAGGTGACACTGCTGGCCCCGGACTCGGTCTCCGGCCTTGCCGCCGTTCCCTCCAGCACCGCGATGCCTGCCGTCCACGTGACGCCCATCCCGCTCGCATCGGCCGGAGATGACCGTGCGCCTCGGGCTGACAGCGCGGCCGGGGATGGCAGCGCGGCTGACAGCAACAGATCCGGCGAAGGCTCTGAACCGGCGCCCACACAGGTTTCCGGTGTCTCCGTGACCGCGATACCCGACGACGCGCCGGCCAGCCAGGAATCCTCCGAGGAGGACACCTCAACCCAGTCGATCGCCGTCATCCCGGCCGCTGCCCAGGAAGGGGCGCAGGCCCGGACCGACACGGTGGTCCCGGCCGAAGCGGGAGCCCCGGCGAACCCGGCAGACGACACCTCGACGACCGCTCTCACGGTGGTCGAGGCAAAGTCCCGCTAGCCGGTCCCCAGGGCCGTGGCCACGATTTGTTCCAGCCGCTCCGCTGAGCCCAGATCGTGCGGGCGGACCACCTGGTTGTCCGCCACGTAGTAGAACGCCGCCCGGACCTGGTCGAGCGGGACGTCCTTGAGCCGGGCCCAGGCCAGCCGGTACACGGCCAACTGGACCGCTTTGGTCTTCAGCTGCGCGGCGGACGGACGGCGGCCGGTCTTCCAGTCCACCAGGTCCCAGCAGCCGTCGGCGTCGCGGAAGACGGCGTCGATCCGGCCGCGGACCACGACGTCACCAATCCGGGTCTCCACCGGCACCTCAACGTGGGCCGGGGCGCGGTTCGCCCATTCCGACTGCCGGAAAGTCTCCACCATGTTGTCCAGACCGTACGCCTCGTCGATGTGGTCGTCGGAGCCGGCAGCCTCGCCGAGGTCCAGCATGCCGGCGGCGCCGAAGTACTCCTCCACCCAGGCGTGGAAGGCGGTGCCTTTGCGGGCCGACATCCCCGGTTCCCGCGGGACCGGGCGGCGGAGCCGGGCGACGACCGAGCCGGCGTCGGCCTCCAGATCCACCAGGGTGGACGCGGAGATGTGGCCCGGCAGGTGCACGTCATGGACCGCGGACCGGCGGGAACGGCGTTCCAGCAGGGTTGCGGCCTCGTAAGCCCAGCCGCCGGCGGGGCTGCGCAACGGCCGGCGTTTATCCGATCCGGGCCCGGCGGTGGCATCCTGCAGCACGTCGGAGTCCAGGGACGCCAACACCCGTGCCGCCGCGGACTGCATGGCCGCCCGCCGGCCGGGAACCAGCCGCAACCGGGACCCGGTACGCGGATCGAGGGGCCCCTCAAGAGGGTCATACGGCCAGCCGGCGACCTCCAGTTCCGAGGTCAGCGGGCTCTCCTCCGGCAGTGATTCCTCACTGACGGACTGCGGGTGGATCGTGGCGGCGCCGTCCGCCACGAGCACCTCGAGTTCGGCCAGGAAGGGCGACATGTCCGCCATCCCGGCGCGCGAGCCCACCCAGGCTGCGCTGGAAACCCAGAGCACGTGTTTCGCGCGGGTGTAGGCCACGTAGGCCAGCCGCCGCTCTTCCGCCTCGCCGTGAACCTGCACGGCGGACTTGAACTCCTTCTCGGCGTCGAGCCAGCCTTTTTGGTCGGGGTGTTCAAGGTCCCATTGCGGCAGGTCCGCGCGGTCCCCGCGCAGCGGCCAGGGCAGGGCGGCGCTGCCGCTGCTCCAGCGTGAGTCCCGGCTGCTGGGGAAGGCCCCGGCGTTGAGCCCGGGCACGAAGACCACATCCCACTCCAGGCCCTTGGAGGCGTGCACGGTCAGCAGTTGTACCGCTTCGTGGTTCACTTCCGGTGCGGCGGCGTCCAGGCCGTTCTCCTCGGCGGCCGCGGCCTCCAGCCAGGCCAGGAAGGCGAGCACGTCGACCCGGTGCGAGGTGTGCAGGAACCCGGCGGCGGCGTCCTGGAAGGCATCCAGGTTGCGGCGGGCCTGATGAATGCTGATCCCGGGCCGTGCCGAGACCTCGATGTCCAGCAGCATGGCCCGCTCCACCTCGCCGAGCAGGGTGGTGAGATCATCGCCCATGTAGCCGCGCAGTTGCCGGAGTTCCGTCGAGAGCCGGTGGAGCCGCTCCAGCGCCTCGGCGCTGAGCTGGCGGCCGTGCGCAGAGGCCCAGCCTTCGCGCGGCAGCCAGTCGAGGGCTTCGACCAGGCTGGCGGCGTCGGTGAGGTCGCCCTCGATCACCGCCGCCTCCGCGCCGACGTCGGTGTCGTCGTCCGGAGTCCCGGGTCGTCCGCGGCGCCGGGCGAGGAAGCTGGACCAGTCCCGCAGGGCCATCAGGTCCGCGGGTCCGATCCGCCAGCGTGCCCCGGCGAGCAGCCGCATCAGCGAATCGGAGCGGCCCGGATCGGCCAGCACCCGGAGGGTCGCGACCAGGTCGACGATCTCGGGGGTATCCAGCAGACCGCCGAGGCCGACGATCTCATACGGGATCCCGCGCACCTCGAATTCCCGGCGGACGCATTCCATCTGCGCGCGCCGGCGGCACAGCACCGCCATGGCGGGGGGCTCAGGCTCCGCCGCCGACCCGCCAAAGTCGGTCACCCGGAACTTCAGCACGTCGCCCGCGATGGCCGCGGCCTCGTCCTCATCGGTGCCAAAACGGCCCATCACCACACGGCCCTGGACCGCAGCCGGGCTGGGCTGCAGCGGCGGAACCTCGACACCCCCGGCAGTGTCCCGCTCCCCGGCCGGGCCGGTCAGCGCTGCGGCTTTGCTGAGCGGTGCCGAAATGACGTTGGCGGCGGAGAGGATGGTCCGGCCGTTGCGCCAAGCCGTGGTGAGGTACGACGTCGGGGCAACGGCAAAGCGCGCCGTGCCAGCAGGACCGGCAGGGCCGGCAGCGGCGGCGACAGGGTTGTCAGCGCCCGCGGCGCCGTCATCGGCCCCAAGCCGCACCGGAAATTCGCGGACAAAGTGGAAGAGCTGGCCTGCGGAGGCGCCGCGGAAGCCGTAGATGGACTGGTTGGGGTCCCCCACCGCGGTGACTGCGTGGCCGTCGCCGAACAGCCGCGAAAAGAGCACGAGCTGGGCGTGTGAGGTGTCCTGGAACTCGTCCAGCAGCACCACCTTGTAGCGCTGGCGTTCGGTTTCCGCCGCGACCGGGATCTCGTTGGCGACGCGGGCGGCGAGGGCCACGAGGTCACCGAAGTCGAGGGCGCCGCGGGCCCGCTTGGCGTCCGCGTAGCGTCCCACCATCTCCGCGACGCTGGCCCGCGTGCGCAGCAGCCCGCTGAGCTCGCCCACGGCCTGGCTGGGGTTCTTTTTGGCGGTGGCGAGGTAGGGCAGCGCCTCGAACTCGGACACCCGGTCCAGCAGCCAGCCCCGGACCCCGGCCGGGTCCTGGAGATGCTCAGCGCACTCGCCGGCGAGCTGGATGACTGCCTTGACCAGGGTGGATTTGGCGGAACGGAAGTGCTCGTACTCGCCGTCGAAGGCTTCCACGACCTCGCTGGCGAGCTGGAAGGACTGGGCGCCGCCGAGCAGCACGACGTCACGCTCAACACCGAGCCGGAGCCCGTAGTCGGACACGATCCCGCTGGCGTAGGAGTGGTACGTGGAAACCTTGGGTTCGAGCGCGTCGGTGCTGAGCAGCCCGGGAGGGAACACCCGGTTCTGCGTGTCCTCCGCGGCAATGCGCTGCAGCGCGGCCAGCTTCGCGCGGATCCGGGTGGCCAGCTCCCCGGCCGCCTTACGGGTGAAGGTCACGCCGAGCACTTCCTCCGGCCGGACCCAACCGTTGGCGACGAGCCACACCACGCGATCGGCCATGGTGGCGGTCTTGCCCGAACCAGCGCCGGCAATAACGAGCCGGGGTGAGAGCGGCGAGGAAATAATGCGCGACTGCTCGGCCGTGGGGCTGTTTTTTTCGCCCAGCAGGGCCGAGAGCTCCTCGGGGGTGAACCGCGGGGCGGGAAGGGCCGCGGGAAGGGCTGCGGGCACAGCTCCGTCCCCGTCCGCGACGACGGCAGTTGCCTCGGTGGTCATTCGGTAACCTGCTTTCCCCGCAGGCACAGCGGGCAGACTTCGGGAAGTCGGCAGCCGTGGCCGCCGTGGCCGCCCTTGGACGGATCGTGGCGGGCCTCGAAGGTGTTCCCGGACATGACCCGGGCGGCATCGCCGACCATGCCCAGGGCCCAGTTCTCCGTCGGGTCAAGGGGAGCCTGGGCCTGGATGCCCGGGCTTTTAGTGGTGGTGCCGAGCTGGGCCAGGACGGCCCCGCCGGGTAAGGGGGGCGGGCCGTCGTCGGGACCGGCAAAGCCTCCGGCCAGCACTGCGGCCTGGTAGGCGCCCAGCTGCGGATGCCGCTCGAGGTCGGCCTTGCCCGGCTGCCGTTTGCCGGTCTTGAGGTCCACAACGACGAGCCGGCCCTCGGCGTCGATCTCCAGCCGGTCTACCTGGCCGCGCAGCACGGCCGGGCGGGCCGGCCAGGACTCGCCGTCCGGGCCGGCGTCAGCACCGGTGCTTCCGGCCGGGGCTACAACGTCCGGGAGTTTGACTTCGAAGTCCAGCTCGACGCCGACCAGGGACCGGCCTTCGCTGCGCATCACCAGCACGTACTGGGCGAGCTTCCGGACCATGGTTTCGGCGCGCTGGAAGTCCAGCTTGCCCTCCCAGTTGTCCTTCATCCCCAGCGCCGGCCAGCGGCGGACGAGTTCGGTCACGTATTCGGTGCCGGAGGCATCCGGGAGATCCTGCGCGATGGCGTGGACAAGGGTGCCCAGGCTGCGGGCGAAGTCGGTGGCGGCCTCCCCGCCGACGGCCTGGACAAACCAGTCCAGCGGCGATTTCTGCACGGTTTCCACCTTCGACGGCGAGACGTACACGGTGCCGCCGGGCGGAACGACAGGCTCGTCCGTGGACAGCGGCGCAAGGCCCCACCAGCTCGCGGGGTGCGCTCCGGGCACGGGCGGCTCGGCGGCGGCCAGGGCGCCGAGGACGGCGCTGGCTTCCTGGGCTTCAGGGGTCCCGGAGTCGAGCTGGGCGTACTGGCGCAGCTCGGCGACCAGTGCGCGCAGGGTGAGCGGACGCTCCACCGGGGTGAAGCCGCGCCGGTCCCGGTCCGGGCCCAGCGGCGCGACGTAGTCCAGGAACGAGGACGGCTGCTCGTCCTCCGAGGACACAGCGGTGCAGATCAGCACCTGCTGTGCCCGCGACACCGCGGTGGAGAAGCTGCGCAGCTCGTCATAGCGGATTTCGCGCAGCCGGCTGAGGGGATCCAGCTGCAGGGCGTATTCCACGCCGTGCTCGACGGCGTCCGCGAACAGCGTGCTGCCGAGCAGTTCGCCGCGGAGCCTGGTGTTGGGCCACACGCCTTCCTGCAGGCCGGGGACGATGACCACGGGCCATTCCCGGCCGGCGGCGCTGGCCGGGGTCATCAGTTCCACCGCGTCCTCCAGCTGGGCCCGTGCGGCGAGGGTGTCCATCGGGAGTTCCTGGCTGAGCAGGTACTCGAGGAACTGCTCGGGTCCGGACCCGGGGAGCTGGTCCACAAAGCGCTCGGCGGTGTGGAAGAGGGCCATCATGGCATCGAGGTCCCGGTCCGCCCGGGCCCCGGCCGATCCGCCGGCCAGCGCCGCCTCGGTCCAGCGGGCGGCGAGGCCGGTGGAATTCCAGAGCGCCCACAACACCGTTTCGGCGTTGCCCCCGGGAGCCTGGGCAGCGTCCCGGCCGGCCTGGATCATCCGGGCGATCCGGCGCGCTGACTGCCCTTCAATGCCCAGGGTCGCCAGCGCACCCGGTTCCAGCAGCGCCTCGACGAGGAGTACGTCGCTGGTGCGGCCGCCGCCGCCCAGGATTTCCTCCCGGCGCAGGGACTGGCGCAGGCGCCGCAGCTCGATCGCGGTGGACCCGCCGATCCGGGAGGTCAGCAGCGCCACGGCCGCCTCGGGGGTCAGCACCGCCGGGTCCAGGACCACGGCGTAGGCGTCCAGCAACGGCCGGACGGCGACCTCGTCACGGACGGCGGATTCGGCCACCGGGATCCGGACCGGGATGCCCTGGCCTGCGAGGTAGCGCTGCAGCTGGCTGAGCTGGCCGCCGTTCCGGACGATCACGGCGATGTCACCGAGTTCGCGGCCGTCATTGAGCTGGGCCTCAAGGATCCGTTGCGCCACGTAGCGCAGTTCGTGCACCGGCGAGGGCAGCAGGTGCGCTTCGACAGTGCCGCCGGTGGTGCCCGGGTTCCTAGGCTGTTCGAGCCGGCGGGCGGACTGCCCGCCGGCTCGGCTGGAGATCCGTCCGGCGACGGACAGCCAGGCGTCCGCCACCGCCGGGGTGTGGCGGTGGGCGGTCCAGAGCGGCCGTTCGAGGACGGTGCCGCCGGTTGGGGCGAGCAGCCGGGGAAGCTCGGCCACCAGGTCCGGGCGGGCGCCGCGGAACCCCTGGACCACGGTGTCCGGCGATGAGGTAATGAGGGCCTCCTTGCCCGCGGCGATGTCCGCGAGCAGTTCGAACACGGCAGGGTTGGCTTCCTGCATGTCGTCCACCAGCACCAGCTGGAGCCTGTCGCGTTCGGCGGCGAGGAAGTCCGGTTCGTCCTGGAAGATCTGCCGGGCTGCGGTGATGATGCCGGCCGGGTCGAAGGACTCGGGCATACGCAGGTCCAGGACGTCGCGGTACTCCGCATACAGCGCGGCCGCCGCCACCCAGTCCGGCCGGTGGCAGCGCCGGGCGAGGACCACAAGATCCTCGGCGGTCCGCCCGGATTCGATGATCCGGTCAAAAAGCTGGCGGACTTCCTGCCGGAACCCCCGGGTCTGCAGGGCAGCGCCCAGGTCCTCCGGCCAGGGCAGCTCGAGTCCGGGCTGCGCGTGGCCTTCGAGGAGCTCCTTGATGATCAGGTCCTGTTCCGGGCCGGAGAGGAGTTTCGGCGGCCGCGGCAACGGCAGGATCCCTTCGGCCTTGGCACGCCGGATCAGGTCGAAGGCGTACGACGCCCAGGTGCGGGCCGGCGTCGTGCTCAAACTGCGGTCCAGGCGCGCGGTGAAGCGGTCGCGGAGCGAGTCCGCGGCGAGGCGTCCCGGGGCGAGGATGAGCATCCGTTCGGGATCGATGCCGTCCCGCTGCGCCCGCCGGACGGCGGCCTCGACGAGCACGGTCGATTTGCCCGTCCCTGGCGCTCCGGGGACCAGGACCGGGCCGGAGCCGCGCGGGACGTCGACGGCGGCGAGCTGGTCCGCCGTCAGCACGGGCACCGCGTTGTGCAGCGTGCGCGGAGGCAGCAGGCGAAGTGCGGAGCCGGAAGCCGCCCTGGCGGGGCGCTGCCCGCCCTTGGCGGGCCTCCCGGTGGCAGGCTGGGGGGATGCGGTCTGTGGTGAGGTGGGCTGTGTCGATGTGGGCTGGCGGGACTCGGGGTTGTTGCTCGGGATGCTCACACAGTCATTTCATCATCCGGGGCCGACAGTTTGCGCAAGGACCGCTCCAGCCGCTCGGCCACGGCGTCAATCCGGTCAAACTCACCGTTGCTCGGTGCCCAGCGGGCGGCCATCAGGTCCACGCGCCAGCGTCCCTCGCCGGTTCGGAGGTACTCGGCATAATTTCCCAGCAGCGGGGTCCCTTCCAGGATGTACAGGGTGAGGGCCTCACGTTCGTGCCCCGGGGGCGCGTCACCGCTGGCCTTCAGGACCCGCCACCAGGGCACGGAGCTGCCGTGGTGGCTCATGACGGAGCCGATCTGCCGGGCGCCGCCGGAGCCGAGGAGCTCAGCGACGTCACCGTACGCCACCGCGGCGCCGGCGGGTATCAACGCCACCACGTCCAGCACCGCCTCCACATACTCCATCCGCATGACACAAGCCTAGCGGCCGGGGCGCTGGAGGGGGGCGGCCGGAACGGAACGCCCGTCGGCCTCGCGGGCGTTCTTAGACAGGACGCAAGTGACGCGGACCTGGCCGCGGGGTGGTGGCGCATTTGTGTCGGTGGCAGCAGGTAGCGTTGAAACATGAGCACTTGGAACACCCTCCCCCGCGCAGCCTTCGACCTTGAAACCACCGGGCGGAATTCCCGCTCCGCGCGGATCGTCACGGCGTCCATCACCGTAGTGGATGCCGAGGGTGGGATCGTGAAGGAACACGAATGGCTCGCCGATCCCGGGGTCGAGATTCCGACGGAGGCCAGCGACATTCATGGCGTCACGACAGAGCGGGCCCGCAGCGAGGGCCGTCCTGCCGCGGACGTGGTGCGGGAGGTCGCCGCGGCGCTGCAGGATCTGTTCGACACCGGTGTGCCGGTCATCGCCTTCAACGCCAGCTACGACTTCACCGTGCTCGCTGCTGAGTCGGCCCGTTACGGTGTGCCGCAGCTGTCCCGCTTCCCGGTACTGGATCCGTACATCATGAATAAGCAGGTGGACCGGTACCGCAAGGGCAAGCGCACCCTCACCGCCCTCTGCGAGGAGTACGGGGTGAACCTGGACAACGCCCACACGTCGGCAGCCGACGCCCTGGCCACGTTGCGCATGCTCGACGCCATGGCCGGGAAGTTCCCCAAGCTTCGGATGCCGGCGAGCCACCTGCACCAGCTCCAGATCGAGTGGGCCTCCGCCCAGGCCTCCGATTTCCAGAGCTACCTGCGCAAGACCAAGCCCGCCGCCGTGATCGAAGGCGACTGGCCGGTGTTGCCGCCCGAGGACGCCAGCCGCGGGGACTTCTAGGGCGGCACGGCTTCTTAAAACGAAACCTTCGGGCACTTTGTGCCTGTAAGTAGGCCTCCGCGGCCTGCATTTCCAGCGTTTGCGACGTAACTCACATATCCGGGTCCTGCCGGCGGCCAGAGCTACCTCCGGCAATCATTCCGCCCCGCCCCTTCTGCGGTGCCCAGATCGCTGACGATTGACCGCACGCTTGAAGAGGATTCGGTCGCGACGGACATCACCGCGCACTAATTCGGATTCATGCAGCCTTGGCGCCAGGTGAAACAATTATATTTCGCAGGCTTGCCTGCCCCTGCCTGCGCAGAAGCGCCGAGGCCCGGGGCGTGCCGCGGCCCCCGACTCCCAATAATGTCCGATGAAAGTGATTGCGTGATGAAAAACAAAGCCATGAAGTGGCTGACAACGGTTCCTGTAGCGATCGCCGTTGCCGTCTCGCTGGCCGCGTGCGGCGGCGGAGCGGCCGCCCCGAGCGGAACGCCCACCGATGCCCTCGCTGGCAGCGACCAGACTTCCCTGGACAAGTACACGACCGCGGACGTCACCCCCCTGGACCAGATCGACAAGTCCCAGCTCGGCCTGCTGAGCGAGGGAACCCTCACCGTCGGAACCCTCTCGGACGCCCCGCCGAACATCTTTATCGACGAGACCGGCAAGTTCACCGGCTACGACAACGAGCTGCTGCGCGCGATCGCGGCAAAGCTTGACCTCGAGGTCGAGTTCAAGGCCACCGGCTTCGCGTCGCTGCTCTCCCAGGTCCAGAACAAGCAGTTCGACCTCGGATCCTCCTCCATCTCCACCACGGACGCCCGGCGCAAGACGGTCGGATTCACCAACGGCTACGACTTCGGCTACATGGCCGTTGTCGCCAAAGAGGATGACAAGGTCAAGGGCTTCAAGGACCTGACCAAGGACACCCGCATCGCGGTCGTCCAGGGCACGGTGCAGGATGATTACGTCACCAACACCCTGCAGATCGAGCCGGTCCGCTTTGAGGACTACAACACCGCCTACGCCAACCTCAAGAACGGCCAGGTGGACGCGTGGGTCGCTCCGTCCCAGCAGGCCACCGGCCAGGTCAAGGAAGGCGACGGCACGGTCATCGCCGAGTCCGTTGTGAACACCCAGAACTTCACCGCCTACGCCGTGAACTCGGACAACAAGGCACTCATCGATGCCCTCAACTCGGGCCTCGACGCCGTGATTGCCGATGGCACCTGGTCCAAGCTGACCAAGGAATGGTACCCGGACCGCGAAACCCCGGACACGTGGTCCCCGGGTTCCAAGGCTGTTATCGTCCCGAAGTCCTAGTCCATGGATGCACTCGATCAACTCGCAAAGACCTTTTTTGACTGGGAGGCGATGGCAGCTGTCGTACCGTCCATGCTCACGGTTGGTCTGCCCAACACCCTGATCCTGGCGGTTTCCTCGGGCGTGCTCGGGTGCATCCTGGGCATGATCCTGGCCATCATGGGCACGTCCCGCAACACCGTGCTGCGCTGGCTGTCCAGAATTTACACGGATGTCTTCCGCGGCGTACCGGCCATTGTGGTCATCCTGCTCATCGGAATCGGGCTCGGGCCCATCATCCGGCAGCTGACCGGATCCACGAACCCGTTCCCGCTCGGCATCCTGGCCCTGACCCTGATGGCTTCGGCCTACATCGGTGAGATCTTCCGCTCCGGCATCCAGAGCGTGGAAAAGGGCCAGCTCGAAGCGTCCCGGGCGCTGGGGTTCAGCTACAACTCCTCGATGAGTCTTGTGGTGATCCCGCAGGGCGTCCGCCGCGTGCTGCCGGCCCTGGTGAACCAGTTCATTTCGCTGATCAAGGACTCGTCCCTGATCTATCTGCTGGGTCTTCTCGCCAGCCAGCGGGAGATCTTCCGCATCGGCAACGACGCGGCGGCCAATACGGGGAACCTCTCCCCCCTGATCGCTGCTGCTGCGTTGTACCTCGTGCTGACCGTTCCCCTCACCCACTTGGTCAATTACATCGACAACCGCCTGCGCACCGGCCGTCCGGAGAAGAAGCAGCCGGACGACGCCGCGGCCCTGATCGGGAAGGGAGCACAGCCATGAGCGAATTCGCCTCCGGCTCGCTGACCGGCAAGAACCTGCACCTGTCCTTCGGATCCAACCACGTTCTCCGCGGCATTGACCTGCATGTGGAGAAGGGCACCACCGCGTCGGTGATCGGCCCGTCCGGTTCCGGCAAGTCCACTCTCCTGCGGGTGATGAACCGCCTGATCGAACCGGACCAGGGCGACATCCTGCTGGACGGGCGGTCGGTCCTCAAGGACAATCCGGATGAACTGCGCCAGCGCATCGGCATGGTGTTCCAGCAGTTCAACCTGTTTCCGCACAAGACCGTGGTGGACAACGTCTCCCTCGCGCTGCGCAAGCTGCGCAAACTCCCGGCCGATCAGGCGCGGGCCGAGGCCCTCGAGCAGCTCGACCTCGTAGGCCTCAAGCACAAGGCGGACGCCCGTCCGGCCAACCTGTCCGGCGGGCAGCAGCAGCGGGTGGCGATCGCGCGGGCGCTGGCCATGAAACCGGAAGTGATGTTCTTCGACGAGGCCACCTCGGCCCTCGACCCGGAGCTCGTCAAGGGCGTGCTGGCTTTGATGGCCGACCTCGCCAAGGGCGGCATGACCATGGTTGTGGTGACGCATGAGATGGGGTTCTCCCGCAACGTCTCGGACACCGTTACCTTTATGGACGCCGGTGTCGTTGTGGAATCCGGTCCGCCGGAACAGCTCTTCACGAACCCGCAGACGGAACGGCTCCAGGGCTTCCTCTCGGACGTCCTGTAATCCGCAGAACTGCAGCTTAAACACTGAGGGCACCCGCCGCGGCGGGTGCCCTCAGTGTTTAACGACGACGCCGGAAACCTGCCGGCCGCGGCTGTGCAGCCTTCGCCGTTTAGGCTTTTGCGGCGGCCGCGGCTTTGGCGGCGGCCGGCAGGGCGTCGAAGATCCGGTTCATCGCGGCGTCGTCGTGCGCTGCGGACAGGAACCAGGCTTCGAAGACCGACGGCGGCAGGTACACCCCGGAGTCCAGCATGGAGTGGAAGAACGGCGCGTAGCGGAACACTTCCTGGCCCTGGGCGTCGTCGTAGTTGTGCACGCCCCGGAGGGAGGTGCCGAAGGCCACCGAGAACAGGTTCCCGGCACGCTGGATCGAGTGGTCCACCCCTGCCGTCTCGAGGGCCGCCGACAGGGCAGCGGAGAGCTCCAGCGAGCGGGCGTCCACGAAGGAGTAGACCTCGGGGGTGGCGTGCGTCAGGGTCGCAACGCCGGCGGCCATCGCCACCGGGTTCCCGGACAGCGTGCCCGCCTGGTAGACCGGGCCCAGCGGCGCGAGGTAGTCCATGACCTCGGCGCGGCCGGCGAGGGCCGCCGTCGGCATTCCGCCGCCGATGACCTTGCCGAAGGTGAGCAGGTCCGGGGTCCACGGCTGGGCAGCGTCGGCCGCACCGCCGGTGAGTCCCCAGTAGCCGGAGTACCCGGTACGGAAGCCGGTGAGGACCTCGTCGAGGATCAGCAGGGCGCCGTGTTCGCGCGTGATCCGGGCCAGACCCGCGTTGAAGCCCTCGCCCGGGGTGACTACCCCCATGTTCGCGGGGGCCGCCTCGGTGATGACGGCGGCGATGTTGTCGCCGTGCTTGGCGAAGGCGGCCTCGACGGCGGCGAGGTCGTTGTAGGGCAGCACGAGGGTCTCGGCGGCGGTGGCGGCCGTGACGCCGGCGGAGCCCGGCAGCGCCAGGGTGGCGAGGCCGGAGCCGGCCGCGGCAAGCAGCCCGTCCAGGTGGCCGTGGTAGCAGCCGGCAAACTTGACGATGAGGTCACGGCCGGTGAAGCCGCGGGCCAGCCGGACGGCGGTCATCGTCGCCTCGGTGCCGGTGGAGACCATGCGGACGCGCTCGGCGGCGGGGACGCGTTCCTGGACGATCGCCGCGAGGTTGGCCTCGTCCGGGGTGGACGCCCCGAAGGACAGGCCGCGGTCCACCGCGGCGTGCACGGCGGAGAGGACCGCCGGATGAGCATGTCCCAGCAGCGCCGGGCCCCAGGAGCAAACCAGGTCGACGTACTCGGCGCCGTCGGCATCGGTCAGGTACGGGCCCTTCGCGGAAACCATAAAACGCGGCGTCCCGCCGACGGAGCCGAAGGCACGGACGGGCGAGTTCACGCCGCCGGGCATCAGCTGGCGGGCGCGGTCGAAGAGTTCCTCGTTGCGGGGGTGGGTGGAAGTCATGAGTCCTATTCTTTCAGTTCAGTTCTGCGGGGAGGCCGCGGCCAGCCGGGTGGCCACCCGGGGGGCCACCTCCGTGCCGAACAGCTCGATCGAGCGCATCATCGCCTTGTGCGGCAGGGTGCCGTTGCTGTACTTGAGGTCGAAGCGGTCCACGGCCAGATTCTTCTTGAGCAGCGCGATCTTCGCAGCCACGGTGTCCGGGGATCCGACGTAGAGGGCGCCCTCGGGGGTGCACATGGCGTCGAACTCTGCCCGGTTGCCCGGGCCCCAGCCGCGCTCGGCGCCGATCAGGTTGCGTTGGCCGAGCCAGTGCGGGAAGAACTCCTCCCGCGCCTCCTCGTCGGTCTCGGCGATATGGCCGGGTGAATGCGTGGCCATCTGCTGCATCGGGTGGCCGTATTTCGCCATCGCCTCGCGGTAGAGGTTCGCCAGCGGGGCGAAGGACCGGGGCTGTCCGCCGATGATCGCGAAGATGATCGGGTAACCGTATTCGGCGCAGCGGAGCACCGATTCGGGCGTCCCGCCGACCCCGATCCAGGCCGGCAGCAGGTGGTGTTCCAGCGGCGGGTAGACGCTGAGCCCGTTGATGGCCGGACGGGTGCGGCCTTCCCAGTGGATGGGCTTCTGGGCGCGGGCCTTGTCGAAGAGCTCAAGCTTCTCCTCGAACAGGACCTCGTAGTCGGCCAGGTCGAGGCCGAAGAGCGGGAAGGACTCAATGAAGGAACCGCGGCCCAGCATGACCTCGGCCCGGCCGTTGGAGAGGGCGTCCACGGTGGCGAAGCGCTGGAACACGCGGAGGGGGTCATCGGAGCTCAGCACGGTGACGGCCGAGCCGAGCCGGATCCCCCGGGTCCGGGCGGCGGCCGCGGCGAGGAACACCTCGGGGGCGGATACCGCGAAGTCGCGGCGGTGGTGCTCCCCCACCCCGAAGGCATGAAGACCCACTTCGTCCGCCAGTTCGGCCTGTTCCAGCAACTGACGCAGCACCTGGGCATGCGGGACGGGGTGACCGTCGGGAAAGACCCCGACGTCGCCGAAGGTGTTCAGGCCCAGCAGGATGCGCCCCGGGCCCACGGGGGCAGTGGGGTTGGACCCGGAGGCCAGGCCGGTCGATGCGCCCATCAGGACTCCTTCAGCCAGCCGGCGAGTTCGCTTGCCCAGTACGTCAGGACCATGTTGGCCCCGGCGCGTTTGATGCCCAGCACCGATTCGGTGATCGCGGCCCGGCGGTCGATCCAGCCGTTGGCGGCGGCGGCCTCGACCATCGAGTACTCGCCGGAGATCTGGTAGGCGGCGACCGGCACGGGACTCATGGCAGCGACGTCGGCGAGGATGTCGAGGTAGCTCATGGCAGGCTTCACCATGACCATGTCGGCGCCCTCGGCGAGGTCCAGCTCGACTTCGAGGATCGCCTCCCGGCGGTTCGCGGCGTCCATCTGGTAGGTGCGGCGGTCGCCCTTGAGCTGGGAATCCACGGCTTCGCGGAACGGCCCGTAGAAGGCCGAGGCGTATTTCGCGGCGTAGGCGACGACCGCGGTATTGACGTGGCCGGCATCCTCGAGGGCCTGCCGGATCACGCCGATCTGGCCGTCCATCATCCCGGAGGGGCCGAGCACGTGGGCGCCGGCCTCCGCCTGGGCCACGGCCATCCGTCCGTAGATTTCGAGGGTGGCGTCGTTGTCCACGTAGCCGTGGGCGTCGAGGACACCACAGTGCCCGTGGTCGGTGAACTCGTCCAGGCAGACGTCGCTCATGATGACGAGTTCGTCCCCGACCTCGGCGCGGACGTCCCTGATGGCCTTGTTCAGCACACCGTCGGGGTCCAGTGAGGCGGTGCCGGCGGCGTCGCGGACGGCGGGGATTCCGAAGAGCATGATGCCGCCGACGCCGAGCTCCACGGCTTCGCTGGCGGCGCGCTTCAGGGTGTCCGTGGTGTGCTGCTGCACGCCGGGCATCGAGGCTATGGGGTTCGGCTCGGTCAGGCCTTCACGGATGAAGGCGGGCAGAATGAGTTCCGAGGCCGAGAGGCGGTGTTCGGCCGTCAGCCGGCGCATGGCCGGGGTGGTGCGGAGCCGGCGGGGGCGGTGGGTCGGGAAGCTCATACGGTGTCCTTTGCGGTGGGCTCTGCGGCTGGCTGATGGGGTGGGGACGGCTGGCTTGCCAGGGACCGGACGACGGCGGCGACCAGTCCGGAGGCGGTCGGTTCCTCTGCGACGGCGGCGACGGTGAGGCCGAGTGACTCAGCCTCGGCGGCGGTGGACCGTCCGATCGCGACGAAGCGGCAGCCGCCCAGCGGGGCGAGGTCCTGGTGGATGCGCCGGGCCGCGCTGGGGGAAGCGGCGACGACGGCGTCGAGCCGGCCGGCGCTGATTTCAGTGTTCGCCTGCTCGGGGGTGAGGACGGCGGCTGCCTGGTCCCCCTGCGGTCCGGCGGCTGCGTTGTGCCCGTGGGGCATGGCGGGCTGGCACGCGGCGAGGCTCCGGCCCGGGTCGGCCGGGTAATCCACGGTGCGGTACGCGGTCACTGCCTGCACGAAGGCGCCCCGTGCTTCCAGCCCGCGGCGGAGCCGGGGGTCGGCGATGTCGGCCTGGGGCAGCAGGACGCTGCCCTGGTGTTCGGGCCAGATGTCGATCAGTCCCGCGCCGGACTGCTGCCCCGTGGGCGCCAGATCGACGGCAACTCCCCGGGATTCGAGGAAACGGCGTGTCGCGGGCCCGATCGTGGCCACGAGGAGGCTGCCTGGCAACCAGCTGCTGAGCGTGGTCCCCCGCTCGGCGGCCTTGGCCTCGAGCGCCTGGACCGTGGTCACACTGCTGACCACGAGCCAGCCGTAGGCCCCGGCGCCGAGGGCGTCGAAGGCGACATCCAGGGAGTGCTGGTCACTGGCGAGCTCAAAGTCGATGAGCGGCAGCAGGAGCGGATCGGCGCCCGCCTTGCGCAGGGCGGCAACCAGATCCCCGGCACGGTCCGGGCTGCGCGCGACGAGAACCCGGGCGCCCTCGGGCACCCTCATCACAACTTGGCCGTCCGTGTCGTTGCGGCCGCTGTGCCGTCCCATGACCTGATGGATTCCGCCGTTCAGGAGGCGGCCAGGTCCGCGATGTCAGCGGCGCCGCGGGCCAGCAGGACTTCGGCGAGCTCAATCCCGAGCAAGGTGGCCCCGACCTCGGTCAGTCCGTCCGTGGCCTTTTTGTCCCGGACCGTGGCTGTTCCGTCGACGGCGCAGACCACCGCTTCAAGGTGCAGCAGGCTGCCCTTGCGGAAGGCGTAAGCGCCCACCGGCGCAGCGCAGCCGGCTTCGAGGCGGGCCAGGAGCGCCCGTTCGGCGGTGACGGCAAGCCGGGTGTCGGGGTCGTCGAGGGCGGCGAGGGCCTGCGCCAGCACGCCCTGCGAGCCCTCAGTGGATCCCGCCTTGCGCGGCGCATCAGCGGTGCGGCATTCGATCGCGAGGGAACCCTGCCCGGCGGCGGGCAGCATCACCTCGGTCTCGAGGTACTCGCTGACGGCGTCGAGACGGCCGATCCGGTGCAGTCCGGCGGCGGCGAGCACGACGGCGTCGAGATCGCAGCTTTTGCCTTCGACCACGGCCTCGGTGCTGTTGCCCGGCAGTCCGGGGACGCGGCCGAGCCGGGTCTCCACGTTGCCGCGGATGTCGCGGATGTCCAGGTCCGGGCGGGCGGCCCGCAGCTGGGCTGCGCGCCGCGGCGAGCCCGTGCCGACGGCCGCGCCGGTGGGCAGGTCCGCGAGCTTGAGCCCGTCGCGGGCGCAGAGCACATCGCGGACGTCGGCGCGTTTCGGCGTCGCCGCGAGCGTCAGCCCGAGGGCTGCCCCGGTGGGGAGGTCCTTGAGCGAGTGCACCGCCACGTCGCAGCGGTCCTGCAGGAGGGCATCGCGCAGGGCAGCGACGAAGACGCCGGTGCCGCCCATCTGGGACAGCGACCCGGTGAGGACATCGCCGTCGGTGCGGATATGGACCAGTTCGGTCGGGAAGCCGCCCACGGCCGCCAGCTGGTCCGCGGTCTGCTGCGTCTGGGTGAGGGCCAGCTTGCTGGCCCGGGTTCCGATCCGGACGGTCACGGTGCGACCTGACCCGCCGCAGGAGCGGGCGTGCCGGCGGCGGCCGGGTAGGGGTCGTGGCCGGTGCCGATGGTGGTGTCAGCGCCCGAGATGGTCGGCTTTTCGCCGCGGAAGTTGGCACAGCAGCCCGGACGGCAGACGTCGTACCAGGGACCGAGCTTGGTCAGGTGCGGGCGGTCGGCGATGTTGTTGGCGGCGGTCCGCTCGCAGATCAGGTCCACGATCCCGCCAACGAACTTGCGGTGCGTCCCGGGCGTGGGGACCCGCGTTGCGGCCAGGTCCAGCTTGGCGCAGGTTTCCAGGGCCTCGGTGTCGAGGTCCCAGACAACTTCCATGTGGTCGCTGACGAAGCCGAGCGGCACGATCACGATGCCCTTGACTCCCTGGCCGGCGAGTTCCTCGATGGCGTCGTTGATGTCCGGTTCCAGCCACGGCACGTGCGGGGCACCGGAGCGGGACTGGTAAACGAGGGACCAGGGGGCGGTGTCGCCGGTCGCGGCCTCCACCCGGCGGATGACCTCGGTGCCGGAGGCAAGGTGCTGCGCGACGTAGGCGGAGTCTTCCTCGAAGTGGCGCGGTTCGGCGTCGGAGCGGCCCGCTGCTTCGGCGTCACGGGTGGGGATGGAGTGCGTGGCGAACAGGATGTGGACCGGCGCGTCCGGGGTGCCGGCCGCGGCCAGCTGGGCGCGGACGTCGGCGAGGCCGGCGGCGGTGCCTTCAACGAACGGCTCGACGAAACCGGGGTGGTCGAAGTACTGGCGGACCTTGTCGACCTCGAGCTTTCCGTCGAGACCGGTTTCGGTCAGCGCGATGCCGATGTCCTCGCGGTACTGGCGGCAGCTGGAGTAGCAGGAGTAGGCGCTGGTGGTCACCATCAGGACCTTGCGGTGCCCGGCGTCGTAGATGTCCTGGAGGGTCTGCGGGATGTAGGGGGCCCAGTTGCGGTTGCCCCAGAAGACCGGCAGGTCGATGCCGCGGGTGGCGAGTTCGGCCTCGATGCCGGCCTTGAGCTCACGGTTCTGCTGGTTGATGGGGCTGATGCCGCCGTTGGCGCGGTAGTGGTGCGAGACCTCTTCGAGGCGCTCGTCCGGGATGCCGCGGCCGCGGGTGACGTTGCGAAGGAACGGCAGGACGTCATCCTTGCCTTCCGGGCCACCGAAGGAGGCGAGCAGCACGGCGTCGTAGTCCTTCGGGGCCATCCTGCCGGCTTCGGTCACCTCGTTGATTGTGGTGTCGGCTGCGGCAGCGTCCTGGGGATCGAACGGGCTCATGAAAGTACCTCGGCAATCTCGGCGGCGCTTACCCGGCGGCCGGTGTAGAACGGGATCTCTTCGCGGACGTGGTGGCGGGCTTCGGTGGCGCGCAGGTGGCGCATCAGGTCCACAAGGTCCACCAGCTCGGGGGCTTCCAGGCCCAGGATCCATTCCCAGTCGCCGAGGGCGAAGGAGGACACCGTGTTGGAGATGACCTGGGGGAAGTCCCGGCCCAGCAGGCCGTGGTCACGCAGCATCGCGCCGCGTTCGGCATCGGGCAGCAGGTACCACTCGTAGGAGCGGACGAAGGGGTAGACGCAGAGCCATTCTGCCGGCTCCACCCCGCGGGAAAAGGCGGGGGTGTGGTTCTTGGCGAACTCGGCCTCCCGGTGCACGCCCATCGCGGACCAGGCGATCTCGGTGCCGCTGAACAGCTCGCTGCGGCGGATGTCGCGGACCGCGCGCTGCAGGGCCTCCGGGTGGGGGCCGTGCAGCCAGACCATGATGTCGGCGTCTGCGCGCATCGCTGAAACGTCGTAGCTGCCGCGATGGACCACGCCGGCCTCGGCCAGCCGTGCGGTGAGGGCATCATATTCCCCGGCAGCATCGCCGCTGCGGAGGACGTCGGCGGAGCGCTTGAAAACCGTCCAGAGGGTGAAGAACTGCTCGGCTGATTCTTCGCTGGCTGATTCAGTTTTAGTGACAGTTTCGGCAGAAGTGTGGCTCATGGATACCAGTCTGCCCCTTACCCCCAATGAAGTCGAAATAAAGCACTTCTACAGCGCGTAGAAGTGCTTTATTTCACATCGCAGGGGATTGCGCCACCGGGTTCCGCGATCGCTGCGGGGACGGGTTCGGGACGTCAGACCCGGCGCAACCGCAGGACCACGACGCCGGCGATCCCGGACAGTGCCACGAGGCCGATGCCCAGGCCGAGCAGGGGCGAGGGTCCGGCAGCTTCCCGGGTCGATGTCGCCTCCATCGAGGTGCTCCCGGAGCGGGGCGTGGCAGGCGGCGTCACGGGGCCGGCCGTGGCTGTCGGCGAAGCAGCGGCCGTACCCGGCGGCACGGCGGGTGCCTCGGCTGGGGACGGGACTCCGGCCGGGACATCCGCTGCCGGGGCTTCGAGGGCCGGGGCCCGCTCTTCGACCGGGGCAGGCCCTGCGTCCGGCTCCTCGGAGGAGGTCGGCTGCGGCGAGGGACTCGAGGGCGAGGGGTTGGGCGTGGGGTGCTTTGACGGCGCCAGCAGGCCGTCAACCAGGCCGGCGAGGTCAAGGGACAGCAGGTCCGTCGCGGCGGGAACTGAGGCGGAAGCGGAAACACCCGCGGCCGCTTGCGCGGCAGGCGCACCTGCGGAAAGAGCCAGCACCACTCCGAGCGCAGCAGCTGCCGTGCCGCCCCGAAGTCGCCCATGGTGACCGGCCTGCGTTTTTTGGACGTTGGACCTGTGAGTAACCATGGTCATCGACCTTAGCTGTCAGCCGACACGGGGAAAATTTGCCGTTTCCGCCTGCTTGTGGGTATCCGAATGTGGGTATCCGGGCCGCCGGCAGGGCGTCCGGATGACGGGCTCCGGCACCGCTCAGGACAGCAGCTGGCGGACCTGCTTCGGCGTGTCTGCCACGATCGCCGCCAGGCCGTTGCCGGACAGCCAGCCGCCCACCACCGCCAGGGTGCCGTCCGCCGCGCAGATGCTGCGCACCTCCGCGACGCGGCGCTTGTGTCCGAGCGAAGCGAAGGGCAGTGCGCCACCCCAGCGGACAACGTCCCAATCCACCACGTCGCCGGCGGTGACCGGAACGGACAGCAGCATGGAAGCGTCGTTTAGGGCAGCCTCGAACAACTCGCTGTCGGTGCCGGGCTCAGGGCGGACAGTGGCCCCGTGCCGGGTGTCACCGCGCCCGTAGGACAGCCGGACAACGTGGGTACCGGGGCCGGTCTGTGCTGCCAGCCACTCCCACTTGGCGGTGGCGTGGGTGAGTGCCTTGGCCCGGACTCCGGGGCTCTGCGGCGCGACCAGGATTCCGGTTCCCCGCGGGCGGGCGTCGAGCCGGGGCAGGTCCACCACGAGTGTGACCAGGCTGACGTCGGGTCCGGGCTCGGGACGGCGGCCGGCCAGCTCCGGCAGGGCTCCGGCGAGCAGTTCGATGGCGGCAGGGCCTTCCACGGCGACGACCAGGAGACCGGCGTCGTAGGCGGTGCCACCCGTGGACACCCGCCAGCCGTCGGCCGTGCGCTCCACGGCGTCGGCTCGGGTGCCACCGAGCAGCGTCACGCCCTGGCTGCGCAGATCGGACAGTAGAGCCGGGATCAGGGTGTGCATCCCGCCGCGCAACCCTGCGACGGCTGATCCCGCCTTTTGCAGCCCGGACGCCGCCCCGGGGACCGCCGCTCCCCCAGCCGGGGTTCCACGACGTTGCGCCCCAACGGCGGCGGCGAGGGAGCCGTGATCACGGATCCCGGCGCGCAGTCCGGGGGCCACCATGTCGATGTCGAGGACATCCGGGTCCGCGGAGTGGACTCCGCCGACGACGGGCGCCACGAGCCGTTGGAGCACGCGCCGCCCCATCCGTGCACGGACCAGCGCCGAGACGCTCGTGGCCTCGGCCCGGGTACCCAGCGAGACGGGCAGGAACTTGTCGAGCGAGGCCCGGAGCGAACCGAGGAGGCCGAGGGTGCGGCGGACTTCAGGGTCCCAGGGGTTGGCCGGGATGCCCAGGACGCCGGTGCGGGGAAGCTCGCGCGGGCCGTCCGGCAACTGGACCCACGCTCCGCCCGGCTGCGGGGCGACGATCATTCCGGCCAGGTCCAGTTCGGCGGCGAGATCCGCCACTGCGGACGAGCGTGTGGCGAAGGACTCGGCGCCGCTGTCCAGGGTCAGGCCGGCCACCACATGGCTACCCACGCAGCCGCCCCACGCGCCGGAGGCCTCCAGGACCGTGGTGCGGACGCCGGCGCGGGCCAGTTCCCGCGCGGCCAGCAGACCGGAGATCCCGCCGCCCACCACCACGGCGGTGGGCGCTGCGGTATACCGGTCGGGGCGGGCTGCCTCCACGCGCTTACTCCGGGGAGATCGAGTGGATGAGCTTGACGACGCGCGTCAGCACGTCGGGATCGGTGTCCGGCGGAACGCCGTGGCCGAGGTTCAGCACGTGGCCGGGGGCTGAGGCGCCGGCGGCAATGACGTCGCGGACGTGGGCTTCCAGCACCTCCCACGGCGCGGACAGCAGGGCGGGGTCGATGTTGCCCTGCAGCGGCACCGTGCCGCCCAGCCGGCGGTTGGCTTCGTCCAGCGGCAGCCGGTAGTCCACCCCGACGACGTCGACGCCGACGTCGCGCATGGCGACGAGCAGCTCCGATGTGCCGGTGCCGAAGTGGATCAGCGGGGCGCCGAGGTCACGCACGTGGTCCAGGGCGCGGGAGGAGGCCGGGGCGACAAAGCGTTTGTAGTCGGCCAGGCCGAGGGAGCCTGCCCAGGAGTCGAAGAGCTGGCCTGCGGAGGCGCCCGCTTCGAGTTGGGCGCGGAGGAACATGCCGGAGGCGTCCGCGGCCCAGTTGGCCAGCGCGGTCCAGGTCTCCGGGTCGGCGTGCATCATGGTGCGCGGGCCGAGGTGGTCGCGGGAAGGCTTCCCTTCCACCATGTACGCCGCGAGCGTGAACGGTGCGCCGGCAAATCCGATCAGCGGTGTCTTCCCCAGCTGGGCCACGGTGAGGCGGACGGCCTCCCGGATGGGTTCGAGGGCTTCCCAAGTGAGCTGGGGCAGGGCGGCGACATCGGCCGCGGTGCGCACCGGCTTCTCCAGCACGGGACCGACGCCGGGGACGATGTCCACGCCGACTCCGGCCAGTTTGAGCGGAATGACGATGTCGGAGAAGAAGATGGCGGCGTCGACGTCGTGGCGGCGGACCGGCTGCAGCGTAATCTCGGAGGCAAGTTCGGGGCGCAGGCAGGAGTCCAGCATGGCGACGCCCTCGCGCAGCTTGAGGTATTCGGGCAGCGAGCGGCCGGCCTGCCGCATGAACCACACCGGACGGCGGGAAGGCTTGCCGCCGCGGTAGGCGGTAATCAGCGGGGAATCCGCGGTGCGACCGTCCATCAGAGGGTGCCCGGCGTCAAGGCCGGAGAGTTCAGGAGTTGCCGCAGCGCGAGGAGTCATGCCTTCGATTGTGCCGAAAATCAGCCCCAAAAGATAACGACAGCCTGTCACCGGCACGTTCAGCGACCCGGGCTGCGCCCCCGCCGTGGCGCGAATCACAGCCCCGCGTGTGCAGTCGCACGCCGGGCCGTTGTTCTACACCGGAACGAAAAAGCTATGATTGTGATGCTGTGGTTCTTTTTTCTCTGGTGGCGACCCACGCCGACATCGACCTCGAGACCGTTGCTCAATTGAGCACCGGCGCTTCCGAGCTCGCCACATCCGCCCTCGCCGGATCGCCGGCCGTGGCGGGTGCCATTGTCCTTGCCACCTGCAACCGCTTCGAAATCTACGGTGAAGCGCCCCGGCACGACGACGTCGAAGACGCCCGCCTGGCCCTCATCGCCCAGCTCAGCGGCTCCACCGGACTCAACGAACAGCTCGTGGCGCGCTCCTTCAACACCCGCACGGGCGCGGACGTCACCCGGCACCTCTTCTCCGTCAGCTCCGGGCTGGACTCGGCCGTCGTCGGCGAACGCGAAATCGCCGGCCAGGTCCGCCGGGCCCTGATTACGGCCCAGCACGAAGGCACGGCCAGCGCCGGCCTGGTCCGGCTCTTCCAGGCGGCGTCTAAAACCGCCAAGGACGTCGGGGCCCAGACCGCCCTCGGCGCCCGCGGCCTCTCGGTGGTCTCCGTCGCCTTGGACCTCGCGACCGAGTTGTCCGAAGTTCCCGCCTGGTCCACCAAAAAGGTCGTGGTGTTCGGCACCGGCGCTTACGCCGGCGCCACCATGTCGCTGTTGCGTGAGCGCGGTTGCACGGATGTCTCCGTCTACTCTTCCTCCGGCCGTGCCGCCGGTTTCGTCGCCACCCGCGGCGGGACTGCACTGGACGGCGACAGCCTCCCGGCCGCCGTCGCCGCCGCCGACGTCATGATCGGCTGCAGCGGGGCGGACACCCGCGTTGAAGCGTCAGAGCTGGCCAGGGTCCGGGCGTTCTCGCCGCAGCCCCTGATCGCCATTGATCTGGCCCTCACGCACGATTTTGATCCCGCCGTCGGCGGACTCGACCGCGTCGAACTGCTCACACTTGAATCGGTCCGTCTGGCCGCCCCGCAGGAACAGGCCGAATCGCTGGCCCAGGCCAGCAGCATCGTGGCCGGCGCGGCCAGCGCGTTCGAACAGGAACGCGAGGCCCGCTCGGTGGACTCGGCCATTGTCGCCCTCCGCCGGCACACGATGAACGTGCTGGACGCGGAAATGGAAAAGGTCCGGGCCCGTCACGGCTGCACCGCCGCTGCCGAGGAAGTTGAGTTCGCACTTCGCCGGATGGTCAAGCAGCTGCTGCACGTCCCCACGGTCCGGGCCCGCGAGCTCGCCGCCAATGGCCAGCAGGAAGACTACGTGGCTGCCCTTGAGGCGCTGTACGGCATCACGGTTGAACCGCCAGCGGCCAAAGCTGCCGCCGAATGCCCCGTTGTCCACGATGAACGTCCCGCCTCGGGCGCCGTCCGGGAAACCGCCTAAGCGGCGCTTCCCCCAGGGCTAACCGCCCACCAGCGCTAGCCGGCTAGCTGGCGCGGAGAACGACCCTGCCACTTCCCGTCAAAACCCGGCATGAACGATTCGATCCGCTCCCCTCGGCCATGCGCCAAGACGCCAGTCCGCGACATGCTCCAGCACGCCAACCCGTCACGCACTTCAGAGTCAGGCTCTAGCGGTCGGCGTCTACGGCTGGCCAGGGGTGCCCGGCCATCATTAGGTACCAGTCCGGGAAGGGGTCCGGCGGCAGTTCCAGGTTGGGATCCCGGCCGTGGTCCGGCGGTAGGTCCAGGTCGGGACCCCAGTCCGGATCCGGGGGTGGGTCCAGGTCGGGATCCCAGCCTGGGTGCGCGGGCAGGTCCTGGCCCGGGCTCGGGTCCGGGAGTGTGCCCGCGGCCGGTTTGTGGCCCGGCCAGTCTGGTGGTTCCCAGTCCTGCTGTTCGCTGGCGTATATCCGGCCTGACGGTGAGGTCCAGCCCGGCGGGCTGTGTTCGCTTGCCCCGGACGGTGTCCAGGCCGAGCTGTGCTTCAGGCGGTGATGCTTGGGGCAGGGCTGGCCGAGGTTGGTGATCCCGGTGGTGCCTCCGCCGGCCCAGGCCAGGAGATGGTCTGCCTCGTTGTCCAGGGAGGGGTTGTTACACCCCGGGAAGGGACATCTGCCGTCGCGGAGCCGGAGCCAGTGGCGCTGGGTTTTCGTGAGGCGGTAGCTGGTCCGGCCGATTTCCAGCGGGGCCCCGTCCCGCGGGTCCGTCAGGACCCGGTAGAAGGAACCCGCGCCGTCGGCGATCAGGCGGCGGGCCATCGACGGCGGGATCGGCCCGTACCCGTCCAGCATCGACGGTTCCTCCCCGGCACCCAGGAGGGACAGGACCGGGACGGTGACCAGGACCTGCGCCCGCGGGACCGGCACACCCCCACCCAGGCCGCTGACATCCGTGCCGGTGCCGGCGCCGCCAGCCAGACCGTGTCCTCCCTCGCTTGTGCCGCCGATGGTCCCGGTGCCGCCTTCGGCCAGTCCAGTGCTGAGGAGCCAGGTGGCGGCGACGTCGGCGCGGAGCTGGGTCAGGGTCCTGGCCTCCTCCGGGCCCTGCAGGGCGCGGGCGGCGGCGGTGGTCCGTTCCCAGATTCCCGCGGCGGTGTCGGCCGGGAGGTAGGCGGAGAGCCAGGCCATGCCGTCCCGGTCAGGGCAGTATTCGACCCGCCGGTCCGCGGCACTCTTGGTGTGGCGTTTCTCGATGCTGACCGGGTGGTGGCGTTCCCGCCACGTGCGCGCCTTGGAGCGGAACCGTCCCGGGGTGAGGTCCCCGGCAGGGCACCCCCGGGCCGGGTTCGGGGCGTCCGGGTCCAGGAAGTGCGCCTCCAATGCCGCCGCCCCGGCCGGATCCAGGTTGCTGGTTTCGTCCACCATGATCCGGGCGTGGGCCCACGAGATTGTCCCGGCCTGCAGGGCCGCCAGGGTCAGCGGCAGCCGCGTGGTCAGGGCCTGGCACTCGGACAAGAAGGCGCCGGCGGCGTGTTCGCTGACGGTCAGGACACACGCGACCTCGGCCACCAACGCCATCTCCCGGACGGCGCGGTCCTGCGGGGACGCCGCCGGGGAGGCCAGGGCCCGGGTCGCCTCAGCGTAGCCCGCGGTCAGGCGTACCTTCAGCGCAGCGTTCCGGGCCTCCCGCCGGGCCGCCCCGGCCATCCCGTCCAGGCACGCATCCGCCAAATCCCGCAACGGATCAGCCCAGAGCGGATCAGCTTTGGCCTCCCGGATAGAACCAATACCGGAGGGATCAGCGTGGTCCGCCCCGACGCCGGTGAAAGCAGACAGGGCAGCGACGGACCCGGCGACAGCCGCCAGGGCCTCCATGCTCTCCGCACTCCATGCCGTGCTTTCCATACGCCCAGACTGACGCCGCACTTCGGAGCGGGACCTGGTGCTCTGCGAGTCCCAATGGGAGTTGGCGCGTTTGTTGTTCGCGGACTTCGATGTGTCGGTGGGCCATATTGTGGCGCAACCGTCTCTGTTGAAGGCTGAGGTCGCCGGGGCGGTGCGCAGGCACATTCCGGACTATCTGATGCCCATCGACGTGGAGCCGTTCGTGGCGGGAGTACTTCCCCGTCCGCGCGGGGGAATCGCGCTCAGCGCCTCGCCTCGTACCTGGTCAGGACCACGCCGCCGGGAAACGTCCGCGTCTCCACCAGATTCAGGTTCACCCAGCTGTCCAGCGACGTGAAGAACGGAGTGCCGCCGCCCACCAGGACCGGATGGGTGGCTAGCGCGTATTCGTCGATCAGCCCTGCCCGCATGGCCGCCCCGGCGAGCGTTGCGCCGCCGACGCTCATCGGGCCGCCGTCCCCGGCCTTGAGCCGGGTGATCTCGGCGATCGCGTCGCCGGTGACCAGGCGGGTGTTCCAGTTGACCGTGTCGATCGTCGAGGAAAACACCACCTTCGGCGTGTCCCGCCAGTTCCGCGCGAACTCGATCTCCGCCGGGGTGGCGTTGGGCTGTTCGTCGCCGGTCGGCCAGTAGGAGCTCATGGCTTCCCAGAGCTTGCGGCCGTACAGCGACAGGCTGCTAGCCCGCTCTTGGTCGAGCCACCACTGGAACAGTTCGTCGCTCGGCCCGCCCCAGCCGATGTCGTCGCCGGCCGCGGCGATGTAGCCGTCCAGGGTGATATTCATGCCGTAGATCAGTTTCCGCACGGCGCCAGCCTTTCGTCTCGTAGTGGTCGAGGGCGTCATTGAACTCTGTCGTCCCGCACATGATCGGCAGCATCCTGACCCTCATGGAGCCACCGTAACTGCCAATGATCTGGATGCCATAGCCTTCGGTCACCGTTCGACTGAGCTGCCCGGTGAAGGATGGCGTTCCGGTCAGCTTGTGTCGGTCCAGTGCTGCGTTGGGGGCCACCGTCGAGGCGTCACGGATCGCGACGCCAGTCGGTAACCTCGGGATGGGCGGAGAATCCGGCCGCCAGGTAGGTGGATACGGCGCCAGTGCTAGAGCTCTCTGCGCAGACTGTGGCGCTGGATGAGCCCATCTCGCGAAGCGCCGCCGCGGCTGCAAGCGTCATGATTGTGCCGTACCCGCGACCGCGGTGCTCGTGATGCACCCCCATCGGCTCGATGAGACCGGGACGCCCGGCGCCAGCAGACCATACCGCGGCGACGGCGACTGCATGGCTGTCGTCGTAGAGCGACAGGATGCGCGCGGAGTCAAGAAATGGTCCCTCCGCGGCTGCCCGCCATCCATCTACGAAGTTGCGAAGCCGCCCGTCCGGGATGGGCGTTCCGCGAAAGGCCGACCAGTGAACAGACACCCACTCATCGGTACAAACTGGTTCGATGGTCTCGATCCGGAGACCTGCAACCTCGACAGGTGCTGCCAGATTACGCTGGAGCGGTGTCCACGGCTCGTCGGGCAACCACCCCTCCTTCGCGAGTTGCTCGGAGAGAGCCAACGCGCCGCGCGCCTCGATGGTCGCGCTTCCTGCATCGAGGACACCAGTCGCCGGCTCAGCGACATCCGCGACGATGCGAACGGCGAGAGACTCGTCCTGGTGCCGCGCCGGGTCCATCGCGAATCGCAACAACTGGGGGCCGTCGACGAGCGCGATCGCCAGAGCCGTGCCACCATACGACCACACCCGTGTCGCAGCGGCAGTGGCAGCAGCTCCACGGAGTGAGTACCAGCCCAAGTCGCCCGGATGCAGATGTAGTGGTCCCTCGTCGTACTGCCACTGCTTCAGCACGCGAAATATCTGATTGAGCTCGTTGACGTCCGGCGTTCTCACGTTGACATCCATGAGTCCTCGTCTCCCATTCCAACCGAGCCAAATCGCACAATCACCATCGCACCGACATCTCACCGGCCCCTACGCAACGGTTCACTTCGGGCTGGCCGGATCAGTAGACCGGCTTGTCCGGCTCCACGTCCCGCACCCAGGCAAGGATTCCGCCGTCGAGGTGGCTGACGCGCTCATAACCGGCAGCCCGGGCAGCGGCGAGGACGGCCGCGGACCGGGTCCCGGCCTTGCAGTGGAACACGATGTCCGTGTCCTGCGGCAGCTCAGGCCAGGCCTCGCCGGCCAGGATCCGGCCCTGCGGGATCAGCACGGCCCCATCGATCCGGACGATGTCGTACTCCCCTGTTTCCCGCACATCAACCAGGTGGAAGTCCTTGAGTCCGGCTGTGCGGGAGGCCAGCATCGTGGCCAGCTGCGTTGCCGTCACAGTGTGTTCGGTGCCCGCCGCGGCGGCCGGGGTGATGCCGCAGAAAGCCTCGTAGTCGGTCAATTCCGTGATCCGCTCAGCCTCGGGATCCCGGGAGACCTTGATTTCGCGCCAGGTCCCGCCGAGTGCGTCGAAAAGCGCCACGCGGCCCAGCAGGGAACGCCCGACGCCGGTGATCAGCTTGACGGCCTCCGTCACCATAAGCGAGCCCACTGCGGCGCAGAGCATCCCGAACACACCGCCTTCCCCGCAGGACGGCACCGAGCCCGCGGGCGGCGCCTCCGGGTACAGGTCACGGTAAGTAGGCCCGAACTGTTCCCAGAAGACGCTGACCTGCCCGTCGAAGCGGAAAATCGAACCCCAGACGTAGGGCTTGCCGAGAATCGCCGCGGCGTCGTTTACGAGGTAGCGGGTGGCGAAGTTGTCGGCGCCGTCAAGTATGAGGTCGTAGCCGGCAAACAGTTCCAGGGCGTTGGAGGCATCCAGCCGGACATTGTGCAGCCGGACCTCCACGAGCGGGTTCAGGGCGGCAATGGCGTCGCGCGCCGACTCGATCTTGGGCCGGCCCACGTCCGCCACGCCGTGGATCACCTGGCGCTGGAGGTTGCTCGGGTCCACGGTGTCGTCGTCGACGATTCCCAGCGTTCCCACCCCGGCGGCGGCCAGGTACAGCAGCGCGGGAGAGCCCAGGCCCCCGGCGCCGATCACAAGGACCTTGGCGTTCTTCAGGCGGCGCTGCCCGATGGACCCGATCTCCGGAATGATCAGGTGCCGGGAGTAGCGCTCCACCTCGTCCGGGCTCAAACCGTCGGCCGGTTCCACCAGCGGTCCGGGCGCCCTGGATGCTGTTTCCGGGGTCGCGGAGGCTGGGCTGGGGGTGTACTTGGAAGCCATACTTCAATCTATGCCCGAAGATGCCGCCAGGTCATATTACCGGCACGTAAAGTGGACGTAACAGCAAGGAAAGAAGGCCCACAGTGGTTCATCAGGCACCGGTTGAGCGGGGTAATGCCGGAAAGTCACCGGACGTCCCGGCACGCAGCGGACAGCGATCGGCACGGCTGCCCCGCGATGAGCGCCGGGCACAGTTGCTCGCGGCGGCCCAGGAAGTGTTCGTTGCCAACGGCTACCACGGGGCAGCGATGGACGAAATCGCCGAGACCGCCCACGTCAGCAAGCCGGTGCTGTACCAGCACTTCCCGTCCAAACGCGAGCTGTATTTGGCCCTGCTGGACAGCCAGCTGAGCAAACTGATTGGGCTGCTGCTCGGGGCGCTCAATTCCACCACGGACAACGACGAGCGTGTCCAGGCAGTGATGCGGGCCTACTTCCGCTTCATCGCCAGTGACGACCAGGCGCACCGCCTCGTCTTCGAATCCGACCTCGTCAATGACGCCGATGTCAGTGCACGGCTGGAAGCCTTCAACAAGACCTTCGCCGACGCCGTCGCCCGGGTCATCGCCGAGGACACCAAGCTGCCCGAACTGGAATCCCAGCTGCTGGGCCGCGGTCTCGCCGGAATGGCGCAGGTCAGCGCCCGGTACTGGCTGGAAACCGACGGGAATCTTGACCTCGATGTGGCCAGCGATCTCATCTACCGTTTAGCTTGGCGCGGAATCTCCCGCTTCCCCAAGGAAACCTAGACTACAAATAGAGATAACACCCTGAGAAAAACTTTGATTGGCTGGGAGGCCTTGCTGTGGAAGTAAAGATCGGCATACAGAACATCGGCCGCGAAATTGTCCTGGAATCGTCCCAGGAGGCCGACGCCGTTGCCAAGGTGGTCGGCGAGGCCATCGCGAAGGGCACGGAGCTGCGCCTGACCGACGAAAAGGGCCGCCAGATCATCATCCCCGCGAACGTCCTGGGCTATGTTGAAATCGGCGCCGAGGAAACGCGCCGCGTCGGTTTCGGCGCGCTCTAACCACCAGCCGCCCCTGTGCGCCGGCAGCACCCCTGCCGGCTGGCCGGTTCCCCAAACCGCAAGGAGTCCCGACATGCTTTCCCTGATTGTGGTCGCCCTGGTAACCGTGGCCGCGGGCTTTGTGGTGTGGGCCAACGACAAGCGCCACGCCAAGTACGGGATCGCCGTGCCAGCCGGGGTCTCACTGACCGTCGGGATGCTGAGCTGGATCGCCTTCATGGCCGCCGGACTTGGCTACCAGCCGGGGCTGACCTGGATTCCGTGGGTGCTCCCCATGGTCCTGGGTGCCGCCGCCTCCGTGGCGGCGGTGCTGTACCTGGGCAAAACCCGCACCAGCCGCGACACCGCACGGCTCACCGCCATCCTGCGCTACTAGCCGCCGGGAAGCGGGCCGGCCGCCGGAGCTCATGCCTCCGGCACGCCGGGACCGTGGCCTGCTTCAGTGCACAGGCACAGCTGGTTTCCCTGCGGATCCGTGACCACCACCCAGTTGGGTGCGTGGTCACGGTTCATTAAGGCCCCGGCGGCCGCAGTTTTCTCCAGCACGGGACCCGACTCGGCCCTGCTGCGGTGGATGTCCAGGTGCACCCGGTTGGGACTGGGAGTGGACGTCTCCTGGAACCAGAGCGTCGGGCCACGCCCGAACGGGTCCACCAGGTCGTTCGCGCCGCCCCGGCGGTAGCCGAGAGCCACCCGCCAGACCTCCGCAATGGCGGCCGGATCCTCGGAATCGATGGCCACCTCCACGGTCCGGAACAGGCCCGGTTCCGCGGTGGCGCCGACTCCGGCCGCCGCCGCACCGGCGGCAGTCGCGGCCGCGACGTCCCGCCGTGTGACTTCGTCCCCGGCGTCGTGGGAGCTGTAGCGCAGGAAGACCCGGTTGTAGCGCCAATCCAGGTCCGGGTGGTGGTTCTGCTCCTCGGCCAAGCGTCCGACGGCGGCAATCAGCTCCAGCGCCGCGGCCGCCGTCGGTGCCTTGTAGGCCGTAACGAGACCGCCGAGCCGGTATCTCCAGTCCGGCAGCTGCGCCAGGGCGGCGTCGACCTGGCTCTCGCTGAGGATGTCATTTGGGGCTGCCATGGCGGGCTCCTTGCTGCGTCGGGCCGGGCCTTCCCCGGATGGCCCCAACCGCAAGGTGTGCGGGCTGAGCGGTTCCGGCCCTAGAGGAATTCGGCCCGGCCCTCCATAGCCGAGGACGCCAGCGCGTGCTCCCGGCGCGGGATCCTGCCGGCCCTTTTGGCCAGCCTACCGGCGATCACCGCGTGCTTGAAGGCCTCCCCCATCAGCACCGGATTCTGCGCGCGGGTCACGGCCGTGGCCAGCAGCACGGCGTCGCAGCCAAGCTCCATGGCCAGGGCGGCGTCCGAGGCGGTGCCGATCCCGGCGTCCAGGACCACGGGCACGGAGGCCCGCGAAACAATCAGCCCGATATTGTGCGGATTCAGGATGCCCAGTCCGGTGCCGATCGGCGCGCCCAGGGGCATCACCGCGGCGGCGCCGAGGTTTTCCAGCCTCAGGGCCAGCACCGGGTCGTCGTTGGTGTAGGCGAAGACCTTAAACCCGCGGCCCACGAGCAGTTCGGTGGCCTCGACGAGTTCCACGGCATCCGGCAGCAGGGTGTGCTCGTCGGCAATGACTTCCAGCTTCACCCAGTCCGTTTCGAGGGCTTCGCGGGCCAGTTCAGCCGTCAGCACGGCGTCCTTGGCCGTGAAGCAGCCCGCGGTGTTGGGCAACACCCGGATGTTGTGGTCCAGCAGCAGCTGGAACAGCGACCCTGCCTCCGCCGGCGAGTAGCGCCGCATCGCGACGGTGGTCAGCTCGGTGCCGGAGGCCAGCAGCGCGGCCCCCAGCCCGTCCAGGCTCGGCGCCCCGCCGGTGCCCATGATCAGCCGCGACCCCAACTGCACGCCGTCGACCGTGAAGGGATCTGCCGCCGCCGGTGAGACCGCCTGTTCCGCGGCCCGTGTGGTTTCCGCCATGTTGCTCATCCTCCCTGTACCGCCGTGACCAGCTCGATGTCGTCGCCGTCGGCGAGCGCGGTGCCGTGCCATTGGCTGCGCGGAACCACCTCCGCGTTGCGGGCCACGGCGACCCCAAGTTTCCCGCCGTCCGCAGACTGGCCGTTCGGGGCCAGCGGCCGGCCGGTGATCTGGCTGACGAGGGTGCTGACCGAGGCGCCGTCGGCGAGCGAGTGCTCTGTTCCGTTCAGTCGGATGTTCATACCGTTTCCTTGCTGTGCTCAGGGGTGGTGTCCCGGTTGGTGGTATTCCGGGGGGCTGTTTCCTGCGTGCCGGTGACCTGCGGTCCGGTGGCGAATCTGTCCGGCCGGAAGTGCGCCCAGCGGGGGTCCGCGACGCCGTCCAGCAGTTGCCGGCAGATCTCCGCGGCAGCGGGGGTAAGCAGGATGCCGTGCCGGAAGAACCCGGTGGCGATGATGAGTCCCGCCACGTCCCCGTGCTGCGGATCAGCGACCCGGCCCAGCAGCGGCGCGTTGTCCGGAGTCCCGGGCCGGGCCCGCGCCGTGGCCTCGAGCAGTTCCAGTTCGGCGACGGCGGGGACCAGCTGCTGCGCGTCGCGCAGCAGCTGGTAGACGCCGCCCGCGGACACGGCGCCGCCGGCCTGGTTGCCGCCGGAAGGGTTGCCGCGGTCCGTGGCTTTCGTCTGGTCGTCGGCTCCGAGGTCATCTTCCCGCTGGGTGGCTCCGATCACCACCGTGCCGTCCTGCCGGGGAACGAGGTAAACCGGCACGCCACGGACCAGTCCCCGCACCGTCGCGGTCAGCAGCGGCCGCAGTTTCTCCGGCACCCGGAGCCGGAGGATGTCGCCGTGGACCGGCCGCAGCGGCAACCGGAGTCCGGCAGGCAGGCCCCTGAGCGCGGCGGCGCCCAGGCCGTTGGCCACAATGGTTTCTTTGGCCCGGACGGTGCCGCCGCCGACGAGGCTGGAGCCCGTCACCCGTCCGTCCGCCCAGAGCAGCCCGGCAGCGCGCCGGCTGATGATCCGGCAGCGGCTGTCGGCGGCCAGGAGTCCGCCGATCCGGGCGATCAGACGGCGCGGGTCCACTTGGTGGTCGGCGGGAATGTCGAAAGCGCAGGAGATGCCCGGGCTCAGCAGCGGCTCACGTAGCCGTGCCTCCCGGACGGTCAGCGGCTCCACGGCAAGGCCGTGCCCCTGCTGGACGGCGCGCAGGTCCGCGAGCGCCCGGCGGTCGGCGGCATCGGCACCCACGGCGAGAGTCGGCGTCGTGAGGTAACCCGTGCCGTCGTCTGTCCCGGCCCGCCCGGCTCCACGGTCTGCTCCGCCGTCCAGCCCGCCATCCAGTCCGGCGGCGAAAGCCGGCCAAAGGCGGGAGGATTCCAGCATGAGCTCGAGGAGAGCTTCCTCCTGGTAGTGCAGTTCACTCACCGGGGCGAGCATGCCGGCAGCCGCCCAGCTGGCGCCGCTTCCGGGGGCATCGTCGATCAGGGCGACCGAACGGCCCGAGAGCCGCGCTGCCCAGGCGATCCCGTGGCCGACGACTCCGCCGCCGATCACGGCAACGTCGTAACATTCCGGGGTTTCGGCGTCATCGGCCATCGCTGCTTCAGGTCCCGCGGGCGTGCCGCGGACGGATGTGTGGCCCAAGAAGGATTCCTTCCCTACGCCGGTACTAACCGGATCAGGTCAAGCGGTCGGCTCTGACGCCCTCTCAGCCCGTGCGCGCCGGACGCCTGTGGCGTGATCGGCTGCGGCGGGCTCCCGCGGTATTCGCCCAGTTTAGAGGAACTAGGCTGAACGCATGAGCCAGGATGCCGCCCACGCCACTGCCCGCCTTTACCTCTGCACCGGGGCCCGCCAGGACCGGGGCGACTTCGCGGCCTTCGTGGACGCGGCCTTTGCCGGCGGCGTTGACATCATCCAACTTCGCGACAAGTCCCTGGAGGCAGCCGAGGAGCTGGAACTCCTGGAGGTTTTGCACCAGGCGGCCCGCCGTCACGACCGGCTCTGGGCCGTCAACGACCGGGCGGACCTGGCCTCGCTCTCCGGGGCGCCGGTGTTCCACATCGGGCAGAAGGACATCCCCCTCGGGGCTGCCCGGGACTTCCTGGGCGAGGACACCGCGATCGGGCTCTCTACCCACAGCCCGGACCAGGTGGACTCAGCCATCGCCGCCTCCACCGGCCGCACTGGCCTGGACTACTTCTGTGTCGGGCCGGTGTGGGCCACCCCCACCAAGCCGGGGCGCGCCGCCGTCGGGCTTGATCTGGTGCGCTACGCGGCTGACGCGACCCGCCGGGCATCGGCCCTGGCCGAGGGCCAGGCCCGGGGCGAAGTCGCGGGCGAGGTGCCGTGGTTCGCGATCGGCGGCATTGACCTTGGAAATGTGGAGCAGGTGGTGGAGGCGGGCGCGCGGAGAATCGTGGTGGTCCGCGCCATCACCGAAGCCGACGATCCCGCGGACGCCGCCCGGGCCCTGCTCGCGGCACTCGACGCCGCGGGGAACTGAACGCGGGGAACTGGGTCCGGTCCGGTCCGTCCGCTCAGCCGGCCAGGCCGAGCTCGGTCATCCGGCGTGAGTGGTTCGCCGCCAGTTCCGCCATCAGCTCGCGGACCAGTTCCTTGGACCGGTCCTCGTCCGCGCCGATCAGGCCCCCGATGAAGGCGTGCTCAAAACTCACCCGCTGCGCCTGGGTCAGTGCTTCCCCGAGCAGGCGCCTCGCCCACAACGCCAGCCGCGAAGCCAGCCGCGGGTCGTCGGCAAGGGCGGTCTTGATCCGCTCCCGCAGCACCGCCGTCGCGCCCCCATCGGACTGGATCTGCTCCACCAGGGTCCGGGTTCCGGCGTCGACGTAGCGGGAAATGGCACGGTAGAAATCCGCGGAGACGGTGTCGATGACGTACGCCTTCATCAGGGATTCGTACCAGTCCGCCGGCCGGGTGCGTTCGTGGAAGTGGTCCACGGACGGCTGGAACGGCAGCATGGCGGCCTCCGCATCCAGGCCCATGGCGTCGAGTTTGGCGCTCACCAGCTCATAGTGCTGGAACTCGATCACGGCGAGCCGGCCCAGCACCGCACGGTCGTGCAGGGTGGGTGAATACCGCGCATCGGAGGAGAGCCGCTCGAAGGCGGAAAGCTCGCCGTAAGCCATCACGCCGAGCAGATCCATCAGGAAGCTGTTGTAATGGGCAGGATCAGCCGGGGATGTGCTCATGATCCAAGACTAATGGCGTAAATGAAGCTAATCTGATTTTCGTGTCCCATCATCGCTTGACCCCCAGTGTCCACCAGCAGAAGAACCAACTGGCCGAGGCGCTCAACGCGCTGCGCACGACGCTGGAGTTGCCGGGCCCCTTCCCTGAGGACGCACTCCGGGAAGCCAAGGAGGCAGTCGCCGGGCATGAGCTGCCGGAGCTGGATTTCACGCACATCGAGTTTGTGACCATCGATCCAGCGTCCTCCACCGACCTGGACCAGGCCCTCTTCATTGACCGTTCCGGGGAGGGCTATAAGGTCTTCTACGCGATCGCCGACGTCCCTTCCTTCGTGGCCCCCGGCGGGGCGCTCGACGCCGAAACCCGCCGCCGCGGCCAGACCTTCTACACTCCGGATGGCCGGATTCCACTGCACCCGGAAATCATCAGCGAAGAAGCCGGCAGCCTGCTCGCCGGCCAGCACTGCGCTGCGTTTGTCTGGGAATTCGAGCTGGACGCCGCGGCCGGGGTGTCCGCGGTGCTGGTCCGCCGCGCGACGGTCCGGAGCCGCGCGAAGCTCAACTACCGGGGGGTGCAGGCCGAGCTCGACGCCGGCACCGCCGCGCCCGTGCTGCAGCTGCTCAAGGAAGTCGGGATAAAGCGGGTTGAGCTGGAACGGCTCCGCGGCGGCGCCAGCCTGAACATGCCGGAACAGGAAATCGAACAGCTGCCCGACGGCGGCTACCGGATCGCCGCCGCGCCTCCGCTGCCCGTGGAGGACTGGAACGCCCAGATTTCCCTGATGACGGGGATGGCCGCCGCGGAGATCATGCTGGCGGGCAAGGTCGGCATCCTGCGCACCATGCCGGCCCCCGATGAGGCCTCGCTGGCGCATTTCCACCGCCAGACCCGCGCCCTGGGCAAGCCCTGGGACGGCGAAGTGAGCTACGGCGAATACCTGCGCACGCTCGATCCGACGGACCCCCGGCAGTTGGCGATCGTGCACTCCGCCGGCATGCTGTTCCGCGGCGCCGGCTACACCCCCTTCGACGGGACCGTGCCCGACGCCGCCACCCAGGCCGCCATCGGCGCTGCCTATGCCCACTCCACCGCCCCGCTGCGCCGACTGATCGACCGGTTCGTCCTTGTCATCTGCGAGGCGCTGAGCAACGGCATGGCTGTCCCGGACTGGGCCCGTGAGGCCCTTCCCTCCCTTCCGGCGATCATGGCGACCTCGGACCAGCTTGCTGCCAAACTGGAGCGCCTCTCCCTCGATACCGTCGAGGCGGCGCTGCTGGTGAACCACGTCGGGCAGGAGTTCGACGCCGTCGTGATCTCGGGGTCCAAGAACCCCCGCAACGGGAAGAACGCGAACGGAAAGAACGGTAACGGAGGAGGCGGCACCAAGCCGGGAAACGGCAACGGACCCTCCGGGATCGTGCAGATCGCCGAGCCCGCGGTCACCGCCCGCTGCCCCGGAGAACTGGAACCCGGCACCCAGGTCCGGGTGCGGATCGTGTCCTCGGACATTGCCACCCGCGAGGTCCGGCTGGAGCTGGTGGGCTAAGCGATCGGTTGTGCTCCCGCGCGCCGCCTGCGGTGTCAGTCGAGGATCCGGGCCGCGTGCGGCTAGACTGGAAGGGTAGATATGGATGCCCGGTCGTTGATTTCCTTGATTTTCGAATTCAACAAGCCCGCCCCTACGCGATCTTGAGATAGACCCGCTGGTCCCCAGTGCCAGCATTTAGATAGCCCGCGATCGGCTTCCACTGGAATTGCCTGCGCGCCTGAGCGTGCTCCGGAACGGCCACCCGGCCGGCCCCGTTGAGCAAGCAGCGCAGCCCAAAATGAATAAGGAAACTCCCCTAGTGAGTGAATTGCACACGCACCAGCTTCTGACCGACGAATCCGGAACGGAAACGCTCGAGCCGGAAGAGACCATCATCTCGGACGAGAAGCCGCACGAGATCGCCGAGAAAACCTTCGCTGACTTCAACGTCCGCGCCGACATCGTGGAGTCGCTGGCCGACGCCGGCATCACCCACCCCTTCCCGATCCAGGCCATGACCCTGCCGGTCGCCCTCAGCGGCCACGACATCATCGGCCAGGCCAAGACCGGCACCGGCAAGACCCTCGGGTTCGGCATCCCGGCGCTGCAGCGCGTCGTTGGACCCGACGATGCAGGCTTTGACTCGCTGGCCGCACCCGGCGCCCCGCAGGCCCTCGTGATCGTGCCGACCCGCGAGCTCGCCGTCCAGGTCGCCAATGACCTGCAGAACGCCGCCCGCAAGCGCAACGCCCGCATCACCACGATCTACGGCGGCCGCGCCTACGAGCCGCAGGTCGAGGCCCTGCAGAAGGGCGTCGAGGTCGTCGTCGGCACCCCCGGGCGCCTCATCGACCTGTACAAGCAGAAGCACCTCGTGCTGAAGAACGTCAAGATGGTCATCCTCGACGAGGCCGACGAAATGCTGGACCTCGGCTTCCTGCCCGACGTCGAGACCCTCATCGCCGGCACCCCGCCGGTCCGGCAGACCCTGCTGTTCTCGGCCACCATGCCCGGCCCGGTCGTCGCCATGGCGCGCCGCTACATGACCAAGCCGACCCACATCCGCGCCGCCGACCCGGACGACGAGGGCCTCACCAAGCGCGACATCCGCCAGCTGATCTACCGTGCCCACAGCATGGACAAGATCGAGGTCGTTGCCCGCATCCTGCAGGCCCGCGGCCGCGGCCGCACCATCATCTTTACCAAAACCAAGCGCACCGCCGCCAAGGTTGCCGAGGAACTCGTGGACCGCGGCTTCGCGGCCGCCGCCATCCACGGCGACCTCGGCCAGGGAGCCCGCGAGCAGGCCCTGCGCGCCTTCCGCAACAACAAGGTGGACGTTCTCGTCGCCACCGACGTTGCCGCCCGCGGCATCGACGTCGACGACGTTACCCACGTCATCAACTACCAGTGCGTTGAAGACGAAAAGATCTACCTGCACCGCGTGGGCCGCACCGGCCGCGCCGGCAACAAGGGCACGGCCGTGACCTTCGTTGACTGGGACGACATGCCCCGCTGGGGCCTGATCAACAAGGCCTTGGGCCTGAGCGTTCCGGAGCCCGTGGAAACCTACTCCTCCTCGCCGCACCTCTTCGAAGAGCTCGACATCCCCGAGGGCACCAAGGGCCGGCTCCCGCGCAACAAGCGCGTACTGGCTGGCGTCGACGCCGAGGTCCTGGAGGACCTGGGCGAGACAGGCAAGAAGAACGCCCCCCGCACCGGGCAGAGCACCGGCGGACGCGACAGCGCCCGCACCGGCGGACGCGACAGTGCCCGGACCGGCGGACGCGACGCCGGCGCCACCGGCGGCGGTCGTGACGGCGGCCGCACCACCGGCGGCAGCCGCGACGGCAGCCGCGACACCCGCCGCAGCGG